>SXPC01000252.1 GCA_005778225.1 Planctomyces sp. | reverse complement strand
GATCGGGATCGTGGTTGATGCTGCGATCGTCGTCGTCGAGAACGTCGAGCGTCACATTGCTGAAGGGCTTTCGCCAAGAGAGGCCACGCGCAAAGCGATGGATGAAGTGACGCCTGCGGTCATCGCGATTGCCTTCGGACTGACGGCTGTCTTCGTACCGACAGCGTTTGTCTCGGGCTTGACGGGGGAGTTTTACCGGCAGTTCGCGTTGACGATTTCGGTCGCGACGTTGATCTCTGCGTTTAATTCTCTGACGCTGTCGCCTGCGATGTGTGCGCTGCTGTTGCAGCCACATGGGACAAAGGATTCGAGCCTGTTTGGAAGGGCGTGGAATTTTCTCTTCGGATGGTTCTTCCGCTTGTTCAACAGGTGCTTTGATTACACCAGCAACGCGTATGCAAGCTCGGTGAACTGGACGATCCATCGCCCGATTCTGCCGCTGCTGGTCTATGCGATTCTGGTGGGTTTAACGATCTATGGGTTCCAGAAGACGCCGACGGGGTTCATTCCTGCTCAGGACATGGGCTACCTGATTACGATGGTGCAGCTGCCGGATGGGGCATCGACGGAGCGGAGTGCGGCTGTTGTCCGCAAGGCTGTCGATATCATCAAAGCAAACCCGGGGGTCAGCCATGCGATTTCGTACTCGGGGTATTCAGGAACGACGCGCAGTAACAGTCCGAACTATGGTTCGATCTTCATCATTCCCAAGCCATTCCATGAGCGGATGCATCATGGACCCTCGGCGATGCAGATTCGCAATGAAGTGCAGGCGGAGTTGAGCAAGATTACGGATGCGTCGATCTTCGTGATTCCTCCTCCGCCGGTACGGGGGTTGGGAACGGCGGGGGGCTTCAAGTTCCTTGTGCGGGATCGCAATGGGGAAGGTTATCAGGCGTTGCAACAGGCAACCGATAAGCTGATAGCAGAGACTCGAAAAGATCCAGCTCTCGGAAACGTCTTCACGACGTATCGCGCGACGACTCCCCAGTTGTATGCCGATGTGGATCGCGTCAAAGCGAGCATGCTGAAAGTGCCGATCGCGAATATCTTCGAAGCCTTGCAGGTCAACCTGGGATCTGCCTATGTCAACGATCTGAACCTGTTTGGGCGAACGTTCCAGGTGCGGGTGCAGTCGGAAGGGCAGTACCGTCAACGTGAGGATGACATCCTGCGATTGAAGGTGCGTAACTCGAATGGCTTTATGGTTCCGCTCGGGTCGGTCGTGAATATTGAATGGCGTAGCGGTCCGGACCGGGTTGTGCGTTATAACATGTATCCAGCTGCGGAAGTTCAAGGGGATGCAGCCCCGGGACGAAGTTCGGGGGAAGCAATTGCTGCCATCGAACGACTGGCAGCCGAACACCTGCCGCCGGGGATGGATGTTGAATGGACCGACATTGCGTACCAGCAGATTCTGGCTGGCAATACGGCGATCTACATTTTCCCGTTGTGTGTGCTGTTCGTCTTCCTGGTGCACTCAGCTGAGTACGAAAGCTGGACGCTGCCGCTGGCGATTATTTTGATCGCGCCGGTCTGTATTCCGTTCGCACTCGGTGGGGTCGTGTGGCGTGGGATGGATAACAACCTGATCACGCAGATCGGATTCATCGTTCTGGTCGGTCTGGCGGCGAAGAATGCGGTGTTGATCGTTGAGTTTGCCAACCACCTCGAAGCAGAGGGACGCGACAGTTATGAAGCCGCTGTGGAAGCCTGCCGGATGCGTCTGCGTCCGATCATCATGACGTCGTTTGCGTTCATCCTCGGGGTGTTGCCGATGGCGAGGGCGATTGGTGCGGGTTCAGAAATGCGTCAGGTGCTGGGGACTGCGGTGTTCGCGGGGATGCTCGGCGTGACGATCTTCGGGCTGTTTTTGACGCCGACGTTCTATGTGCTGCTGAGGAAGGTTTCCAAAACCTTGTGGCCGAATCAGAAGCGGCTGCATGAGATTCAGAAGCATGACAACACCCCTCATGATGGACGTCATGTGGGTCATCTTGAACACGAACGTCAGGAGAGACTCGAGTTCGAGGAAAAGGTCTCTGCTCACAACGAACCACAGAAGGTTTGAGAGCTGAGAGTTCAAGACTCATGGAAGCGACAGAGCCGAGCCCGGCCTGTCGCTTTTTTATTGCGCGGGAGCATCGTCCAATATCAGACGATGTAAATCAGCGGAAAGAGGAAGATCCAGACGAGGTCGACGAAGTGCCAATAGAGGCCGATGTTTTCGACGTAGGTCGCCCAGAGGGTCGTCAGCCACGGGCCTTGCACGAGGACGGTCAGGAAGAGGATCAAGCCGACGATAACGTGGATGGCGTGGAAGCCGGTGATCAGGAAGTAGAGGGAGGCAAAGAGGTTGCCGTGGAGCATGGGGCGGGCGACGTAGAGGCCTTGGGCATGATCCTGGATGAGTGGCTGGTGCTTGATCCAGGCGAGGGAGCCTTCGAGACCGCCGAGCTTGGTGGCTTCATCCATCGTCGCGGCCTGGGCGGCTGATTCGGCGGCTTCCGGGCTTGGTGGGTAAAGCTTCGCCTGGTCGTTAGAGACAAGAATCTTCACTGTTTCGAGCTGAGCACGCCAGTCGAGGACAGCTTTGGCCTGGGCGAGTTCACTTTCGTTCAACGGTGCCAAAGCCGCATCGGCGTTGCCGGCTTCGGTGTTCTCGACGCGTGCTTTGAGTTGTCCTTCTCGCAGGTAGACCGAATCTGTTCCTGGTTGCAGCGTGTTGATCCAGGCGAGTGAGTTGTTGTCGACGTCACGGAGATAGAACTCCATCGACTGCAAAGATGACTCGGGGATCTGACCGGGGATGACGTGGTGTTCGAACTTGCCTTTATACTCAATCGCTTTAATGCCCAGAAAACCGAGTCCCAGGATAAAAGCACCCAGCAACGCCAACTGCGTCCGGCCGATCTGCTTATTGACGATCGATTTGTGAGCAAGGACAACAAGGTAGCTGGAAAGAATCAGGACGAACGTATTGGTCGCGCCGGCGACGATATTGATGTGGGTCCACGACTGGTCCGTCGGCCACGGCTGAGTTCCCAGTCGAAGAACCAGGTACGATCCAATGAGCGCGGTGAAAAACATGATCTCCGTGCCGAGGAACAGCCAGATTCCGAGCTTGGAATTGGGAATCGGCAGCCCCATATGCGGACCGGTGGAGTCGTGGCGAAGGTGATCGACAGGTTGGGTGATGGCGTTCATGACGACAGTTTAACCACAGAGGACAGAGAGTTCACGGAGAAAGATTTCGAGCAGCCTTGAGAATCTTAGCCGGGTGTGGTCGGTGTCAATTACGCTGCCAGGTGGCTCCAGGTGAGGGCGATCAGGAGGATTGGCAGGTAGATGAGGCTGCAGCGGAGCAGGCCGCGGGCGTTGTTGCGGTTTTCGCTGAGCATGAAGCGGACACTGTAGGCCAGGTACAGCATGCCGAGCATCGCGGCGAGGGCGAAGTAAGTCGGGCCGGCCATGCCGAGGTGATAGGGAAGCAGGCTCAGCGGGAGGAGAGCCAACGCGTATCCGACGGCCATGAACCCTGTGATGCCGGGTTGAGGAATTCCGCCAGGGAGCATTCTCAGACCTGCGGCGTGGTATTGTTGTCGGTACAGCCAGGCAATCGCGAGGAAGTGCGGGAACTGCCACAGGAACATGATGACAAACAGGCTGAAGGCGCCGAGGTCAAGAGACTGTCCGGCTGCGACGTAACCAATCACTGGAGGCAAGGCACCAGGGATCGCGCCGATGGCGGTGCAGAAGGAGGTCACGCGTTTGAGAGGCGTATAAACGCCGACGTAGATTAACAGAGTGGCCAGCGTCGCGAGAGCAGCAGCGGCGTTGACGTTCAGGAATAGATACGTGATGCCCGCGATGCCGCAGAAGATGCCGAAGAGGGCAACTTCGACAGGCGCCAAGCGTCCGGAAGGCAGCGGGCGGTCAGCCGTACGAGGCATCAGGGCGTCGGTGCGTCGCTCGATCAGTTGATTGAGCGAATTCGATGAACAGGCGGCCAGCGTGACACCGACCAGTGTGTGCAGAAGGATCATCCAGTCCGTCGTCTGGGTCGAACCGATGAGGAACCCCAGCGTGACGGTAATCAGGACCATCGTCGAAATCCGCGGCTTGGCGAGTTCGACGTATTCTTTCGGTTTGAGAGTCCAGGTGTAGCTGGATGTCAGGGTTTCGACGGTACTCAATGCCGTCTCTCCTTTGGGTGCATGACTCGTCGCGGGAATGCGAGAGAATCGAACGTGGCGGGAAGCCTAGGGTGCCGTCCTGGGTACAATGTCAAAGCTGTGCAGGAGATAAGACGGAGCAAAGGCGAAGTATGATATGATAGCCGTTGTCAAGAGAACTGCCATGGTTACGTCGGTTGTGCGACAATTTGGCTGTCTGCTTTTCGGGCCCGCCAGACCTGGATAAGAAGCTGGGTCGCGACTGCCATGACGATCGTCCCAGACATCATGTGGAACGTTCGCATGAATACCTGGTCATAGCTGCCCGCGACGGCTTGATAGCCAATAGGGGGATATCCATATTTTGTTACGTAAGTTGCTAGCCCCAAAAGGACTTGCAGCGACATGGCGACACCCAGGTAACCACCCCAGCGGGTGATCGCTCCGCCAGCGAACCAGCAGGAGATGGTCGTCAGCAGGGTGAAGACCAGGACGGTCAGCCCGGTGTGTAGGTGGTGCATCGGGTTGCCGAAGATGGGGTGAGCGGGGAAGTGACGGATGCCGCCTCCGAGGCAGTATTGGAAGATCAACGCGGCGAAGACGAAAGTCGCGAGCGAGCGGTTGGTGATCAGGGACGCTGTTGTTTTGACTTCGACGGGTTTAAGCCAGCTTTTCGCCGTTACGAGGGCCATGACACCCATCAAAGAGAGAACAAATGACGCGAACAGGCCGTGGACCATCGCGAATCCGAGATCGTTCAGGAGGACGCGAAAGCCACCCAGAAGTCCTTGAATGATGATGCAGATCAGAATCGTAAGACCGAGGTGACCAACCCAGCGTCGTTGATCCAACATGTAACCAAGGACACACAGAACGATTGCATAGATACCAATCGCAGTCGCGACGAGACGGTGCCCATGCTCGAGAAAACGATGATAATCCTTGGGGTTATCCCACATCGTGGTGATGAGTGAGAGAAACGGATAGGCAAACATCCCCTGCCCATCGGAGGTGGGATAGTCAGGGAAAATCATCCCGGCACCTTCCGTCGTGGTCATCGCTCCGAAGAAAATCGTGACCATTGCGAACAGAGGCATGAACATCGCCACCCAGTGGAGGCGTGAGTCGGATTGGTAGGGAGTTTCGGTCATGATTGGTGGTTGGGATGCGAAGTTCGATGAGGTTGGCAGGTGAGGGAGTCGAAAGTTGGGATGGCGAACCTCCGTGTGAGGCGGATCTATGCGTTTCGGGACTTAAACTGCGAGCGAAACCATGATGGCCTCGCAAGCATTCAGATCCTGCATACCCTGCAACATCAACTAACCGTTGCCGGGATGCAACGCAGGACAGCGGCTCGGACGGAGCCTCGCCCTCCCGTATTCGCTGGCTATTTCGATTCTTCTGTTTTCAGGCGGAAATCGGCGATGTCGATCACGTTGTCGCCGGGGGTGATGGTGAGTGTCAGGTTGCTGACCGGGTCCATCGGGAGCATCCCGAGTTCCGGTTTTTCCGGGGCGATGTACAGGCTCAGGGTGTAATCCCCAGGGCATGGACGGGTCGTCACGTCGTTGAACTTGAAGACCCCATTGGAGGACGACACAGCGACCACAGGCTTATTGTTGTCGCCAATCGGCGAGAGTCGAGCCCAGCCAGTGATCTTTTTGTCGCAGTTGGTCATGTTCAGTGTGGCAGATGCACACCGTGCAGAGCTCGTCAGCAGTCCCTGTCGACGCATCCACGCGTGACACATCCCTGGCCACTGTCCGAAGGCGGGGTCGCCATGAGCCAGCCCCAGCCCGTGAGGTCCCCAGCCACCAAAGGCGTGGAGTTCGACGTCGACACCTGCCGGCTTGAAGTTCTCGAAGATTTTGGCGGAGGTCATTTCGTACTTGGGATCCTGCCCGCTGACCGCGATGAAAATCGGCGGAACATTCTTATTCGGCTTGGGGGGAACGCCGTATTCTGCTTCGGGGAAGACGTACAGGTAAGCGGGGTAGAGCAGGATGGCGAAATCGGGACGAGCGGCTTTCTCTTCGTCGGTCGGGCCGGCATCGGTCGAACCGACGGCGGAGGTCAGCGTTGTCATTGAGGAGAGGTGACCGCCGGCAGAGAAGCCGAGAATTCCGATACGATTCGGATCGTAGCCTTTTTCGGGTGCCCATTGGCGGGCCAGTCGCATCGCCTGCAAAGCATCCAGCAGCGAATCCGCGGGTGTGTAACCCTGAGGTTTGAGACGATAACGGTGAATGTACGCATTGATTCCCAGTCCATTCAGCCACTGGACAATCTGATGCCCTTCGTGACGATCCGCGAGGTTGTTGTAACCACCGCCGGGGAGGACGACGACACAGGCTCCTGTGTTATTTTTTTCCGGCGCGGGGTACCACGTCAACGACGGGGAGTGACCTTCCCCTTCCCCCTTGGAATTGGGAACACCATTGGGCCAGACGGGAACAGGGTCAGCAGCGACCAGAGGGGAAGTCACGACGAGCAACACGGTGAGAGCCAAGGCGCGGTGGTCCATCATGGGGAGTCGCTTTCAAGCAGGCGGGTCAAGGTGGGATCAACAACGGCTTATCATGGCGTATCGATCACCAGATCACAATGAAAACGATGGACTGGCGTAGCGAATGAAGGTTCTGTGCGCGAATGACGTGTTTCCACCGGCTTCGCCGTCGGGGTTGGGGACAACCCGGACTACCCGTTTTACGAGAGGTTCCCTCGGGCTACGATTCATACTCGAGCTCCGCGTGCACGCGAATGTCATCGGGATCGAGGATATCGACGTGAATCACATTCGGCCTGCAGCAGACGGGACAGTCTTCGACGTAGGACTGCTCGGAGCCAGCAGTCAGATCAATCGGGACGACAATGTCTTCGCCACAGGCTCCGCAGATGTAACTGGCTTCAGGAGCAGCATTCGGGCGAGGTCGTTTGCGTTTACGGCGTTTCATTGGGAGGAGTATCGCCGGTGGGGAGCGGGGGCGTCAAGGCGGGGGAGATGGCTGGGGCGTGGAGAGCGAAGGATGGCGTGTCAGTGCCTATGCCCCACCCTCATCCGTCGTCGAAGCGACGCCACCTTCTCCCCTCAAGGGAGAAGGAACGAAATGCCGCTCCCCTCAAAGGAGAAGGACCGGAAACAGGAGAGAGATCGAGTTAGTTAGCTTTGGGTTGTGACGCGGGCGATCTGGTTGACTTTGTAGACGGGTTTGCCAGCGTCGTCATGGGTGTCTTCGACGACTTCGCCGCGGACGATGATGACGTCGCCCGGGCGACATTTGATCAGTTCGTTGTGTTGACTCAGCGTGATGCGACCGCCGTAGGGATCCGTGGCGGAAGGGCTGGTGCTGTACTGGATCTGCCAGCGTTGCAGCTGGTCGTCGAACTGGACTCGGCCCTGCAGCCAGTGATAGTGGCCATCATAGGCATAATGATGAGTGGCTGTTGGTGATGATTTCGAAGAGGTTCCCCATGGTTGTTCACTTGGAAACAAAGGGGCGGCTGGCTGAGAAGCCGGTGCCGTTGATTGAGGGACGGACTGCAGCTGTGGCGAGCCGTCTGCTGGTGTCGCCAGTGGTCGCAGGAACTGTTCGTCGCCGCTGGAACCGGTGTAAGTTGGAACGGGCTGATAACCCGATGGGACGACATTTGTCGGGGCCTGCGTGTAAGAAGTCCCGCTGACGCCGGGGGCAACGGAGGCCTCAAACCCATCGTTATTGAATGACGGATCTTTATAGTTGGGAACGCCACTGCCCGGAGAGGTCGACGAGTTGTTCTTGAAAGTCGGGCTTGAGCTGGGGTCATACGCACTGCCCGGGGCGGCTCCTGGAATCGGAGCGGAGGGTGATCCTGTTCCCCACGATGGTGCGGAGTTCAAGGTATCTGGCATCGGACCGCCGGGCATGACGGACGTCGGAGGTGCGTAAATAGTGCCAGGGCCGGTGGGGTAAGGCTGTGGCTGGCCGTAAGTTCCCGGTGGCATGCCCTGATAAGGGCCATACGGGCTATACGAGTTCACGCAGCCGGCCATCAGCATCGTGCTGAGGGCAGCAGTAGTCGTTTGACGGAACATGTCGATCATCCTTGATGAGAGTCCGGCGGTCCTGTCGGCGATGTGGGGGCGATCGTGAGGACACGGTGTGCAGGACGGTTCGTGTCAATGGCATTCTCGCTCATGCAGAGCGCCATTCTCGAACCGCGCCCTACGGGGTGCTGGCGACAGAATTCTGCCCAGCCGTCAAGACACGGGGCGGCATTGTTCAGAAAATTGCAATTTCTGTCCATAGGAATATCAAAATCGTCCTAAGCCATTATGAGAACGCCGGTAGCGTCAGAATGTCACGGCTGAGAATGTCGCATTGCCAGAGGACGATAAATGACCTAACGTCATCAGCGTCACGCTAGAAGCATTCGCAGGCTGATAGATTGGCGACTTACGATTTTACAGTCGATTTACCTGCAAACCTGCTTTGATCGCTGACAATTGCAGGCGTTACCCCGTGTTCGGGTTCGATATCTGAATTTTTCGCAGCAGGCTGCCGAAGAAAAGACTAGCGGCTTTTCGTGTCTGGAAGGACGTCTCAAGAATGGTAACGGAAGTTGTGAGCGTTCACGATATGACCACGCAGCATCGTCAAGATTCGGCTCACCCTCAACTGGAACTGCTTCAGTCGACGTTGTCGCGTCATCCGCTGTTTCAGCGTCGCAAACTGACACTGGGTTTGAAGAACAAGGTCATTACGGTTTCCGGTCAGGTGACGAGCTATTACGAGAAACAGGTCGCGCAGGAAGCCATGCGGACGCTGCTGGGCAATACGCTGATTGTGAATGATGTCTGTGTCGTGCCGGAGTAGGCGTTAGGCGTTAGGCGTTAGGCGTTAGGCGTTAGGCGTTAGGCTAGAGACGGATGCAATTTGCGCAAGGGTGATGAGAGTTATTTGTGCGGTGAAATTGCGAATGGGATCGCATGGTCGTCTCACGAGCGGAGTGGGATGGAAATGCCTTGAGCGTGTGATGGCATTGTCAGTCGGTAAGTGCCTATAGCCTACCCTCATCCGTCAGCACTGTGTTTAGTAAACACCAAAGGTGTTGTGCTGCCACCTTCTCCCCTCAAGGGAGAAGGGACAATTCTGAGAGTCCATTGTTTATTGAGCTGCTGCGAGAGTTTTGGCGACTTCCAGGTAATGGTGGCAGGTTTGGATGAGTTTTTGGCGGTCGAGGGGTTTCGTGAGGAAGTCGGTGAAGCCGGCGTTGAGGCAGCGGGTGCGGTCTTCGGCCATGGCGTTGGCGGTTAAGGCGAGGATCGGGTGAGTGACGCCCAGGGAGCGGAGTTTCAAAATGGCGGAGATGCCGTCGAGGACGGGCATCTGGACGTCCATGATGATCAGCTGGTAGGTATCGGGAGCCGCGTTCATGAAAGTATCGATCGCCTGCTGACCATTCTCGACGACATCGACGGTAGCGCCAGCTTTGGTGAGCAGCATCTTGATGAGACGGTAGTTTTCGGGGGTGTCTTCAGCGAGCAGAATGTGACCATCCAGTCGCAATGGACCGACAGATATTGGGATGGCTGCAATGGTTGGTTGTTCAAGTGTATCAACGAAGGCGACATCCTGAAGGGAACCGGTCGCGATCATGGCGGTAAAAGTGCTGCCCTTGCCGGGGGTACTACGGACAGTGACATCGCCATCGAGGAGTAAGGCCATGCGTCGGCTGATCGTCAAACCGAGGCCCGTCCCGCCGAAGCGACGTGTTGTTGAGTTATCTGCCTGGACGAAAGGCTGAAAGAGGTGAGTCTGTTGCTCGGGAGCGATACCAAGTCCGGTGTCAGTCACTTCAAAGGCCAGACGAACCGGCTTCTCGTCGTGAGACGGGAGGTACCGGACAGTCAGTTGAACGCTGCCTTCGGTGGTGAACTTGATCGCGTTGCCGATAAGGTTGATGAGAATCTGTCGGACGCGGACCGGGTCCGTGAGGATCGTTTGCGGGATCGCGCCGACGCAGCGTGCTGTGAGTCGTAGTTTCTTTTGTGCGGCGCGTTCTTTGAAGTTCGCGAGGACTTCTTGAACGATCTCTGCGGGTGAAAAACGAATTTTTTCAATGGTCATACGGCCGGCTTCGATCTTCGATAGATCGAGGATGTCGTTGATGATCGTCAGCAGGTGATCGCCGGAGTGCTTGATCGTGTTAAGGTGCGATTCACGTGTGGAAGGAGACAGCGATCCATTGATGAGAAGGTCGGTATAGCCGAGGATCGCGGTCAGGGGGGTTCGTATTTCATGGCTCATGTTGGCCAGAAAGTTACTTTTCGCGAGGCTGGCCTGTTCAGCCTGGAGACGGGCATGGATGAGTTCTTCCTGTTCCTGCTTACGATTGGTAATGATCTGAGTGAAGAGGATGAGCCCACCGACTTCGCCGGTCGTGTCGTACCAGGGATGGGCTTCCCACTGCAGCCACTCGATCGTTCCATCAGCGCGTTCGAAGGGATCTTCTTCGCAGCGGTGGATATTGCCAGCGAGGACGTTCCTGTGGATCTGTTTCCAACGCTGGGGGATATCGGGAAAGATCTCGTAATGGGATTTGCCGACAATCTCCGTTGCACTGAGCTTGAAATCTTCCAGCCAGCGCGTACTCGTCTGCAAGTAACGCATGCGTTTATCAAGCATGGCGACGGATGCTGGGGTGTGAGTAATGAATTGACGCAAGAGTTCGTTGGCTGTCTCGATCTTCTTCTCAGCTTCGGTGCGTTCCGTGATATCGACCAAAATGCCGACCATGCGGATCGGAGTGTTATCAGGCAGGCGTTCGACGACTCGGCCACTGGCATGAATCCAGCGATAAGAGCCGTTCGTGTGTTGCAGCCGATAGATGATGTCGTATTCTTGATCTTGATCGGCGAAGTGGTCCTGCAGTGACTGCCAGACACGGGCAACGTCGTCTTGGTGAAGGCAGGAACTCCAGAGATCGATATGCGCGTGGTTATCGGGAAATGTTTGCCCTGTGATGGCGGCCCAGCGTTCATCAACGATGATCCTGCCTGTCTTGAGATCCCAGTCCCAGGAGCCGATGTGCGCGGAATCAAGGGCGAGTTCCAGACGTTCTCGTTCCATATGGAGTTGTCGCTTGGCTTCGGCGGCAACGCTGACATCTGTGGCAATGCCGACATAGCCCGTGATCTGCCCTTTGATATCGCGGATGGCGGTGACGACGAGGTGGGCGGTGAAATGAGTTCCGTCTTTACGGACGAAGGTCCATTCCCGAGTGTGGTGTTTGCCTTGTCGGGCGTACTCGGTCAACGCGAGAGCACCTTCAATCGGACGTCCGAGTTCTTTGGAAAGCCCGGCGGCGTAGACGTTGATTTCTGACGCGAGATGGAAAATCTTGGGAGTCTGCTTGCCAACGATCTCGCTCGACTGATAGCCGAGCATTTTTTCCGCCCCGGAATTGAAGACGGAAATCACGCCCTGATCGTCAGTGGCCATAATCGAGATTTCGGTGGAGGCGTTGATGACAGCATGAAGGTGTGAACGAAGGCGATCGCTGTCTTGTTTCTGCGCAACCTGTTCGGTGATATCTGTAATGAAACCGTGCCACAGGACCGAACGGTCAGCAAGCCGTTGAGGTGTTGAGTCACCGCTGAGCCAGCGAACCACGCCGTCGTCAAACCGAACACGACAGCGCAGTCGCCAGGGTGTCAGATCTCGGGCGGATTTTTGAATGGATTCGATGACCATCGTGCGGTCATCAGGATGAATGGCTCCTAAGACACTGCCGGAATCTTCGCAGACTTGTTCTGGTGTGACGTGGAAAATCTCGTTGATGCGATCACTAGCATAAGGGAAGCAGGACGTTCCATCGGGGCGTAGAAGGAATTTAAAAACAACTCCTGGCACCTGTGCCGCGATGCGGACGAGTCTATTGTGAGCCGCTGAGGCAACGCGTTTTTCATGCTGCAGGGACTGCAATGAACGTCGATGTTCGAGGTGAGCGCCGGCTTGTCTTGCGAGCGACTTCAGATATCCGATTTGTGCGTCCGTCAATTGCCTTGGTCTCTTGTCGAGGATACAGAGAGCCCCGAGGGGAAGATTCTCGGATGTTGTCAGCGGAAAACCTGCATAGAAGCGAATCTTTGGCTCGGAAATGACGAAAGGGTTGTCGTTCGTGCGAGAGTCAAGAAGTGTATCATGAATGATGACGGGTGAATTCTCCAGCACGACGTATGCACAGATCGCGAGGTCTCGCGGAATCTGCCGGACGTCGAATCCATAGGTCGATTTGACCCAGACACGATCAACATCGACCATGCTGATCAGCGAGATGGGGACGTCGCAAAGTGTCGCAGCCAGCCTAGTCAGATCATCGAAGATGTCTTCTGGAGGCGTATCAAGAATGGAACACAACTTGAGGATCTCGAGTCGCTGAGCTTCGAATTCTGGAATGGCAGCCGGAGGCATGGTAATTCGTTCTTCTCTCTAAAGGCATCTGAAGTTGTCCTTGTCTAATCGTATGTCTTACCAGCGATCTTGAATTCGATTCGTCTGCTATTCGGCAGGTAACGTGGATCCGGTGGTCACAATGTAATTGTCTTAACGACGAGCTTCGCCTGCTAACGAGATTTGCAGTCCGATCTGTCGGCGAAATTGCTGCATTTCTGCGATGAAACGCTGCCACGATTTTCCGTCAAACACATACCTCCTCCTTTGCCATGAGGATCTGGTTCCTCACCTACCACCCTGATGGTGGAATGGCCAATTTTTGCCTCCCGAACATGCTGCCAAGACTTTTCATGCGCCAGATCTTCGCGTTGGCATCATTGTTGCGTGAATGATTTCGCTGAACAGCAATCAACAAACCAGAAGGAGAAGACGATGTTAAACAAGTGCATGTTAACTCAAACACTCAGCTGCCTGGCTGTCGCCGGACTAATAGTTGGTTGTGCAGAAACCAACATCATGCCCCAAGACGATACGACCTACGTCGAACCAGGCGAGACAACGCGACCAGTTGACCGAGAGGTCCCCAGCACTCGCGAGGACGTCACGGTCCTGAAGCCAGTGCCGGCTGAACCGGTTGAGCCTGTTGTAGTTCCCGCCGACAGCGGAGACCCCGATACACGCGAGCCAGGCAACACTGGGAACGTCGATGGTTACAACGCACCACGTGCCGACGATGAACCCCAAGTCCAACCAGATCTGAGCACCCTCCCTAACAGCACGGAACCACAACCTGAAAAGCCGGTTGATGATTAAACTTTTTGACTGAACTGGTCACCAGCGACAGCCTCGGATGAAGTCATCCGGGCTGTTTTTTGTTTTGGGTCAGGGGGTGAGACTGTGGAAGAGTTCTTTACCATGTGAAATCAAGTACAAGGAGTAGCTCGCGAAATCTTGGTCCCGAGTCGTCGTATGGGGCATGTAAATTTCGTGCAGGACGTCGAATCTGAGTATCAGGTTGAGAGCATCGTGAAAGGTGACGTTCGTGTTAGAGAATACGACGTGATCGAGCTTCTTGTTTTGAAATGATATTGGAAGGATGTGGCGATACTCCTGCAATTGAACGCATCTCGTAAATCCTGCGAAAATGCAATTTGACTTCGCGATTGTCGGAATCACTGGATCATCAATAACGCATCTGTTAATCCAGAGATCCTTGATGGAAGTCTCTGAGACAGCTGCGAAAGTATGTACTTTCGCACCAAAGCCGATAAAGTTGAGCACCTTCAGATGGGGCAATGATTTCAATAAAGCAAAATCGACGCTACGGCTACTACGAAGTCGCAAATCCATTTCTTCAAGTTTGGAGCACTTACAAAGGTTAATGAATGCTTCATCGCCTGCTTTGAGTTCATCGATCGCGATTTGATTCAGTTTTGATAATTCATCAAACCCCTCGCAGGAAACGTCCTTCAAGTTGCAGTATTGGACAAACAGTTTTTCAAGTTGCTTGGATTTTGTGAACAGCGATGTATCGAATGACGACAGGTCACTGTCGGTGAATGCCAGAATCTTTGCTTTGGATAAATCGAGATTAGCCAGCGTCTCAGGTTCGATATTGCACATCATGCAGTTGAACCTTGTCAGCTGAGGGGCATGACGAAAAATCGCTTTCAAGTCTTGGTCTTCGACTTGCCCGTAGAGTCTCAATTCTGTGAACACATCAAACGGGAGCGGACCGATTTTCTCTCGTAACCACGTAACAAGTTCCGAGGGTTCTGGATTACCAAGGGTGTAGCGAATGTTGTTTGCATTGCAGAGTGTAACCGCATAGCGGAGTTGAGCGAAATGCCACGTCGCCAAACTCGCTGCGAGCACGAGGAGACATGCCAGTGTCGTTAGCAGGCAGCGAAAGAGTCGTCTGGAACTCAAGAAGAAATCCTGTCAGAGAGGGGGAGATAAACCATATTTTTTTGAATAATCCGGGACATCGTATTCACGGACAAATTGTTCCCAAGCAGGGGAATCGTTGGGCGAACAGTAGACCTCAACGTAATACGAACGTTTGGGATCATGAAGATTTGCAAGCCACATCTTGGACTCGGGAACAATAGTTCCAGTCCTGCCCATCAAAACGGATCGAAAGTGATTTCCTTCAGTGGTGGTGGGTTTGATGTTTTTGAATTGAAACAGACGCTTCTCAAGAGCACCGAGGTCGACGAGAGAATTGGCGCTCGACATCTCTAGTTCCCAGCGATGTGGTCTGATGAACCACCGATCAACCAGCCAGGCATGGTGGCTGCGTTGTAAAAAACAAAGCGGTGGTAAGTGGCACGAAACTCGCGAGACGTTCCGATCGCGAACAAGCAAGCAATCGCCAGAACAGCTGCGATGAGTTTAGAACGCCGATGGAAGAGATTACTCATGATTCAGCTCATGGGTTAAATGTACTGTATCTCATGGAACTATTCCTGCCTCGTAGGACTCACTTGGCTTCATCACGTCGGGCACGTTTATCTCTCAGTAGCATCTGAATCATCTTCTGCTGCTGCTCGGGAGTTTGCTGGTGGTCGTACTCGTAGCCGATTTCGATGTCGAATCGATTATCGCGGACAAGTGTGCCGTCGATGAACGGGTTGTTGAACAGATTGGGATCAAGCGGCTCATTGATTGTCAGGCTTTCGACGATGAATTCCTGCTCGCTATAAACATTTACGGGAGCAAGAAAGTCGTTCTCTGTTCCAGAAGTCAACCTCGTCTGTGAAAAGGGATACCAGCAACCGGGCTTCACCTCACGCCAGTCGTCGTAGACGTAGGCATCATCCCAATGAAGGGAAGGGAGATAGTCCCAGGCAAGCCGGGAGGCATAACCGTCACGCAGAGGCTCTGCTTTGTTCTGAATCTCATCAGGCAGAGTCTTCACAAACTGATTCGGATTCATTCCGCCCGGAGGTTCGATCAGCAGTTCTTTGAGTGCAAGGACCATGCAGTGGTCTCGGAAGGCATCAGGTCGATGAGAGGCTTCTTCAAAGTTCGCTTTTAGATGGCCAGTTTCGACGTCGACTAGAAATCTTGACCGAGGGTAAACGGAGTCACCTTGCATCGCGTAGAGATGGCATTTCGTTCCGAGAAATTCGACATCACTATGATATTTCATGCGATTCAGTGTATTCGTTCGCTCGTTGACCGCCGCTTCGTTTGCAGGACCATCGAAAGTAAATCGATCTGGTATTCTCAGACGATTCGGCAAATTTCCGGTCATGACACACATGCGAACTCGGTGCTGTTTACGCTCTTTGTCGAGCGAACCTTGCAGGTGCATCTGATCGCGGCTTTCGGGGAATGCCTGGAAGGCGGTTTCCACTCCCTCGTTCCAGAACGTCACAATCTGGCTGTCTTTCAAGTACTCACGACGAACGCTTCTTTCTTCGTCATACCCTCGTGAAAATTCACCAAAGCGTTCTTTCTGCATGTGAGGATCGTTGAGATGATCTTTCTCCCAGGTGTCAGGATAACGCTCCTTCAGATACGCCAGCTGACCCGCAATCGCTTCAT
>SXPC01000251.1 GCA_005778225.1 Planctomyces sp. | reverse complement strand
GAGAACCTTTGCGTTTCGTATCCCTCTGGAAAATCAAACTCGACATGCTCCGCAAACCATTGCTGTGGAAAACAGTCATGTTCACAGTCAGACGCTATGGCGGTTTCGTCCTGGGCAGAAGGTGAAGGTTCTCGTCAAAGTCGATCTGCTGGAAAACGTGTTTGTCATCCCGTCGGACGCGATTGCGATGGATGGGCCGGAAGCGTTCGTATTCATGCAGAACGTCAACACCTTCATTCGCAAGCCTGTTCGTCTTGTGATGCGTGATCGACAAAACGTCGTGATTGCTGACGATGGTTCGATCCTGCCGGGGACTTATGTTGTTCAGTCGGGAGCGGAACAACTCAATCGCATGGTCAAGTCGGGCGGGAGTAGCGGCGTGCCTAAAGGTTATCACATCCACGCAGATGGCAGTCTGCACAAAAACGAAGTTGAGGGGAAGTGATCATGCTGAATGCCGTGATTCGTTTCGCCCTTGTTTATCGAACATTGATTCTGGGCAGTTGCCTCGTGTTGCTGACCTACGGCACCTATCTGGCAACCACACTGCCGATTGATGTTTTTCCTGATCTCGATCGACCACGCGTCGTCGTCCTGACGGAGTGTCCGGGACTTTCGCCAGAGGAGATCGAGACCCAGATCACCTATCCCATTGAGACCGCGTTGCTGGGAGCGTCGGGAGTCGACGCTGTCCGCAGCCAGTCCGGTCAGGGGATGAACGTCATCTACGTGGAGTTCAACTGGAAAACCGAGATCCGCTATGCACGACAGGTTGTTTCTGAACGACTGGCCGTGGTTGCCTTGCCAGAGGGAATCCGTGCCCAGATGACACCTCCAGCGTCGATCATGGGGCAGATTTTGCACTTGGGGATTCGACGGCGTCTTGGGCCTCAAGGTGGACAACTTGCCGTGCTGGAAAATGGGTCGTACATCGCGGAACGTCCTTCCAACAAAGGCATCAACGGATTGACGCTGTGGAAGGTTGTAGATCGTGATGATCTCGAATCGTGGGAGAAACAAGAGATTTCGCAGGTCGAATGGGATAGCGATCACCAGTCGGTGACGTTTCAGCATGATGACCGGGGAGAGAGCGTCAGCTTCATGACCCCTTTGGAAGAGAAGATGGACTTGCGGACAACGGCGGATTGGCTGATCCGTCCTCGATTGCTGAAGCTTCCTGGAATTGCTGAGGTATTGATTCTCGGTGGCGATATCAAGCAATACCAGGTACTCGTCGATCCTGACTTGCTTCAGGAATACAATGTCACGCTGCAAGAAGTCGAGGAAGCAATCAAAGCGAACAATCTGAATGCCAGTGGTGGCTTCATCGAAAACGGTCAGACGGAACGACCAGTTCGGATGATTGGACGCCTGGGGCCATCTCCTGAAAAGGTCATCTCGGACCTCAAGCTGGCGGTCGTCAAGGTGAACGAGGATCGTTCGATCCTGTTGGAGAACGTCGCGAGTATCCAGGAAGGCCCAGCTCCGAAACGTGGAGATGCCAGCCTTGATGGCATGGCCGGAGTCGTCATTACGATTGTTAAGCAGCCCCATGCAGATACGCGGGGACTGACCGATGCGGTCAAAGCGGCGATGTTGGAAGCTCAAGCGGCATTGCCTCCCGACATGGTCGTGGAACTAAATTTATTTCAGTTGAAGAGCTTCATTGATCGAGGCGTTTACTACGTCGAGGAAGCGTTGGTCATCGGAGCCGTGCTGGTTGTCATCGTGCTCTTCTTATTTCTACTGAATATCCGCACGACGTTTATCACGTTGACGGCCATTCCTCTTTCGCTGGTCCTGACGACGTTGACGTTTCGTGTGATCTCCTGGTTGACCGGGCAAGAACTTTCGATCAACGTCATGACGCTGGGCGGAATTGCTGTCGCCATGGGAGAACTGGTGGATGATGCGATCGTCGATGTGGAAAACATCTATCGACGACTGGGCGAAAATGCTCAACTGCCCCATCCCAAGCCTTCGATTGTCGTGGTCTATGAGGCCTCTCGTGAGATACGTTCTGCGATCGTCTTTGGGACCGCTGTCGTCATTCTGGCCTTCCTCCCGCTCTTTGCCCTTTCTGGTGTTGAAGGTCGGCTCTTCGCCCCCTTGGGCGTTGCCTACATCGTTTCCATTTTGGCGTCGCTGATCGTCTCGCTCACGGTCACTCCGGTGCTCTCTTACTACTTGCTCACTGGTCGAGTGGCATCAGGCAGTCACGACGATGGTTGGATGTTACGGTTTCTGAAGTGGCTGGCGGGTTACCTCATTCGTTTCAGCATGCGTCATCCAGCGGCGTTGCTTCTTTTCACCTGGATCGGTGTGGGGCTGAGTGTCTGGCAGCTCAATCAACTCGGGGCGGATTTTCTTCCCAAGTTCGACGAAGGATCGGTGCAGGTGAACGTTGCTCTTCCCGGTGGATCGTCCTTGAAAGCTTCGAATGAAGCAGCCGCTTTGATCGATGCTCGTCTCATCACGATGCAGAACTCACCTGAGAATCCCGCTGGTCCCATTCTGCATTTTGCACGTCGCACGGGACGAGCAGAACTCGATGAGCATGCTCAGCCCGTCAATGTCGGCGAGTACATTCTGACCATGAATCCAGATGCCCATATCGAACGTGATCTCTTCCTAAAAACGCTGCTCGACGATCTGAGAACGAATGTGCCTGGCGTTGAGATCGATGCCGAGCAGCCTCTGTCGCACTTGATCAGTCACATGCTCTCAGGAGTCAACGCTCAGGTCGCGATCAAGCTGTTTGGCGATGATCTGGATAAGCTGCGGGAGCTCGCAACCGATGTGCGGGATGTGATTACTGAAGTTCCGGGAGTGACACCACCCATCATTGATCCCCAGGAACGAGTCGATGAATTGCATATTGTGGTGCGTCCTGACGACCTGGCTTTCTATGGCATTAGTCGCCAGTTCGTCGCCAATTTTGTGCAGACGGCCTTGAAAGGCGAAGCTGTTTCGAAAGTGATCGAGGGACAACGACGTTTTGATCTGGTGATCAAACTCAAAGAACCCATTCGCTCCGATGCTTACAAACTCGGCGAGTTGCGACTGGATCTTCCTGATGGTCGTGGCCAGATCCGACTTCGCGAGGTCGCGGATTTTCCGGCCTCGGCCAGCGGCCCCAACTTAGTGAACCGGGAGAATGTCCGTCGACGACAGACAATCCGCTGTAATGTCTCAGGACGTGATTTGGAAAGTGCGATCACAGAGATCGAGCAACGAGTTCGCCAGCAAGTGAAAATGCCATCCGGATACTTTGTGGAGTTTGGAGGACAGTTCGAAGCCCAGCGATCTGCAACAAGACTGATTACGGTTCTCGCTCTCGTGTCGGTGGCCGGAATCTTTCTGGTACTGATGTTGCTTTACCCCTCTGTTCGTATCACCCTCCAGATTCTCAATGCGATTCCGACAGCCTTCATCGGCGGCGTGTTGGCACTGGTTATTACTGAGCAATCGCTGACCGTGGCCAGCATGGTGGGATTCGTTTCGTTGGGCGGGATCGCCGTCCGAAATGGAATTCTGCTGGTGACTCACTACTTCCATCTCATGAAAGAGGAAGGCGAGCCCTTCAGCCAGCAGATGGTTCTGAGAGGAAGCCTGGAACGTCTCTCGCCAGTTCTCATGACGGCATTAACGGCGGGGATCGGCCTGATCCCGCTGGTCGTCAATGGGAACAAACCTGGTCTTGAAATTCTCTATCCCGTTGCGACGGTCATTCTGGGCGGTCTTATCACCTCCAGCTTTTGTGAGTTCTTGATCCACCCTGGACTGTTCTGGAAATTCTCGGGCAAGGATGCCGAGCATCTCGTCCGTGCGGAAGGCTCCGATGAAGATCTACTGCGAGCCGCCGCCATGTAAGAATTCGTTACCATCCCTCTTTTTTTAGAAAGAACGTCATGTCTCAGTTCAATTGGAAATCGTTTGGAAGTCTGCTGGCTTTGCTCATTCTGGCTGGCTGTCCTCAGACACAAACATCAACTACAGAAAAGTCTTCAACCTCGACATCAAATCCAGAATCGCACGAAACTGGTGGTCATTCCCATGGTAGCGGCCCCAACGGTGGTGTCGTCTTCGACCTGGGAGCCTATCATGCAGAATTCACGGTCGATCATCCGGCACAAAAGGTCCAGGTGCTCTTCACTGATGGTCAAAAGCCAATACCTGTCACTGCCAAAGAATTCACACTGAACATTAAGGAGACGAAAACAGCCGATGGTAAGGTCGTCGCTCCGATGACGATTACTCTGACCCCATCTGATGCTGTTGACGGTAAGGCGGCCGCATTTACTGGTACTGATCCAGGTATTGGCAACGTCGCCGACTTCGCCGGAACCGTCATCGGCGAGATTGATGGTAAACCTGCCCAAGGCAATTTCGCTGAGTAACAGGGGCTATAGGCGTCGCCAGCTGACCAGCAAAATGGTCAGCTGTTTTGTTCATTGGTTAGAGTTCGTTTCAGAACCGTTTGAGAATAGTGAACACGATGCAGAGTTGCCAGAAGCCTTTGAAAAGGTTGGGGTGATACTCTTAACATGTGGCCAGTCGTTCAATGACTTCAGCCAGGAGAACCTGCGTTACAGTGCCCACAGCGGCGTGTGCTTACGTGTTGTAGCGTTCTTGACTTTGCTGAGTTCCCGTCGCTCCTGCCTAATTGCTTATTGATAATCGACTTATGTATCGAATATCAGATTAAGGTATGGCATGCATCTTCTTCAGGAGATGCTTACCAAGCCTTGAAGTTGTTTTCGCGCGGAAAGAACTGGCTCCCAAATTCAAATGTGAAGCGAGTAGTGGACAAGGAGTAATGGTATTTTGTTAAAATTATGTTGGAATGTAAGCTGTTTAACGGTAGACACTTTGGAAAATCCTTTCGGTGGTGAATCAATGCAAGGATGTATCGTTGTCGGACAGCAAATCGAATTATTCTTCAGATAGTAGCATTTCTTCTAATCAGCAGTTACTCAGAGCATCTTTCTTCCAAACCGAGGGATAATGGATTCTGACAGAATCGAATCACGCGTCCACGGGTGTGAGGCGATTAGCTCTCTTGTTTTCATGCAACACCAGACCATGATATAGAGTTCCTGGACCCTTGACCGAAACCATGCCGACACTAAAGAAGTTCACGGCCGACAGTGTTTTCTGATGACGCTCAATGACGTTTGCCCGGAGTCAGAGGCTGGGTTTGGTGTTTTGCTGAATTCCGCGATCCTTTCAGGAAAACTCTCACTGTCTGACGGCTGATCTTTTTGATTCCCAGTTTCCTCAGATCACCGAGGATGCGTGAGTACCCAAACGACATTGACTTAGCGATCTGAATGACCAGTTCACAGATCTCTTTCAGTTTACGTCGTCCGCAGCTGGCAGGTGACATTCGTGTGATGCCCTGGCACGCATCCCGGACGCTATCGGTAGAACGATGAAGGACTGACGATTGTCAGGTGTTCTTCAATAGTACGCCCAAGTGGCTTACCGAGCTTCAGCAGTCTGTCCCGTTCATATATCTTGGTGTGAGTCAGATCGGGAACGCAGTTTCGCAGAATCTTTGTTCCCTTCCTTCAGAAACTCAAAATGCAGCGAGTTCTCGATCAATTACGCAGGCTATCAGGGTAGGGTAATCCCCGCCTCGACAGCTGTCTGGCTTCTAATCTGCGTCTCGATGGCTTGGTGAAGATCAACTGTCGTGTCCTCAGACGAAATACTCACAATTAAGCTGTATCGAGCCAACTTCTCAACCAGAGTGGCGTCTTTTCGATATCGCCACCATCCACCAACTGGAAATACAGCAATTTGATTGGAAGCCGCTAATTGTGCAGCGGTTCCCTGCCAGGCGTCGGAATGGATTGAGCCTCGAACACTGACTCGCTCTGGACCAAGATCCCACTCGCGATCATCAGAGATAGTATCAAAGGGCTTCTTTTTTCGGCCATTTTCCGTTGGCCAATCTGCGGATGTCAGTCGAGCCATCATTCGGACAAGTGATTCTTCCGGTCTTCGAACGGAAAATCTCAAACCGTGGGATGCATACTGGTGGCGAGCAATGTACCCGCGTCTTGGTGGATTTGGTTCGATGAAATATGAAAGTGTCACACGCATCCGTATGCGTGTACTACCCAGCTCTTCCAATACTTCTTTTGGGAGTGGAAGCTGATGTAAATGCATTTCGTGTGTCGAGTTGTCGCCAGTTGTTTTTTTATACGGTTGCAGTTCATCCTGAATTACCATGGTCGACCACCCTTGGGCCGAGCGTCGTGCCCTCAGGAGGTTTGGAACACCCATTCCATAGACTCGCAGCCGTTGGCGTCTTTGCGGATAAGGAAATTCCTCCATCATCCGAGGGGTCCATTCCGCCGAATGCACCATCAATCCTCGAATCGACTCAGGCCAATACGAGGGGTATTCAGCCTGCAGGATCGCTGCCATCCGTGCAGCCAATGCTGTTGCAGCACTGGAATCGCGAGATGTCCCCAGCAACTCAGCTGTTTCTGGACGTGACATTGTTGTCAGCAGTGCTAGATCCTCTGCGCCTGTCGTAAAGCCACTGGCATCACTCGCATAATTTCCGCCTTCGAAAACGATATCAGGTTTGTACGGCCAATTCTCATTCCAGCAAAGTGAGGTACGACTCGCTGGCGAGAGGCTGCCTGGCTTCGCGATGGGCGAATAGCCTTCGAGCCCCTGTTCTTCGAGCCAAGCCAAATTTGTATACGCTCCTACTGTCAGAGCATTCCAAGCTTGAGCAGGATCTTCAACGCTGGAGAGGTGATTCTCATGGGGATAGTTTTTACCGATGTCCTCTCGCAGATTACCTGTTGAACAGATCAGCAGCCTGCGATAACCGTCTAATGTTCCAGCGCAGGCTTGGTCGATCGATGCAGACCAGAGAGTAGGACGCCATTGATCATTTCCTTCGCAGGTGACAGCCAGACAGAAAATGCGTTGAATTTCCGGAAGGGCTGCTTCCGCCAATGCCATCGCTCCGGTCGTGATTGGTCCATAATCAGGAGGCTGATTTTGACCATCTGGAGGAAGAATTTTTACTGACTCAAGACGGTGAGTCAATTCAATACTCTCACCGTCGTACAGTGGACTTGTTAAACACCCAAACAGACATAGTCCCGCCAACTCAGTTCCATGCCCATGATGGTCCTCCGATCCCCATTCCTTCTGCCATGTCTGGAGATCCTCAGAAGAAATCGCGGATTCTAATAATGGATGTCCCCGATTCACTCCCGTATCAAGTATGCACACCCGTACGGATTTATTGTGTGCGAACGTTGTTCTCGCCAACAAATCTTGAATGAATTCCGCCTGTCCCGAAGGTGGAAGCCGAGTGAATTCTCCCGACACAATTTTTGCGCGACGGAATTCCGCTAGATGTTGCAGTAGTCCTGGGAATTTTTCCCATTGTTCACGTGATGCATAGGCAAGAACCACAAGTCGGTCAGGAAAACGAGTCTGTTGTTGGCTGAGCGTGATTCGCTGCGCTGCCGCCGTTGTTCGGAACCACGAGTCAGCTCCATCTCCTGGAAAACTTGTTAGCCATACCTCCCACCAAAATGCTTTTTCCTTGGCGGGTAACTGCTCGTCCGGCTCACGCCAATAGTCAGAAAGATCTCCGGCTTCGATGCCAGTGACACTACTTGCGAAATCCTCATTCTTTGGTCGGCCCGTCTCAGTCGTTTCATGTCGATACTCATGAAACTTCTGAGCAAGAGAGTCCACCTTGCAATCAGGCACCGCAATCAAGTATTCGTTCGAGTCCCCTTTCTCGCGGACACTCAGGACTCGGATTCCACGACTTTCATTTCCGGTTAAGCTTTGAAGTTTCAGAGCCAAATCTGATCCTTCACTGAAAACCATTGGAATGAACTGCAAACCATCTCTTGTCGGATCAACCTTCTGACGAGTTTTGGCGATCCTCACAGCACGGTCGAGATCCTGCAGCAATTTATCTCCATGAGTGACGTGCTCTGGCCGAGGAGGACTTTCTTGTTCTCCACCAGCGGGGGGAGATGTATAGGCTTGCGAAGTGCGGGTTCCAACTAGTGAAAAATGTCGGTAGTCTGTCATGGACCGTTACATCATCTCATGGGGTGTTTTCGTTCCTGTCTTGAGCCAACGGCTCGTAACATGTCTTCTATAATTATATATCGTCGATCATTCAAGACCGCCATCTTAGCCGCTTCATCACAGGCCCGACAAACCTCCGCGTGACTAAGCCCACGAGCAGCATCAGTGACTTGCATCAAGTCAGCGTTAGAAAGCTGAAATGCTGCCAGACGGTTGAAAACTAGACTGCTTAATTCGCTTTCAGATGGCATTTTGTAGCGAATCACATCGTCGAATCGACGAAACAAGGCATCGTCCAAAATTTCTTCCAAATTTGTCGCTGCAATGACGAGACTGTCGGAATCATCTTGTTCTAGAAACTGCAGGAAGGAATTTAAGACCCGGCGTATTTCTCCGACATCATTGCTCCCCGCACGCATAGAGCCGATCGCGTCGAACTCATCAAATAAGTAAACACCGCGAGCATGACGCATGGATTCAAAGATCGCGAAAAGTTTCGCAGCAGTCTCACCCATATATTTTGTTATGAGAGAATGCAGTTGCACGGCGAAGTGTGGTAGTTTCAGCTCCCCCGCCAAAGTCCACGATGTCATCGTTTTTCCAACGCCGGGAGGACCGACAAGTAGAATCTTGCGTCTTGCAGAAAGTCCGTGCTCTCGCAGCTTACTCTGCTGGCGATACTCTCGAATGATTTGTTCCAGCGACTCTCTTTGCGAGGGAGCAAGCACCATTTCGGAAAGTTTTGTATGTGGATAAGTTGCCGAAAGCAACGTTGCGAGCTCACCCGTGGGGCGAGCCATTGGGACTGCCCCGCCCACCTTTGCTGTTCGTTGTTTTCCTTTTATTTCATCGACTAATTGCTTGAGTTCAGCGGCGAACTTGTCACGTCCTGACCTTGCCTCATGCGCAGCAATTTGCAAAGCCACAGAAACGAACATTTCGCCGTCCGCTTCGCTATAGCTTTGTAGTAATGCCTTGAGTTGCTGCGCTGTGGCCATTTCAGCCAACTCTCCCAGTAAATTGATGTGGACCGTCTGTCATTTGCTTGCGACACTCTGGGGACGCGAATATGGACGGTCCTTCCTCTTCCCAATACCCAAAATGATACGTACAGAATTTCGTTGGTGCTTGAGGTTGAATAGAATGGGACGTCGCAATCTGCTAGGAACAGACGAGCAAAAGACCTGATTCAGTTTTGTGATCACGACTGCATTATGAAACCTCTTTAGGAATCGCGCCAGTCTTTTCCGGAGTCTTCAGTATCGAGTGCTGGAAATGAATTGTGAAGATGCTGTGGCAAGACAAACCAAAAAGAACTGCAGATTCGGGACCCTTTGCTGAATCAACTGTCATATTTGTCGTTGTCCCAGCATCAGACTGTTTTCGTAGCAATTTCCTTCGATTTATTTTCACGTCTATATCAACACGTTTTAACGGGCTGAGGTCAGCGACTGATCCGACAAGCCCGTACGTTTTACATTATTGCTGACTAAAAGTTTGCCCGCGAAGGCTGTCGTCGACCTGAACGCTATCGACGGCATCCAATCCACCTGTCAACAACAATCCATTCACCTGCGCCTGGGCAGTGGCCAAGTTGGACAGCGATTCAATATATCGCAGATTGGTCTGATAGAATGTTTGTCGTACAACCAGCACTTGAAGGAACGCAAACTCTCCCGCATTGTATGCTTGCTCAGCAAGTTTGAGGGTTTCTTCTGCCTGAGGAAGGATTTCTTGGTTATATTTTTCTACCGCAACTCGGGCCGAGTCGTATTCCTTTGCAACAACGGCAAGTCTCGCTTGAATCGCCATTTCGAGGCGGCGAACTTCGTGTGTTGCTTTACAGTAGCCAGCATAGGCAGCAGAGATATTGCCTTGATTTTTGTTAAAGACTGGAATCGGAGCGCTGACTTGAAGGTTGATCATTCCGTTATCAGTACCTCGATCGTAACCAGCCCCCAGTTGTCCTGTGATGTTGGGAATGGCCTGAACTTCCTGTCGAGACAGATTTGCCCGAGCTTGAGCAACTTTTGCACGAGCAGCATGGAGTTCTGGACTGGTCTGAAGCAGGTTCTCAAAAGTTTGATTCCAATCCGTCAGAGTCGCCTGCGTAGGTAGATCACCAGACAGTTTTGCTGGTTGCATGTAGGGCACACCAACGACGGAAGCGAGCGACTTCCAGGCTGCATCATAGGAGTATTGTGCTTGTTGAAGTTGGACTTCAACCTCGTTCAGCTGAATACTTGCTTGCAACACATCGGTTCTGGAAGCTTCTAGTGACTCATTGCGCTTCTTGGCAAGATCTACTCCTTGAGAGACGACTCCAAGAAACTCCTCGATCAGATCAAGGCGACGTTGGGCAGCGAGGGCTTCATAGAATCGCATGCGGACGTCAGTCATGACGCGATAGGTCTGTGACTGATAATTCCAGCGTTGAACTTCAACCGCTTGTCGCATTACTTCCTGGTTAAGTTGCAGCTTATTTCCTGTAACGAACTCTTGTTCGAGGAACAAGCCGTGTTGATCAGTGCCTTTATCTGCAATCTGAGATCCGAAGTACCCGACTGTCGGATTTGCCTTACGACCAACCTGTGACTGCATGCTGGACGCTTCTTGTGCTCCCGCAGCTTGCTGGGAGAGGGTCGGGTTGTTGGACATAGCCAACTGTTCGAACTGCTCGATCGTCAGACCTGCAGTGCCTTCCGCGGAAGTCAGAATAACACCTGATGCGTTATTTGCGTTGTCATCGGCTGGACGAACATCTGCTGCTGCTGCGATGTTTAACGAGTCCCGTTGAACCGATGTTTCTGCAGTAATTGGCTGAGATGCAAGATCGGCGACTGACTGAGGGACCGGTGTGTATTTGCTTTCGGCAACTGTGTTTCGTGAACCAGCACAGCCTGATGCGGCGAATAAGCAAATCGCTGTATGCAAATAAAATTGTCTTGAGTGACGTGGACTCATAAAACACCTCCGAGATGGAATAATGAAGAACTTAGAAACGAAAGTTTGTTTCTCAGTTCCAACTTAGACCTGCAGTCGGAAAGGTCTGAGCCTACTCAAAAGTGGTGGCGGCTCACCCTGAAATTTCGCCTTTGTGGAAAAGAAGGGAAAGTCGAGAATAAGTAATGAAGGAGACGGTAGAGGAGCATCGCTAAAAATAGTTGTTTCGGCATCCAGCAAAACACCTTGATCAGCAAACTGACACTGCTCGCAAGGTGGAGCATCATGCTTGTGCTGACCATGCTTGTCATGCTGATGTTCAACGCCCCTCTGGTGACAAAGGGGATGTGTGCAAGAATGCTGTCTAGCACTGGAGGAGCAGGCGGAACCAAAATCACCGACATGAATGTGAGCGAATGCCATTCCGCATGTGCATGGTAACAACTGGCTGATCACCACCATGCCTGCTAGAAGAATCGATATGTAGCGTGGAACGTTCATCCGTGTTATCCATGTCTGATTCAACCCAAAGGCATCCCGTCCTCCTTACTTTCTTCGGCATGGTCACAAATTCAGGATCAATTCGCGACGAATCATGTGATGAGAATTTATCTTAAAATCGGCCAGAGCAATTCGATCGCTACAATCGTTAGCGTCGCCATGGCAATTTAGTGGCGCTGTTGGCCAGAAGATAAAGAGATATGGTGGAGCGAACCAATTACGTGCTCACTGCCATGAATTTCTGGTTCTATAGTGGTTAGTATTTGATCGATGAAGTGACAATCTCAGTAGTAAAATGCAAAACTCAGGCATGAATTACTGCTAACCCTGGAAAGTATTCGCCATGAACATTGGCACGAGCCATTTGATCTCCCAAGGGCTCGACAGCATCCATTGGTCCCAGGAAGCCAAAAAATTGTGCTGATTGTTTGGCTATTTGCGGTACATGAGATTTTTAAGCAAGCAAATACGTCACATCTCGACGGTTTGCAAATTAACGAGCAATCAATGTTAGTTGATAGAGCAGGAATAAGCCCGACGCCTGTTCGCTTGATGTTGGGCACATTCCGGTAATTAAAAGCAAAACTGCCAGGGATGCTTCTCCCTGGCATCCGACGCCGTCACAAAGGATTTCGTCCTGAGCCAGTATGATTCGCTCTAAATCGGAGAAACGTTTCCCTGTCAATCCGCGTTCATGCTTTCAATTGGGCCGACTAATCTTTTACTAGCTGCGAGGATTCAAAAACCAATGTGTTTTTGAATTTCATTTGAGCACAGGATGATAGGCAGAGCAGCCACGAAGGCCAGCCACTCTGCCCACCAAGGAGTGTTTCACTAGATTAGTGTTCGTGCTGAGTTTCAAAACCGTTGGCTCGTAACCAGTTGGTCCACTTTTCAGATGTCGCGTGATCAGCGACGTGAATGTCGATCCAAATCGGAGCTCGATATTTGATGTCAGAATGTCCGTCGTGTTTGTCAATTTTCACTTCGGTACCGAGCTTCTTGAGAATATCGATAACTGCAGCTTGCTCCTTTTCGTTACCTTCACCGTGTAGAGTTTTCCACTCTACCAGGCGGAACTCGACCGATTCTGGTCCCTTGGAAAATGACGCATCCTGATGCCCATGGAATACGTCGAACCCTGCTTCTTTCAGCCATCCTTCCCATTGATGAGCAAGATCATGGTTGGCTGCGGTCATTGTCTTCCATTCTTTTGCACGGTACCGGATATCGATATGCCCGGCATGCCCACTCTTTTCGGCTTCACATCCTAATTTCTTGAGCGTCTGGAGGTGTTGTTCCGCTTTGGCGGCATCTTCAAAATGTGATTCTTTCCAGTCTTTGAGTTGAAAGCCGAGGACCTCCCCAGAGTGATCATGATCGCCATGCTCGGCGTGATTGTGGCCTTCATGCGAGTGCCCTTGCTGGGCATATCCAATAACGGGAATGGAGAAGCATGTCATGGCGACAGAGAGAATTGAGACTTGGAACCGTTTCATGATAGCATCCTTGAGAAAACAGATTTCCTGGCATCGATCGTCCATCGTGTAATGCAGGAATCGAACCGGGTTAAAGACCAGCCATCGTTGACTGGTGTGAAGTGACAGAGCTGTGTCCCATCTTGCTTTCTTCTGTCAGCTCAATCGTCTCACGTGAAGTGCGCACAACACGTTCGGCGTCTTTGATCCCAAGCAGAAGAAACAACGCAGGGTGAACGAAAAAGTCAAGCAACGTCGAGCTGATCAGCCCGCCGAGGATGACCGTGGCAATCGGGTAAAGAATTTCCTTCCCCGCTTCGCCCGCGGACAGAACCAACGGAATTAGGCCGATTCCGGCAGTGAGTGCGGTCATCAGCACAGGAGAAAGGCGTTCCAGGCCAGCACGAATAATCATGCCGTGCGTGAAACCTTCTCCTTCATGCTGAACGAGGTGGAGGTAGTGATTGAGAAGCAGAATACCGTTCCGTGATGCGATACCCGTCAATGAGATAAAGCCAACCATCGCGGCAATCGTCAGAGTCTGTCCGGTCAGAACAAGGGCCGCAACGGAGCCAATGAAAGCCATTGGAAGAGCGGCCATTACCTGCAAAGAAAGGTTGGCAGAACCGAACATGGTATAGAGAACAAGAAAGACGCCAATCATGGCAATCAAGAACAACGTCGCGATGACACGTGAAGCCGATTGCTGGCTTTGAAATTGTCCCCCATACTCGACGAAATAACCTGAGGGCATGGTCGAAACAACAGGGGTGACAATCTTCTGAATGTCTTTGACGACATCAACAACACCGCGTTCCGAGACGTTGCACTGAATGACAACACGTCGTCGAACATTCTCCCGGTTGACGGTATTTGGCCCACCCGATTCATAAACTTTTGCAATCGCAGAAAGCGGAATGGTCCCACCATTGGGGACTTCGATCGAAAGTCTTTTGAGAGCGTCAATATCCTCGCGATAGTTTTCACTGAGTCGCACAACGAGATCAAAGGTGCGCTGATCGATAAGTACTTCCGAAACCGTTGTGCCGTTCATCGCGGTCTGGATGAATTCGTTGACGCCGACCGCGGAAAGGCCATATAGGAGCAGCTTATCGCGATCGAGCTCAATGCGAAGTTGAGGAATAATGACCTGGGGTTCGATGAGAAGGTCTTTGATACCTGACACCAGCGAGATTTCAGCCTTCATCGCTTCCGCTTTTTGGCGTAAAAGGTCGAGGTCATCGCCATAAATCTTGATGCCGATCTGGGCCTTCACGCCGGAAAGCATGTGAGAAATCAAGTGGGCGATCGGCTGTTCGACAGCCGTTACAATTCCCGGGATATTTGCCATTGACTCGCGAATTTCATCGAGCTGTTGTTCGCGGTTACGAGAAGAATTTGGATCGAGTTCTATGATGAACTCGGTCATGTTGACTCCTTCCGCGTGTTCATCCAATTCAGCACGCCCCGTTCGTCGAGCGAAACTTTGGAGGTCTTCAATCTTCTTCAGTTCATCTTCGACTGATTTGTTAATTTCAGTCGAAGTGGCAAGAGATGTTCCTGGTGGTAACACGACGTTGAGTTGAATCGTGCCTTCATTGAAGGCGGGGAGAAAGTCTCGTTCCAGCCGGACTACGAACAATGCCGCTATTGCAACCGCGGCGAGCGTGACGCCGAGGTTTAGGTAAGGGAAGTTCAGGCTAAATCGAATGACTTTCTCCCCAAAGTACTTAAGCCAACGAACAAAGATGCCGTCTTTTTCTTCGCCTGTGTGTTTGTTGTT
>SXPC01000250.1 GCA_005778225.1 Planctomyces sp. | reverse complement strand
GGCTTTTACCATGTATTCTTTATTCGGATCAGGCACGCCTTCGATCTTCCCGCCATGTCTGATGACGTAGCTTTTCACGCCATCGAAGCACGCGTATTCAAGAACATCAGCGACCGTAATCCGCTCTTTGACTTCGAATGAGTTCATTTCAGTTCTCCCCAAAAAAACAGAAAGTGAGAACCAAAACCTTACCTCAATGCCCACGCCGCTTCTGCTTCTTTCGTCACCTCGAAGATGGCCGTGATCTTTCGTAGCTCGATATCAGCCGACGCACTGATGCGATCGTCCTTTGATGGACCGGACTTCGCCAGATCCATAACGCCTTTTCGATTCGAGCCCCAACTAATCGCCATCTTTGCACCGCGAAGCTTGACGACGTCTTTGCTGGTGTCAGTTGCGTACCCGAAAAACACGCCGCGGTACTCGGTACAGATCACGACGGGGCGCTCTTTGACGGCCACGCGAGAAGGTTTCGTAGATTGAGTTTTTGATGCCATTGAACAGATCTCCAAAAGATTGAAACTGACCTAAAACACACAAAGTGGCGGGAGCCGGATTCGAACCGACGACCTCATGGTTATGAGCCATGCGAGCTACCAACTGCTCCATCCCGCGTCCAATCACACACTTCGCCCGGTAAGTGATCACCGGTAGGATCAGCAGATCGGATGACTGAGGAAATCCATCTGCTGTAGCGGTCCCCCTCCTAAGCAAATGAGAGAGACTTGAGCCAGATCAGGAAGCCTTCAAGGAAAGACGGCTTCTTAGTGACCGCTGGCGATGCAGCGGGAGCCAACAGCGGGCGGCGTGCGGTGATAAGGTCCTGGCACCACTTGAACTCCTCTGGCCATAGGTCACCGCAACCAGATCGAAACACGATCTCCGAATTGATTGCATCGAGTTCAGCCACGGTTGACGCTGAATTGATTGCATCGAGATGCTTCGTGAAAACCGCTCGCCTCGTCTGGGAGTACGGAATGAACACATGTTTGAAATCCGAGTGAAGCCTAAGAGACTTCTCGCCTCTCCACTCTGGAGACTGCTTTTCATCCAAGGCCTTGTCTGTATCGCTGCCCGGCTTGATCACCGTGCACGGCATCACGATGGATGTTGCCAGCGGCTTCCTCGTCCGCGGCCCAAACGTAGACGACAGCGGAAGGGACTCGCCCAGCAACTCCAACGGCAGATTGCTCTGCACTGGATCGTAATCTTGACTTGCATCACTCATTGTTATGACCTCCAGTTCTGCCAGACATGCATCGCAACTGCGACGGTAATCATGGCGATTGTCGAGATAATGACATCCTCAAGCATTTCAGCTGCCTTGATAGATGGGATGGGGTTCTAGCTGACCGGCACACTCAGATGCTTTTCCACGAACTCCTGAACAGAGCGTTTCGGGATTCTCAGCGTGCGACGAACAGTAGGGCGAGAGTCGCCAGAGATCGAGAACTCAATGACCGGGAACACGTTCAGCTTGAGCATATTGCGGATGCTCGACTCTGAGACGCCAAGCATCTTTGCTGCCTGGCGAGGAGTGACCACTCCATCTTTCAGCAACTCAGCGTCGGCATCATCCTCCGTAAACACCAAGCCAACACCTGGCAGACGAGAATCGATTTTCGCTAGGACCTTATCGGCAATTTTATTTGCCAGAAGTTCCAGCATCGCTTCCATCGGATCGCTTGTTCTTTTCATTTATCCCCCAAGAAAATCAATCTTGTTGCACTAGTTGCCAGACTGATTTTCCTGGGAAACGCACTTCTCGACAAACTCTTCGAGGTCAATATTTCGAAACCGAATCGTTCCAGGATGCAGTTCAACCCACTTGAGCTGTCGATCTTGTCGATATCGATCGATAGTTCGATCAGAAACCCCAAGGATCTTGGCTGCTTGTTTTTTAGTGAGTAGGGCATCCATGACTGGCTTGAATCATTCTTGTCTTGAGGTGACTTGCGTTTGCTCAACACGAGGAAGCATATCCAGCTTTCCGAGATCGAAAAGCACAAACTCATCTCGTCATGTGTCGCAAAACTGGTCTCATGCACGATCTGGGTACAATCCGGGTACACTGGAGGTACGCTGGAGACACGGTACGAATAAGCGCGTTTTTTGAAATTATTATTTTGTGGCGTCGCCTGTACGGTGATCTTGAAGGAACTTGAGAATTGCACGCAATGTGCACTCTTAAAGCAAGAAGCCCTGCTTTCACTCGCAAATACACGAGCAAAAGCAGGGCTGGCCATACTCCATCGGCGATCTCGTCCGCACCGGCACGCTCCCTCCCGCGATGACCAAGTCATTCCCGTCACGAACTCACGTCGACGAATGGGGCCAAAGCTGCAAAGCCACCATCGGCGTTTCCACCATTCGTCCCCTCGGCGACATCGGCGTCAACTGGATCCGCGGCGACCTCGGCCAAACCCTCTTCAACACCCTCGACGTCCCCAATTCCAACAACCCTAATTGCGCGAACTGCAATTCCTCCTGCAGCCGGGTCACCGCCGAAGCCAACATCCCCGCCCGCAGCCGCCACCCCGGCGGCGTCAACACCCTCCTCGCCGACGGCCACACCCGCTTCATCTCCAGCACCATCGACTTCATCCTCTGGCAAAGACTCGGCGCCAGAAATGACGGCCAAGTCCTCGGCGAGTTTTAATGTCGCTCCACTAAGCGAACACTTCTGTTCCCAACCGAGGCGGAGTCTCAAGCTTCTCCAAAGCAATCGGACGCGGATTCGTCCACATCAAAGCCACAAAAGCACATAGCCCAAAAAGCAAAATCAAAACGACATGCCACCAGACAATCGGTTTCCCCACGGACCTCTGTCGAAAAACAAATAGCACCGCCAAACTAATCGAGACAAACAAGCCAGTTGTAATGGCGTCCAGATACTCGATGACGGATGGCACGAATTCAACAAAGAAGGACGTCTTTGCAAAAGCGGAGCGATTCGTGGCATCGGTTATCGTTTGCAACAAGCAGATCGTTGGGATTGGGATCACTGCAAGACTTCTGAGTCGTTGATAGCGTGTAAGCCCAAAGACAGCCTCAAATCGATCCACATCGTTATGACGAGCAACGACTTGTCCGTCAGAACCAACAACAAGGTAGTTCACGACAAATTGATTCTGAGAAACGTCTTTCGTCAACCATTCCATGACCAATTGATGATCAATCGTCTCAGCGACACTAAAATCCTCGTCTTTAAGATCCTCAGGGATTCTCCATTCCGAGTCGAGTTGTCCCTCACTGGTATAAGAGAGGATAACGTCCGGACAACGGAGGGTCAGTCTTGACTCAGCCTCAAATCGACTCTTGTAGTAACTTCCCATCTTCGCTTGGATAACGGTATGGTCTGTTACAGAAGTCGCAGTCCCTTGACGAAGGTCAATCGAGTAAACCTTCGAATCAGCTGTCCGGACAAATGTCCGATAAGCCGTGAACAGCTTTTCGCTGCCTGTGTTGACGATTCTTGTTGCTTCGTTATCACCGAAATCAGATTCCAATTGGGGACCATTTTCTTGGTTTGAAATCGTCAGCAGAATTTCAGACGTGTCATCGTTTGTGCCAAATACCTCAAAACAGTCTTCTTTCGGAGGCTTTGTCGAGGTGAAACCATTCTGCCCCATGTAATGTTTTAGCCGGGCAGTCACGCCGTCATAAATCAGAAAATAACCAGCTGCGACTTTCTCTTTGTTGTAAATAAAGTAGTAGTAGTCGCCATGGTTGACATGCTCCGGCTCCTCTCGCCCAGTCTCTACTTTCTGAATCTTCACGTCTCTCCACGAAATAATCGCCGGCTGCCACATTCGATCGTATAGAGAATGCTCAACGAGTCGCTTGGCAGGCAGGCTTTTAAGTTGTAGTTGAATCGTTTGCGGGTCAGGCGCAGTGTAAGTGGAAGAATCCCATCTCCGGTATCCAACATCAGTTTGAAGATAGAGATCGCCATGTTCGTCGTAGTTCCTGGTATTTATCGCATTGGACGTGATTGGGGCAATGACATCAACCAATGCTCCAATCACCATACCCCACAGGATCGAAAAGCCGATTCCGAGCACGATCACTTGTGTCAGTTTTGAAATCGCGTTCATAACGGTGACCACTTTTAATTTAAGAAAAGTCTCTCTGACTGACTTCTTGTCTCAATTCGATGACCTGAAGCACCAGCACGAAACCAAGCAATACAATCAGCAGCAACCAGTGAATCGCAAGCAAAAATGTAAGGGCCGTCATCAGCACGGCAGCCAGAAACGGACACAGACGAGAAACATACCATCGTCCGTGTCTCAGGCCAGTTGTGTATGCACCGAGTTGCAGGATTGGAATAAACAGCCACAAACGCCAGAACTGCCCGGTATAACTCCATTGAAATGGGCCTGGCAATACACCTGGTATGGAAACAGACATGCCATACAAAATTGCTGGAATCGCACAGACAGTCAAAGAAATCAGCGTTCCCGAAAAGGCTTTCGCAACGACAAGCTCAGTCAATCCCCTAGGCCGATGAAGCAAGAATAACCAGGTCCCTCGAAAAAACTCGGACTGCGTTTGCCAGATTCCCACAATCACAGCAAGAAAGTAAGCAACAACAAAATATGCATTCATGAAGTTGGAACTCAAAAACGGGTACGCAGGCCCAATCTTCCCGATGTAACTCATCACCACCCGATTCCCCTGTAACCCGAGAATCGCAATGGTAAACGCCAACAACGCCAGCCAAATCACTGGCCGCAGCGAAAGAAACTCTTTGTAAAGAATTTGGAAAAACCACATCTCTTCAGCCTCAATCGAAGTAATCTAGCTGCCACCAAAAAACGACAACACATCCCGCTTCTCCCGCGTGTACTCCAGAAACGCATCTTCCAGATTCATCTGCTCTCGGATGATCTCCTTCGGCTGCAACGTTTCCGCCAGCTTCAGATGGTCGTCATCTGGATTCACGATGACCACATGCAGCTGATGAAAGAAGACGCGTGAATGCACCACACCCGTAGCCTCAGGGAACTTCAAGTTCGGCGGGGGAGGGGAGTTGAATTCGAGGACCAGCTTCACCAGCGACTGCTTGAAGACATCCGTCGGGCAGTCCGCTCTCAGGACTCCATCCACCATGATCCCAATGCGATCCGCCACCCGCTCGACATCCCCCAGAATGTGTGAACTGAACAGAATCGTCCGCCCTTGCTTCTGAATAATCTGAATCATCGACTCCATAAAATCACGACGCACAACCGTATCCAGCCCCAGCGTCGGATCATCGAGAATCAGTAACTCCGGATCCGGCGCGAGTGCGAGCGCCAACGAAATCTGCGCCTGCTGCCCCTTCGAAAACCGTTTCACCGCACGGTTAGTAACCAATTGAAAATGATCAATGATCCGATCAAACAATGTCTGATCCCACCGCTCGTAAAACGACTTCGTAAACCGGCTGAGCTGCTTGATCGTCATCCACGCATACAACGGATGCCCCTCGGCGATATACGCGACCCGCGCCCGCGTCGACGGTTGAATGTTCGTGATGTCATCACCTAACAATCTCCCCGACCCCGCATCCGGCGGCAGCATCCCCATCAGCATCTTCGTCGTCGTCGACTTGCCCGCCCCATTGCGTCCCAGAAATCCATAAACACACCCCGTCGGCACCTTCAGATTCAGATGGTTCACCACCACCTTCTTCCCATAGGCTTTGCAAAGATTCTCGGTCTCAATGGCATAACTGGACATGTTAATCAACCGAAGAGAAGGGTGACTCGATACCTGAGACTCAATCCAAACGTAGGGTGCTGGTGAGGCTCTGCGAACCGCACCAAATGGACTCACACATTCCAGACGTACTCTTTCGCTCGTGTTTCGATCAGGTCTTTCAACTCCCCCAGCGGATAGTTCAGATAAACCGCTTCCGTCAGCAGATCATCGACCTTCTCCTGCAGACGCTTCTTCCGGGCCGTTTTCGTCAATTCCGTAGAAGGAGCCGCGATGAAAACACCGACTCCCTTACGCGTATGGAGAACCCCCTCACGCTCGAGTTCGGTATACGCCTTGGCAATCGTATTCGGATTCACCACCAGCAAACGCGACATCTCCCGCACCGAAGGCAACTGCTGCCCATGCGACAACCGCCCCCTCGCAACGCCCGCACGAATCTGCTGGCCCAATTGCTGGTAAATCGGAACATCACTGGTGAGATGGATTTGAAAATTCATATCGGCAAGACTTTGTTCTGTCTGTACTAGTATGTGTAGTACAGATGAAGGAGTCAACAACTTTTTATCGAACCCGCTGAAATTTCATTTTCTCCATTTGATCCTTCTCCCCCGGGGAGAAGGTGGCGGCGCTTCGCCGTCGGATGAGGGAACTCTGCAGTTTTTTATTCGCTCTCGTTCATATCATTCGCCTCAGCATCTCTCCCTGCTCTCCAACCATGGAACCCCGCTCCCCCTCCCGCTATCATGAACCCGTCCACCCCACACGGAGAATCCCATGCCCAAAACTTCCCGCATCGTCCTCGTCACCGGCGCCTCCTCCGGCCTCGGCCGCGCCATGGTCCAGCGCTTTCTCCACGACGGCCACCACGTCATCGGCGTCGCTCGTCGTGAAGACGAACTCAAGAAGCTGCAGGCCGAATCCCCTGACCGCTTCGCCTACATCGCAGGCGACGCCTCCAGCGAAGACATCATCAACCAGGCCTTCGACCTCGCGACGAAACAGTTCGGACGCCCCGCGGACCTCGTCGTCGCCAACGCCGGACGTGGCCTCGGCGGCTCCGTCGCGACCGCAGACCTTGCCGAGTTCGAAGCCATGGTCCAGATCAACCTCACCGGTGCTTTGCGTTTGATGCAGAAAGCCGCGAAGGTCATGCTCGCCGACCTCGAAGCCCGCCCCTTCCCGCAACACCCACACGACATCATTGCCATCGGCTCCGTCGTCGGCCGCAACGTCTCACCCTTCTCTGCGATCTACGGCTCCACCAAGTTCGCCGTCCACGCCCTGACGGAAGGCCTCCGTCGCGAAGTCGGCCCGAAGGGCATCCGCGTCAGCCTGATCGAACCAGGCATCGTCATCAGCGGCTTCCAGGAAGGAGCAGGCTATAGCGACGAAACCGTCAAACGCTTCCACGACAACTGGGGCCCGCTCCCCGACCCCGAACACGTCGCCGACACCATCGCCTACCTCACCAGCCTCCCCCCCCACGTCCACGCCAACGAAATCATGCTCCGCCCGACCAAGCAGGACTACCCGTAGGGAGTTTTGTCACAGAGGGACAGAGATGAACCGGGGGCAGGGGCATTTGTGTCAGTGTTGCATTCATCTCGGAATGCTTCAACACGAAGTCTCAAAGGACACGAAGGCTCACAAAGAAAGCTTCAGCATAGAACGATCGATGACCTCTACACTTTTGAGTTCAGTATTCCTTTGTGAAACTTTGTGTTCTTCGTGCCTTGGTGGTGAAACTCTGAAAATGGTTCTATCTGTGTGAATCCGTGTTTATCCGTGGTTCTCTTCTTCTGAAAGTCTCTGAATACTGAAAATGCTCGGCACCAACCTCACCCTCGCCGCCAACCTCCTCCGCAACGACCAAGTCGTCGCGATGCCTACCGAGACCGTCTACGGCCTCGCCGGCAACGCCACGTCCTCCACCGCCGTCGCACGCATCTTCGAAGCCAAAAACCGCCCCCTCTTCGACCCTCTCATCGTCCACATCGCCGACCTCGCTCAAGTCAACCAGCTCGCCACCAGCGTCTCCCCAACCGCCCGCAAACTGATGACCGCCTTCTGGCCCGGCCCTCTGACGATCCTGCTCCCCAAACAAGACTCCGTCCCCGACCTCGTCACTTCCAGTCTCCCCGAAGTCGGCCTGCGCATGCCCAATCACCCGCTCGCCCTTGAACTCATTCGAACCGCCGGCGTCCCCGTCGCAGCCCCCAGCGCCAACCTCTTCGGTCGCATCAGCCCCACGACCGCTCAACACGTCGAAGACCAGCTCGGCGACCGCATCGACTACATCCTCGACGGCGGCCCCTGCCAGGTCGGCGTCGAATCCACCATCATCCGCGCCCACGACGACAAGATCGAAGTCCTCCGCTTCGGCGGCATCACCATCGAAGATCTCCACCAAGCCACCGGCCTCCCAGTCATCACCGCCACCCGCACCATCGACGAATCGACCGGCCAGCCAATGTCGGCCCCCGGAATGCTGACTAGCCATTACGCCCCCCTGACGCCCATCGAAATCATCGACTCCCGCGAACTGATTCCCCGCCTCCAGCAATTCTCCCACCAACGCATCGGCCTCCTCATCGGCCAACCAATAGAGTCCCCACTTTCAAGCAACATCACCCTCGAATGCCTCAGCGAAACGGGCAACCTCGTCGAAATGGCCGCCAACTTCTTCGCCGCCCTACGCCGCCTCGACGCCGCCAACCTCGACATCCTCTACGCCACCCCCTTCCCCAACCAAGCCCTCGGCAGAGCCCTCAACGACCGCCTCCAACGCGCCGCCGCGAAACGCAAATAAGCGGACTGAAAATTCTCTAGTCGACGGGCATCTCGATTCGCTAGGATAGATGTTAAGAGGTTGCAAAATGATTCACCGTATTGAAATTGAGGAAGCAAAAACGCGTCTGGATGAGATCGTCTCCCGACTGAATCCTAGCGATGTGGTTGTTCTGGTTCGTCATGAGCAGGAACTGGCACAGATTATCCCGTCAAAAGCGCCCATCGCTTCAACTCCTGGCGACGATTGGTCGGCGCGATTTGATAAATTCCTTGACCGGCAGCGTGGTTTAGGATCGAACGTCGATGTCAGCCGTGAAAGTATTTACGATTGAGTGAAATCCTGCTTGATTCGAATATCCTTCTTCGCCTGGCCAATGAAGATGACCAGCTGAATCCTATTGCAGTCGCCGCCGTTCGCAAGCTGGGACAACATGGTCAGAGACTTCTGATCGTGCCACAATGCGTTTATGAATTCTACGTCGTCGCGACTCGCCCAAGGAGTTCAAACGGCTTCGGTTTAACCGCCCTAGAGGCATTAACTGTACTGACAGAAATCGAGTCGATCGCCACACTTCTTC
>SXPC01000249.1 GCA_005778225.1 Planctomyces sp. | reverse complement strand
GGTGTTCATGGCCTGGAGCATGTCGAGAACTTCGGGGCCACGGGCCTCGCCGACGATGATACGGTCGGGACGCATCCGCAGTGAGTTACGGAGGAGTTCACGCTGGGTGACGGCTCCGTGACCTTCGACGTTGGGGATACGAGTTTCCAGGCCGACGACGTCTTTTTGTTGCAGTTGAAGTTCGGCTGTTTCTTCGATCGTGACGACCCGCTCGGTGTGAGGGATGTAACGGCCGATCTGGTTGAGCATTGTCGTCTTTCCTGCACCGGTACCGCCGGAGAGGATGATGTTTTGTCGGCCCTGGACGCACTTGATCAGGAAGTCAGCCATCTGACGTGTCAGAGTGCCAGAAGCCACCATGTCATCGAGGGTGATCGCGTGCTGGCGGAAACGACGAATAGACAGCGTCGGTCCGCGGAGAGCCAGCGGCGGGATGACGGCGTGGAGACGCGAGCCATCGGGCAGCTTGGCATCGACCATCGGGTTGACTTCGTCGATCCGTCGACCTGCACGACCGACGAGGCGTTGAATGAATCGCAGGAGGTGTTCGTCGTTGGCGAAACGGACATCTGTCTTTTCGAGAAGACCGTGGCGTTCGATGAAGACGGTATCCGAGCCGTTGACCAGGACGTCGCTGATCGATGGGTCGGTCATCAGGGTTTGCAGGGGACCGAAGCCATAGATTTCGTCGAGCAGCTCGGTGACCATTTTCTCACGGTCAGATTCGGCGAGACGCTCTTTCTGCAGCGAGCAGAGGTGTTCGGCGAGGGATCGCAGTTGCTGACGCAGCTGATCTTCGGGCATCTGTCCAGCTTTGGACAGATCGATCGCGTCGACCATCTGACGGTGCAGGCGAGTCTTGAGCTCCTGGAAACCAGCACGGTTCTGGGAGTACGAGGCGTCGACTTTAGAAGGATGAGCTGAGACCATGGAATTGTTCCTGGGGATGTCAGGCAGACCGATTGATTGGGGATTTTGAATCTGGTTCGGAAACGGATCGTGTGTTACTGGCTCAAGTAGAGTTTCTTGACGTAACGGTTTTTGTATTTGAGACCCTCATTGCTCCAGGTGGGACTGTTGTGCATGAGGGTGGTTCGACTTGTCATGACGGTTGGTTGCACGACGAGCTGGATCTCGCCGTTGCCTTCGACGCGGACCGCCATGATGCGGACCGCTGCGGGGCGGGCGAGGTCGACCTGCTGGTCTTCGCTTTCGTCGGTTGAGACGGGTGCGAGTTGATCAAACAGGAAGACGATGCGTTGCTGGCCGATGACGGCTGCGAAGCTTTTCAGGAGTGACTCGGGAAGCTCTGTCTTGCCGTTGACTGTCCGATTCTTCTTTTGGAAGTCGATCTGACCGTCAAACTGTTTGAGGTCGATTTCCGTCAGGCCGTTGCGGATCTGGCGGTCGATGGCGTTGGTTTTGCAGCCGCTGTTGAAGTCGAGGAGAACGACGTTGAAGATCTTTTTGTCGTCATCGTCGCCTGGGTGGAAGTTGGCATCGAGAACCATCTCGGGAATGCCATCGGGCTTCTTGACGACACATTTCTTCGTTTCGTCGTAGCTGAAGAGATCGAGGCCTGCGCCGTCTTCGATCATTGTCTTCCAGGACTGGTCAACGATTGCCAGTGCATCGTCGCCGAGGATCGCAATGGGAAGGGCGGGAATGTTTTGTTGTGGGAGTGGTTTAAAACCAATCGGGCGGTCATCAATGGTGGCTTCGGCGATGTCGACGGCGTCGGCTGCGGTGGTTCCGATGAGTTCCTGGAAGAGGACCGCGACGGGGTTGCCGTGTTTACGGAGGCGAGATGCGGTGACGAGGATCGAATTCGGGTGAGTGGCTGTTTCGAGGAACATCGGCAGGTTATTGACCGTGTTCAGAACGATCTTACCGAACCGGATATCGCCCTCGGGAGTGGGATCGAGTAGGAGCTGATTTCCGGCGACCAGATTCTGGCTGCCGATTTCAGAAGCAGCCATGCGGGCCTGCATCTGGAGGATGAGTTCGAAGGCGTTTTCCGCTTTGGACGTGCGTTTGACGAGCGTCTGGTCGTCGAGCAGTTTGTGCCCGGCGGAGAGAACGGCGGCTTCGGCGGCGGTCCGCAGTTCGACCTGAGCGGAGTCGATCCAGAGTCGATCAAGGACCAGCGCCATGGCTGCCCCAATGACCAGCAGCATCACGCCGATCGCGGGAACCAGAGAGCCGGTTCTTTTGAGTGCAGCGGGTTGGAGTTTGCGGCTGATCACGGGTTTGGGCCTGGTTTTGGTAAGGGACATCGTTTTGGAGAGTGGGGAAGTGAGTGGTTACTGGTGAGGGAATGAGGGCTGGTTAGTGCCTATGCCTCACCCTCATCCGCCCTTCGGGCCCCTTCTCCCCTCAAGGGAGAAGGGACGGAAGTTGACTAGACATCGTTAGGTGAGAGGACTTCGCGAGGTTGGGTGCGGGGTTCGTTGGCTGCACCTTTGTCTTGAGTTCGTCCTTTGTCTGGATCGTTGCTGTCGCTGATGCCCTGGGCACCGCGGCTGAAGGCGGATGATGTTCGTTCACGCTGGTAGCCGCGTGGGAGGTTGCGGGTGTTGTCGTCACCGTCGAACCAGCGACCGTCCTGGAACTGGTAGGTCGAGCGACCACCGCCGTAGTAGATTTCCATTTCGAAAGGCTTCTTTGGTTCTGGAACTGGTTCGAGACCAAGAATCTGTTCGAGGGTGACGCGATCGGCTGAATCGAGAGCGAGGTCGCCGTTGCCTTTGCCTGAGGTGCTCAAGGCGAGGTTGATCTCCCCTTTCTGCTGAGCCAGGATCATGACGTTGGCTTGCTTCTCGGTCAGTTCCAGCGTCGCGGTGTTGGACGAGGTCTGGACGTTGGAGGCCTGAGTCAAACCGTTGACGGCGATCAGCTTGACGCCGGTGAAGAGCTTCATGATGAAGCCGTTTCGGTAGGCTGGGTGATCGTTTGGAATCGAGTTAGGGCTGAAGTGAACGTCGACGTAATCGCCTGGTTGAGCCAGACCATCGACGATCGAAGAACGCTCGCCGAGGCTGACGGTCACTGCAACCATGCCTTTTTCAACATCCAGTGGAGGACGTTGTCCGGAAGCATAGAGGTAACCAGAACGGACTGGTTGAGCGGCTTTGATTGGCTCTTTGACATAACGCCCGACGATGAGATCCTTGTTGAGGATCATATCGCGTTCGCGTTTATCGTTACGCAGAGGGCCCATCGCGATATCGCCTTCGGTGATGAGCTTACCGACAGGCAGGTCGGAGACCGCCATCGGAACGTTTGAGACGCTCGGTGGTGGAGGACCGTCTTCACGTGCGAAGACTTTCTTGGCGACGTAGGCTGCAATGAGCCCGCCGACAGCCAGCAGCATCACAAGGGTCAACGTGGCAGGTGAGATACTCTTCACGGGACGATTCTCCAACTCTCAAGAACGATTCAGAATAATGTCTTAGTTTTTAGTCACAGGTGGATCAGGAATGAGGGGGGGTTATTCACGAATCATTCGTGTTTCGGCAACGATCGACTGTCCATCCAGGCTGTAGCCGATGGGCCAGAGGAGATCAGGAGCCGCAGTCAACATGGGAACAACGATGGTCACCGAGACGACGTCTCCGCTGTCGGGGCCGATCTCGGTGAAGACTTCAGCCGTCGATGCGAGTCTGGGGCTGAGGAGTTTGGCGACTTCATCAAGGACGATTTCGCGAGTTGCACCGGGGAATGTGGCCCGTCGGGCTGCCAGTCGGGATGCTTCCAGGACCGAACCGCGGGCGAAGAAGAGCATCGAGAACTCGAGCATGCCGAGCAGGACGATGAGGAGGATCGGCAGGGTGAGTGCCAGTTCCATGCTCATGAATCCGCGACGTCGCGATCGAGATTTGGCTGTTGAGATGATCATGGGAAGACAACCGTGATGGATTGGATACGGAAAGAACTCAGGAGAACCGATCAGGTCCAGGGGAAGGTGGGAAGTTTCCAGACGAGAACGCTCCAGGTGGCGACAGCAACGGGCACGGCATAGGCCATAACGCGTCGGCTGGCTTTTTCTTGTGAGGTCTCGCGTTTGGCAGATTTGGTGCGGTCTTGGGGTTTGCCTGTCGCGAGCAGTTTGCGTTTGGTGGCGTAAGGGCCGTTGACGATCATTCCGTAGGCAACGACGAAAACAGTCATGAGAATGACAATCGCTGTACTGGCAATCATCACCATTAAGGTCATCCGGAAGCCGAGCCAGACGCTCAGTGCGCCCATCAACTTGACGTCGCCACCACCGCCGCCCCCGACCATCCAGAGGACAAACAAGGTGCCGAAACCAACGAGGAAGCCGAGACCGCCATCAGCCAGTCCGCCGAGGCCGTTGAACCACAGCTGATAAACCCAGCCTGCTCCGAAGACAGGAAGAGTCAGCCAGTTGGGGATGCGTCGTTCTTTGAGATCCCAGAAGGCTGCGAGGGCTGTCAGGCCGGCCACACCCAGAAGGAAGATCACCAGTTGCACAGTTATTTCAGGCATATCTCGTCTGTTTCAAAGAGGTATTCAGGATGGTTCGAGACGTACGGAGGACCAGAAACGGTCTCTCCACCTACTAATCCGTGTTGAAACTTTACCTCAGGTTTCCGTTCCGCGTCGTAGATGTTTCAAAAACGTGACAGTTTCCGTGGCTTATCTAACCCGAATTCGCTCCTGAACGCTCTGTAGGGGAAATGTCTGTGGGTCAGTCGCGATGGTTGCGTTGTGAAATCACGACAAAACAAGGCCTGTGCGTTGCTTTTCTGCATGACTTCTCAGTCGTCAGCTGGGCTTATAATTCCTACGGTCGTTGTAATGCTCAATATCGTTGTATCTGCTATCATTCGGGGAGGTGATTCCGTTTTGCATCCGGTCTGTGTGACCAGTCTCTGTGACCGGCCCATCGTTGTTCAACTTTCCAGAAGGCTCCCTCTGATGGCTGACCAGCCTGCGAAATCCCGTTTTCGCATTTTCGTAACGCGTCCGATTGTCGATGGGCCGTTTTCTCAGCTCAACAACTGTGACCTGGAGGTCTGGAACGGGGATGCTCCTCCCACGTATGAACAGTTATCCGAAAAGGTTCGTGGAGTGGATGGCCTGATCTGTACCATCACCGACAACATTGATGACAAGCTGATGAACGCCGCGGGTCCGCAACTCAAGGTGATCAGCAACTACGGCGTCGGGTTCAATCACATCGATGTCGCTGCCGCGACGAAGCATGGGATCAAAGTTGGCAATACGCCTGATGCGCTCACGGAGGCGACCGCTGACATCGCAGCTGGGCTCATTCTGATGTGTGCCCGTCGACTGATGGAATCTTCGTTGAGTATTCCCAAAGGCGAGTGGAAGACCTGGGAGCCGCTGGGGTTTCTGGGGCATGACCTGGCGGGCAAGACGTTGGGGATCGTGGGGATGGGGCGTATCGGGTATGCCCTGGCTCGACGCTTTGCGCGGGGCTGGGATATGAAGGTTGTTTACACGTCTCGTTCGGACAAACCGGATGCGAATCGGGACCTGGGAGCCAAACGAGTTAGCCTGGATGAACTTCTCGCTGTAAGCGATGTTGTCTCGGTTCACACCAATCTCAGCGCTGAGACGAAATACCTGTTTGATAAGTCAGCATTTGCGAAGATGAAGCCATCTTCGATCTTCATCAACACGGCTCGCGGATCGGTTCACAACCAGAAGGATCTGTACGAAGCCCTCAAGAACAATGTCATTGCTTCCGCTGGACTGGATGTCACAGATCCGGAGCCGATTCCGCTCGATGATCCACTGCTGACGCTATCGAACTGCGTCATTCTTCCGCACATTGGGAGTGCGACGTTTGAAACGCGCACGCGGATGACGCAGATTGTGGTGGATAACCTGAAGGCGGGGCTGGCGGGGCAAACGCTGCCGTGTGCTGTGAATTGAATGCCGGTCTTCTAATTCAAGTTATGCAAGAGATGCAGGGTGCTGGTGAGTCTTCGAACCGCACCAAAACGACACTCGATGCCACATTTGGTGCGGTTCGAAGCCTCACCAGCACCCTACGAAGAATCTTCTCAGACTTCCCTCATCCGACCTCGAAGTTAAGTACCAGAAGAATTTTGCACCATGAGTTTTATTGATCCACGTTATTTACAGACCGCCGTCGAAGCTGCTCATGCGGGGGCGGATGTGTTGCGGGCCTGGTCGGGGCGCTTTACGGTCAGCGAGAAGAGTAAAGCCAATCTTGTCACGGAAGCGGACCGCGAATCGCAGAAGGTGATTTACAATATCATCAAGTCACAATTTCCTGACCACGGTTTCCTGGGTGAGGAAGAAGGGCTTGATGAACAGGCGAAGTGGAGCGAAGAGGCGCCTGGCGCCAGATGGATCGTGGATCCTCTCGACGGGACGACCAACTACGTCCACGGGTTCCCTTATTATGCAGTCACGATTGGACTGGAGATCGCGGGGGAGCTGGTTGTTGGTCTCGTGTATGACCTGACTCGCGATGATATGTATACAGCGGTCAAAGGGCAGGGGGCGCGGTGTAATGAGCGGACGATTCGTGTTTCGAATATCAGGAGTCTCGATCAGGCGCTGGTGATGGCGAGTATGCCGCCTGCTCCGACGCCGGATGATCCTGCGTTGACGCGGTTCCTCAAAGTCTTTTCAGAAGCGCAGAGTGTCCAGCGAACCGGATCAGCGGCGCTCAATCTGGCGTATGTTGCGTGTGGCCGCGCAGATGGGTTCTGGTCGACGAGCTTGAAACCCTGGGACATGGCGGGCGGGGCGTTGCTGGTCACTGAAGCGGGAGGAATTGTGACGGATTTGTACAATAAGCCATTTTCACAACACCAGCCAACGATTGCCTGCAGCCCAACGGCGTCTTTGCACCAGGAAATGCTCGGGATCATCTCGCCGGACGCGATGGGTGACAAGATTTAACAAATTGGATTGTCCAGCGTTGCGAGACCCCTGCGACAATTTGCTTCCTGGCTTTCCCGAGTTGAGTCGCGGTCGGTACAATGATGTCAGATCGTCGCTTCTCGTTATTCCATTCCGAATCACTTATCGAACACTCTCCCGGAGCAGACTGGCCTGATCAGCCGCGACTGCATTACGACACTGTATCACGACAGGGAAAAGGTCAGCCGGATGTTCCATTCAGTCAGAATTCAGCGAACGCGCGTTGCGCTGCTCTGGCTGCTGATGAGTGCTGTCTTTTTCGTCTTCAATGTCGACTTGCTATCGGCTCAGGCTCTTAGTCCTCCGACAACCTCTCCTGCGGCGACTTCATCAACGACGACTTTACAGACAACACCGGCTCCGAGTGAGGACGTCATCTATCTGCCGGATGAGCAGGGGGTTTTGCGGCGGGTTCCACTCAATGCATCGTTGCAGGACTATCTGGCGTTTCAGAAGCAGCTTTCTTCAACGAATACGGAGACAGCAGCCAAGTACGCGATTCAATCGCTCGATATTCAAGGACAACTGGTCACGCTGGCGGAGTCTCGTCAGTTTGCGGAGTTGATCATCAATATTGATGTGCAGGTTTATCAGGCTTCCTGGACGCTCATCAACTTGAAGCTTCAGGAACTCGTCTTCACTGATCCTGTCGTACATCAGGGGGCGGGCGAGATTGCCTTCAATCAACGCGATCGTGTGCAGGGCGTGACGTTGTGGCTGAAGGGGAAGGGCGTTCATCGACTGCAGATCAAAGGGATGCTGCCGATTCGTTCGCAGCAACTCTGGAAGCGTTTGCAGTTGAACGTCCCTGCATCGACCGTCAGCGAATTTCGCATGATGGTTCCCGCCAAGGCTGTCCAGTTACGCGATGTCGAGCGATATCCATTAGCCCAGACTGAACTTCGAAACGAGAGTACGCAGATACGTCTGGTTGATCTTCAGGAGAAACTCGACCTCAGCTGGCTGGAGGAGACCGATACGGGTGAAAACACGCCGATCGTCAATTCGTTCAACAGCATACAGGTCCGGATCACCGAACAGCATCTGGAAATGAACGTAACGCAGCGTCTGGAAATCAGTCAGGATCCGTTGTCGAGCATGGTCTTCAAGCTGCCGACTGGCTGGGACCTGTATGACGTGCGTGTGGATCGCAGCACAATTACCAAACAGCAGACGCTCGCGATGAGTGAACTGCAGATCGATCTTGATCGTCCCGTCAGCGGGCGTACGGAACTGATCTGGTTGCTAAGACGCCCGATGCCCTCTCCGAGTGAGAATGTCATCGTTTCGCCGATCCTGCTCCCAATCGCTAAGCGTCAGACGACGGAAGTTATTCTGCAAGATCATCCCGAGTGGCAGTTTCAGATCGGGACGGGGAAGAACGACAAGCCAATCAGTGGCCTGACGACGCGTCAATCGGCCAATGGCCCGGTCTATCAGTTTCGGACGACACCGGCTGATCTGCCGATTCAAATCGTCCCGCGACAAGCCGTTTATGCGACGACTTTGACGGCTTCTTTTCTCCCGGACAAACAGCAGTGCAAACTGAGTGTGTACTTTGATGTGAAGGTGACGCAGGGTGTCTTGCGGATGTTGCCGCTGAACTGGCCTTCTCGATTAGAGAGCGAATGGAAGCTGCTTCCTTCGGCTGAGTTTCAGATCAAATCGGCTCGCGCGGATACTTCTGCGAACATCCGTGATCTGTTTCTCACCCGCGCCATCAGCGATACGGCCACGATTCGGCTCGACTTTGTGCGTCCGATTTCGACTGACAATGCCCAGTATGTCATGGCGTGGCCAACGCCTGTCGGACGATTGCCTTTGGAGCAGTTTCTGGCGATTACGGATTCCCGTCAGGTCGAGACGAAGCTCGATGATGCATCTCTGGCGAGTGTTTCTTCGATTCCCAAGATGCTGTGGCAACAGGCGTATGCCGAAACGATTCGATTGAATCCGCTTTCGAAGCTTTACAACGTCCCGCCTCAGACACAAGACGTCAGCGTGACGCAGCGGATCGTCGAGCAGGACATGACGGCGCGCGTTCATTCGTCCATTCAGCTGTTAGAGAACTCGATCGACCTGACGCAGACGATCGATTATCGCATTGAATGGTCGGGCACGCGTCAGTTTGATCTGGATGCCCCGGGAGATTTCTCGGGCAACTTCCAGTTGTCGCAGAACGACAATCCATTGATCACACAGATGGAATCCTTTCCGCTCGAAGGGGGACGCAAGCGAATTCGCCTGTACTGCGAACAGCCTCTGACGGGAGAAGTGAAGCTGACCATCAAAACTCTGATTCCTGTTTCAAGCAGCAATCCAGAACCACTGAAGCCGCTGGTGATCGGGCTGGCACGTCCTTCCGTTCCAGATGTCTTTATCAGTAGCACTCAGATCTCGACATCGACAACCGGGGCCCGTCACATTGTTCTGAAAGATGTGACTGCGAATTCGGTTGGCGTGCAGGATGCCTCTCAGAACATTTACTCCTTTCAGGAAGCCCCGTTGACGGTGTCGATTGAAATCACCTCGGGCACAGCGCTGAACAGTTCGCTGGAAGTCCGATCGTGTCGTTTGATTTCCCGGATGATTTCGGTCGATCGCGTGGCGACATTTGGAGACTTTTTGCTGGCCAAAGGCTCGCAGGATGTCCGCTTCCGTCTGCCGAAGACGTCTCGGGTTGGCCGTGTTTTGATTAATACTGTGCCAGTTTCCTTTCAGATGACGGAATCAGATGATTTCACGTTGATTACCTGCCACGCGTCTTCGTCAACGGGAGCAACGTCTATTGATGACACGCAACTTGTCACCATCGAATACCAGACGTCACTGGAGGTTCCTGCATTCGGGTTATGGCGTATTCGAATCCCTCAGCCGGACTTCTTTGTTTCGAGTGATCTGGCGATTCGCGCCTGGCGTATCGAAGTGTTTCCGCAACAGCATCTTTTCTCGTGGAGCGCGAGTATCTTTCCGCAGTTTCGCTGGTCATTCCAGAACGGACTGTGGGTGAGAAAGAATGATCACCTTTATCAGTTTCCTGTCGCCGATGCGAATTCACGGACCTTCCACGCGTATGACTTTGAAGTCTTCGGTCCAACAGAACTGCGATGTCGAACCATCAGCCAGTCAATGCTGCTGCTGATCGGCTGCGGGAGCGGGTTGCTGGTGGCGTTATTCGCCGTCTTGTTATTAAGGAATTCTCAGCTGCCTTCGCTGGTCGCGTTGATTCTTGGTTTCTCTTTGATTGGCGCCTTCCTTCAGGGATCGATGGGCGGGATTCTACTGCAGCCATTCCTGGCGGGGACGGCGCTCGGAGTCGTGGCGTTGTTGATTGACCAGCGGTTTCTGCATCGAGGAAGACCGCGTTCCCAGCGTGGTCGACCGATCACCGCGACCGCCACGATCGGCGGCTCTTCGATCACTTACCATGGACGCTCGATCGACTGGGAAGCCATGGCTGACAAGACTCACATCAAGGCGCCTGTTCCCTCGACTCCAAGTCCCTCCACGAGCGGCTCGGCTAAATCGAACTCCGATCATTCATGAATCGACCGACACTGCGATCTTCGATTTTCTCTCGATTCACGAAGGCGATGCTGCTGGCTGCCTGCGTGGTGATCGCAGTCGTGTTGTGGACGCGGTTGTCGATCGCACAGGTTCCTCAACCTGCTCCTCAAGTGGCAGTGAACGTACCCGCAGTGAACGAACCTGTTCAGCGTGTGTATGTTCCCGACAGTATGCCACAGTCGTGGCCACAAGGGGACTGGGTTCCGATTTCTGGACGCGAGTTGCAGTTGCTTCTGGATTCGATCGCTGTCCCGGAACAACCTCCCGCGATTCGCCTTCAATCAGCGACCTACACGGGCTCACTGACGGGGAATGTTCTCTCGGGGACGTTCGTCATCTCGATCAATAATCTGGAAGCGACTCAACAGGCTTATTCGCTTTCGCCTCTGAACCTGAGCCTGTTCGATCTCAAGCTCGACGACGCCCCTGCGATCTGGGGAGCAGGGAATAATCAGAAGACCTACCTCATCGTTCCGCCAGGTGAGCATACCCTTCAAGGACGCTGGTCATCCCCGTGTCAGGCTAAGCTTCTCGAAACGGACTGCCAGCTGCAACTGCCATCGGCGGAGCTTTCGTCACTTGACCTGACGATCCCGCAGGAGATAGATATCGACCTCAACGGCGGGGTGCAACGACCGGTCGGACAGCCCGCGAACGGCCAGCAGCGCTGGAAGATCCTGCTGGGAAACCGCAACGAAGTGCGTCTGGTCATTCGTCCTCGGCTTTCCTCTCAACCAGCCCGCGCGAGTATCAAGCGCCGCTCGGTGGCGTGGACGGTCAATGAAGATGATGCCTCTGTCAGCGACACCATTGAAGTCAAAGTCTATTCCGGCGTTCTCGAACGCATGACGCTGTTGACGTCTCCTTTGCTGGATATCGAGAACGTCTCGCTGTCGTCGGGAGAGCCGCTTGACTTCACGACCGAGTCCAGCAAGACAGTGCAGCGACTGACGATTGAGTTCCCCGCCATCCCTGCAAATACGGAGTTTGTTTTTCGTCTTCGCGGCAGCATGCTCAATCGCAACTGGCGACGCTGGACGATGCCCGAATGCGTTCCTGAAAACATCCTCTGGCAGAACCATCAGGTCAGTATCCAACTCTCACAACCTCTGGAGTACCTTTCCTCGATGCTGGAAGGTTATCAGATGGTTCGCTCGCCAGAATCGACGGGTGGCGGTCAGCGTCTTACCTATGAGAAGCTCTCTCAGACGGGGAAGATTGCACTCGAGCTGTTTCGACCTGCTTTCGAGCTACTTGTTCACAGCAAGCTCGACGGGATGATTACCCCGGGCGGGTTTGTGTATCGTCAAGAGTTTGAATTCACCTCTCTGTCGGGACGAGTCGAACAGATTCTGTGTCAAATCCCGGACGCCGCGCAGGTTCTTGATGTTCGGCTTGTCAATGACGCGATTTCTGTCGGCAACAATGAAGAAGCCTTCCGCTGGCAGATCAGCGATGCTTCGAATCGTCCGCCCCGACAGCAACTGCGCATTGATGTGCTCAAGCCACAGCTGGCAAGTGCCGGGACGCGTCTGCAGATTGATGCGTTCTACCGGTTTGACAAGAATCCCTGGAAGTCTTCTGCGTCAGATAAACTGAGTTTCCAACCGTCCATCAGACTCGCGCAAGGACAAGTCCAGAAGCAGCAGGTCCAGCTGAAATACGACTCGGTCCTCAATGTCATCGTCAATTCGGACGCGACGCCGGTGTCTTCCGAGAAAGAGCTTCCAAGAACCGTCGAAACCAGCGCGAGCGCGACCAAAGATTTTGCTTCCCTGTTATCACTGCTTCCCAATACTTTGAAGTCGACTCTTGCACCTGCCAGCAGTACGACTCAGCTGTTTCAGATTCCTTCTGTTGATCAGAATCCAGCCATCGAGATCTGGAATGACCATTCGACGCTGATGGTCGATCATCATGCGGAGATCAATTCTCCCTATGTGAATCATCGTGTGGAATTGCGAATTCAAGGACTGCTTTCCAACTCTGATGAACTGACGGTCGACATTCTCAACTCTCCTGAAGCGCCGATCTTTCTGATCTCTCCAGAGACTTCGTCCACGGTTCTCGCATCTCAGCGTCTGGATGATCCCCATCCTGGGACTGCGCGTTATCGTATTGAGTCGCCGTCGACTGGCTGGGAGTCGTTGACCACTCCGATGATCGTCGAGTTCAAACAGCTCCTCTCTGACCGTACGCTTTTCCCGCAGGTCTTCATTGCGAGTTTGAAATCGTCTCGCTCACACATTGATATCGGCCCTCTTCCGTTGCATTCCACCATGTCGGGATTGACCGAGAATTCGCTCGATGCCAAGACCTCTTTGTTGCAGGGAGTCTATTCTGCTGAGGAAGAGGTTCTGCTCACTGTCGACACCGGCACGACGCTGGTCCCAGCTCCGACTCAGGTCCTGGCGACTCTGTCCACGTTGCTGCCCCGACAAGATTTCAGCGAGAAGGATCTGATTGTCCATCACCGCCTCGAGTATGCCCTCTGGGGGTCGCGTGCAAAGCCAGTCTCTTTATCGATCCCTGAATCATATACTCGTCTTGCTGCTCGCGTGGACGATAAGCCGATTGCTTATGATCCATTGACTCGCGAAATCATTCTGCCAGCCAGTTCGCATCAGGTGACCCGAGTTGTGCTTGATATCGATCAGACGTGGCCACAGCGAGTGCTCTGGACTCCACTCTCGGTTCCGCTGCCTGTGTTATCTGTTCCTGTCGACTCACTGGCCTGGAAGCTCAACACGGAGCAGGATGATGTCTATTTCGATGCCTCACAACTCGTCTCTCACCTCGACCATGACTCGCGACAATATGCCTATCAGCCCGCGCTCGATAGTCAGTTACCTGCCAATATTCTGACGCAGAGAACGTCGACTCAGGATCGAGGCTGGCGACCGTTTGGCTGGCTGGATGCAGGCCGCATGCTCAAAGGTCAGCAGTTCCGGATCGACTTGATGTCAGACTCGCAGGCTCAGGGGCTCCAGCTGCCTGCCTTGACCATTCAGATTGCCCGTGTCTCGACGATTACACAGCTGTCGCTGTTGACGGCGGTGTTGATCATTGTTGTCGGTGTCGTCATTCGGCCGCTTCGCTGGTTCGCGCTCGCGTTGAGTTTGATCGGTCTGGTCTGTTTGTTGACGCAAGTTCTCGATCCCTGGAGTGTGTTGTACCAGCCGACGATTCTGATCATCGTGAGCAGCGCCCTTCTCTGGCTGATTCCGCACGTGACGATTGACGAGGGGAAAAGTAGTGCACGTCCTTCGACGATCCTTGAACGGACTGCCACGGTTGTCTCTGTCATGGTTTCTTTCTGGCTGATGTTCACGCTGCTGACCGGTTCAACTTCACTCCAGGCTGCTCAGCCGGCGCGTGTTGACAACAACATCACCATTCTGATTCCCTACTCAGTCGCCAAGCAGGTGACCAATGCCGCGAATCGTCCGCCGCTGACAGATGAACCGATCGTCTATTTAGAACGACGAGTCCTCGCAGACCTTCAGCAGAGAGCGCAGGGGAGTCTGCTTTCCTCGTCGGTTCTGTTCCAGAAGGCTGACTACGAAATCGATGTTCAACTTGAGCAGACACTTGTCTTTGCCCGTTATGAAGTCTTCATCCCACAGGATGGATCGGTCCGGGAAATCAGCTTGCCATTTCAGAACGTCGCGTTCTCGGGAATTAATGGCTGTTTTGTCGATGGCCGTCCCGCCAGCATTGGTTCTTCGACGACAACAGCCGGCATCCTCGTCACCTTGCCCAGTGACTCAGAGCCACCTCCGACGACTACATCAACGAATTCACAGCGACCACGCACTTACGGCAGCAGCGTGATCGAGATCGCGTTCTTCTTGAAGAAAGCCCCCGCCCCCGGAACATTTTTCCCGGTTCAGCTGCCGTTCGTGCATCAGTCGTTCATTCATCGCATTGACCAGTTCGACTTCCGTTATCTGGTCGAACTCATGCCCGGCGACGCCAAGCCGATGCCGGTGACAAAGACGCCGAGCCCCCTCTTGAATCCATCGGAACTGCATCTGAAGCTGATTGACGCGATGCCCGAACCGATGTCAGCTGTTCTGACTGTCACTCCCGATACCCTGATCGACCTGCGGAGAAATCTGGCCGATGTCAGCATGACGTTTCAGATCGACGTGCAGCAGGCTGGCGTTTACACCCGCAGCTTAACTACCCTCGCGGTGCGATTCCGATCGACCTGCGGGGACTGCAATTGATGGAATCACAGGCGTTGAATGGCTCGCACGATCGACCTTCGACTCTTTTGAGGCTCCGCTTCAACGAGGCTGGCCAGTACAGTATCGCGACCCGTTTCCTGCTTGGCATCCCCGACAAAATCCCACTGCGTGACTTTTCCAATCTGGTCACCCTGGAGTCATCCAATCGCGAGATGAGCACGCGCATCGAACGACGCGTCGGGCGTTTGAAGCTTCAATCAAAGTTTGGCCAGCAGATCGTTCGCAGTGATGAACCATCGGACCCGTCTCAACGTTCCACGATGCCTCTGGTTCTGGATCTTCCCATTGAGCCCAATCCTGTCGAATTGACTTATGCACGCCTGAACCCTGAAGACACAACAATCCTGTCAATCCAGACGCCTGCCCGTCAGATCAATCTGAACTCGATCGTGCATACGATTGCAGTACGCAGTCAACAGTTGCAGATTCAGTCTTCGATTCGCTTTCGCAGTCTTTCACTGCAGAGATTCATGCTGGAACTGAGCTTCCCGGAAAACTGGGATATTCAGCAGGTCGATCTCGTCGAGACCAGTCGAACAAGGCCTCTGACATATTCCCGATCTGGTGATCGACTCTTCATTTACATGTCTGAAAACGCGATGACAAACGGTCAAATCAACATCGCGTCTCAGACTCAGCTCAACTGGAGCGACTCGAAAGACTCATTGTCCATTCCGTTAAAGCTTCCGCGAATCATCGACACAGCTGGCATCCCGGCACCGATTCAAGTTCAGATCACTTCGCCACCAGAGTTGAACACGACGCTCACACCAGAAACCGCCTTCAAGCCAGTGGAACCGGATCTGGAATTGATCGCGACGACACGCAGTGTTGAGATCATCGCCCCAGACGAAACACTCACCCTGGACATCACGCGTCCACCACAAAATCAGTCTGCTCGACCAGCAGCGGACTTCCGTGTCGAGTTTCCTCTGGAACCCAAGCAGCCTGCGGAAGCCACCAAGCCTCTGGAGCAGGCGATGACGATCACGTCGATCCCGCTTCACCTGACGTATGCACTCACCTCAACACCCCAGGCCAAACAGCTTCTCGGCGAGTTGACGATTGATGGCGGTTTCAAGCCCGGGCAATTATTGAGACTTCATCTCACTTCCGACCTAGGAACAGTGACGGCTCGTTCTCGAAACGTCTTGCTGCCGATTGCCAGTCATGATGGGAAATCATTACTCATTCTGCTTCCTCAGGACCATCAGACAGCGTCCATCCAGATCTCCTGGACCAGTCCGGTCACCGACTGGAACAACCTCTCGCTGCCAACGCCGGAGGGGGAGATCGTCAGCTGCAAGATTCGCACGGCGTTCTCTTTTGAAGAATCGCATCGCTTTCTCGTCAGTTACCCGAGTCTGGATGCTAAACCAAACGCTTCAAAAACGGCCACCATTCAGCTTCAGCGCGAACTCATTCCTGAAAGCCAGTTCTCGCGGCTTCCGTGGATCGCCGTCGCGATCGGGCTGGTATTCATTACTTACCTGACACGCCGCTCATGGTGGTCCGTCTGGACGAGAGCTCAGCGAAGTGGTCTGCCGCTAATTGTGGCTGGTATCGCGATCACGGCAGTGATTCAATTCTGGCTTGGCCTGGGTGTCATTTTGATCGGCTTGTGCTGCTGGGCTCTGAGCTACCCCGCGATGAAGACTGTTCGATCAGCGTGACGTCAGATTCTATCCAGTGAATCGACCCAGCGACCAATCGCGTCGACACTCTCCTGTTTGGGATAGCCTTCTGACTCGAAGTCTTCAACCAGCACTTCGACGGGGATCTTTCCCTCCCTCAGCTTTCTCGCCGACTCTTCATCGAAGCGCACCGAGACTGCATCCGCCTTAGGCGACACGAGCAGAAACATCAGTTCCCGCTCGGGCGTGCTTTTCAAAGCGGGCAGGGCAGTGGTGTTATCGACCAGGATCACGCCCTGAAACATCACGGATTTGAGGGCCAGCAACTCCAAGCCGACCGACGTCGTCTTCTCATGCAGATGGAGCGCCATGTTGCTCTCGTTAATGCGATACGTCTTTTCGAGATCGCCCAGACAGTCACCCACGAAGACCAGATCATCGGCCGTCCAAGGTGCATTCTCTTCCGCCAGCGGAGCAATCAGAATGAGACCTCGTTGATTGCAGACGGACGTCCAACTAGCGAGCAACTCTTCCTGCATTGTCATTCCCGGCGGATGTAACCACATGACAACGCCATATCGAAAATCCTTCGGAAACTGCTCGGGCACATAGGCCCAATACGAGCGCCCGTATCCTGGCAGCTCTTTACGAATCACACCCGCTTTCGGACGATCTTCCTCGTCACCCGCATCTCCGACGACAACTGCGGGCAGCTTCTCCGGAATCGCGGCTGACTCCGCGCTCAGCGTGACGGGCACTGTTTGCTCTTTGCCGTCTCGCAGGAAACGGACTTCGAATTCATCACCGACTCGCTTGGACGTGACCGCGGTTGCCAGGAACGCGGACTTTGTTGTTTCGGTCCCTGCAACCTTCAACAGGACGTCATTGGCTTTCAGGCCCGCCTTATCGGCTGGTGAACCTGCGATGACGGCACGAATCACGGTCCCCGGCTGGTCCTTGGGCGTATCGGCGAGTTCTCGCTGCGGCACGATTCCCAGAAACGGTCGCTGGTAGGGGGCAAGTTCTTCCACAAGCAAACAATCCAGATCCAGGCTTTTGCCATCGCGGTCGATCTTGATCTTCAGCGGATCACCACCATACAGCCGACCGACGACCTGCTTGAAATCCGCCACGTTGGCGACGGCTTGTCCATTGGCTCCCGTGATTAAATCACCTGACGCAAGTCCTGCCGTCTCTGCGGGAGAACCTTGTCGAACCAGAGACACATACGGCCGGCCCTGGAATCCTTGTGCTTTGAATTGAACTCCCATCATTCCCTGGCGCAGATCCTTGCCCGCCTTCAATCGCTCGACACTGGCGATCACATCGTCCATCGGGACTGCAAAGCCGATCCCCGAGTCATAAATCTCGACGCCTGCAGTCACCTGTTCATCTTCCACATGCATCGGCACCAGCAGTCCCTGCACGCGTCCATCGATATCGACCATCGGCCCGCCATAGTTGACTGGCGAAATCTTGGCGTCTGTCTGAATCGCTTTTCCCCACACCCGGTCGACGGCACTGATGATTCCGACCGAGACGTTCGGCACTTCGACCTGATAGGTCCGGCCGATCGCAATCGACCACTGGCCGGCTTTGAGTTCCTCGCGTGGCGAAACTTCGACGGTCGGCAATCCTGTCACATCGATCTTCAACAGCGTCAGTTTTCGCAGATGGTCGGTCGCGATGACTTCGGCGGGAAACGAGCGTCCATCGCCGAGTCTCACTAACACCGAGGAAGGCTTGGTCGCAAACCCGAACGCGCTTGTGACGATGTATCCCTCCGGATCAACGACAAGTCCTGTCGAAGGACCGCCGCCAATGAAAATCTCACCAGCACGGTCTGTCCCGCCAACGGTCTGCACCTGCACTACGGATGGCTCGACAACCGCCACCGCCTGACGAAACGCCCGCTGCTCCGCCGCGACAACCGCCGGATCATTGGATTGGGCGGACACTGTTGAAGCTGTACCGATCAGCATCCATACAACACTCAGGATCAAAACCACAACTCGACTCACGGCATCTCATCCTGTCTGTTCTTCAACGGCATATTGAACTTCACAACATGCAATCGGTTCCCTCGTCGCACGGTCAGTTCCACCGGGTCGCCTGCATTCATCGCGCCGAACAGATCCTTGAGTTCCTGTTGCGACTGCACAAGTTGTTGGTTCACAAACAGGATCAGATCATCCGGCTTTAAATCAAAACCAGCTGCGAAACTTTCTTTCCGCAGATGATCGACGTAACAAGGCGTGCGTCGGACAACATCGGGCACGAGGATAATTCCCAGATCGGAGGGAACGTAGTTCCGAAGCGTGACCGATTCATCATCTGGATTCTTCTTCCCGTAGTCCGCTGGCTTGAACTTGCCCGTGATGATTTCTTCTGCAGCCCCCGCCAGTTCATTGAGAGGGATCGCATAGTTGATCCAGACGTTGATACGTTTGTCTTTCAGTTCCTTGCCAATCATCCCGATGGGCGTCCCATCGGTTGTTACCAGTAATCCGCCAGCCGCGCCGGGGTTATTGGTGATTGCATCGACGATGATCGCTGCTCCCTGGTAAGAGAAATCAAAGCTGCCACGTCTGGCCTGCAACGGCGTCACCGCCGCGACCACGCCATGGATCGCAGAGACGGGTTCATCGCCATTGGCGACTTTGAACATATTCGACAGCCCGATGACGCGCGTCCCGATCGCCGGCAGTTTTGCTTTCGTCAGATCAACAAACGGCAGATCCTCGGCTTCGATCTTGAGGATCGCAAGATCAAGAGATGGTTCTGCTCCCAGACGCTTGGCTTCAAAGCGTCGCCCATCATTCAAAACAACGGTCACCACGCCACGATCGAGCAGGTGACTCCACACCGTCAGAATATGCCCCTCTTTCGAAATGAGGATCCCGCTGCCGTAGCCTTCCAGTCTCGCCAGACCGCCACTGCCAAAGATCTTCACGACAGTCGGCAGCGACTTTTCGTAGACATCAATACGAGACTCTTCCACTGGCTCTTGCGCGATGGCGCACGTCGACGACCAGACCAGCGACAACAGACAGCTGGCAACGATCAACAGCAATGGGACATGTTTGAATCTCCCGCTCATCGCGGCACCTCGAATCCCGTCAGCTCAAACTTCGTGACCTCTTCCGGACCAACCAGAATTCTCCACTCCTTGGGCAGCGATAACCCAGCCGTCGAAACCTGCTCCTGGCCGAAACGAACCGAGCAGACCTCATCATACGCAGTTCGCTGCAGGTCGAATCCAATCAGCCTCGCATCGTGGTCGAAGTACCAGCGGGTCATGATCCCACTTTTCTCGGTGATCAGAACATCCACTTTGGTCTCGGTCCCATCGAGCGGCTCACTCCCCAGATAATAAAGGTTTGTAAACGCCTTGGGGCCTCCCGACAGCAACCAGCGAAGCTGGTGCAGGCCCAACAGGAATCCCTGCGTTTTGGCGGGTTCATTATGGGTGAACGCGTCATCAAACAGCATCAGGAACTGCTCACTTCCAAGCACCATCGCTGCCCGCTCGTCATTGACGCCAAACTGAATCGCATCGCCGTTCGGTGCTTTGGCCGTCATCTTCCAGGTCGACTTTTCGGGATACTTTCCCCAACTGGCCAATCCCGCGAGCAACCGCTTCTGGATCTGATCGTTGAAGTAATAGTTGCTATACCCCGGTCGCAGGTCATACAGCTTCTTGATCTCTTCGCTCTGCGGCAGATCCGCAATCATCGGCTTCATGCCGGGCAGCAGCGGGACGCCGGGAGCAGGCCCATCTCCCTTGGGTTCTTCGGGCTCCTTCTCAGGCGGACCAGGCTGCGGGGCAGGCCCATCTGGACCAGGCCCACCAGGTCGAGGTTGATCCCCTGACTTCTTCTCGCCTTGAACCATCGCTTCGAGTTCACCTTCTGCGTGAACTCCCTGCAGACGAACCAGGATCTCCGACTTGCGCCCACCACGACGATACACAATCGGCACCACCCAGCCCTTGGGATAGATCCCTAGAATATTCTTGAACTGGTTGACGCTCCCCATCGGACGACCGCCGAAGGAAATCAGTTCATCATCGATCCGCAGGCCACGTCGAAATGCTTCCGAGGTTTCGAGGATCCCCGAGATAATGACTGCACCTTCGGAGTTCGAACTGACGGTCGCCCCAAGGGTCGCATGATCGACGATCCGTCCGCTCTTGAGGTGATCGAGGAAGAACTTGATCTGATTGATCGAGATCGCATACCCGGCTCCCGAGTTAACACGTCCACGCTTTTCGAAGGACCCGCGTCCGTTGATCCCGATCAATAGCCCATTCGCATCAAACAGCGGACCACCCGAGTTTCCCGGATTGATCGACGCATCCGTCTGAATGCAGTCGGTGTATTCGAGAATGGTCCCGGAAGGATACTGATAACGATGCGTCCCGCTGACGATGCCATACGTCACCGTTGGAGAAAAGTCATGCGCGAAGTTGAGAGGATTCCCCATGGCATAACACCAGTCGCCGACGCGGACATTATCGCTGTCACCCAGCGTCGCGTAGGGAAAGTCATTACGGCCGATCATCTTGACGAGCGCCACATCCCCCACCGGATCAATTCCGACCACGACTCCTTCATACAGCTTGCGATCATTGAGACCGCACTGCATGAAATCGCCCGCACCGCTGGAGACGTGAAAGTTGGTCAGCACATACCCATCAGGGCTGATCACAACGCCGGAACCGACGCCCGTCCCGTCTGCATTGTGAATTGCGACAACGGTCGGCGCGACTTTCTGAATCGCGTCGATGCGTTGCTGCTGTGCCTTCTCGACGAGCGGATCAGCTGCGTCGACAACCGAAGCTTGAAAAGCATTGATCAGACACACAATCACTGCAACGAAGATGCCCGATTGTCTCTGCCATCCGGTGGCTCGTTTTCCATCATTCATCAGCGGATCAGCCTTGCATCCACGAGGTTCAGATTGTCGCCGATATCAATCTGGTCGGCTCCAAAATCGACGATAAACGTCAGATCGTTCACACCAGCAAGATTCAGTTCGATCGGCAGCGGGGTGACGTACTGCGACTGAGTCGACGTCGCTGAGAAGTTTCCCTCGTAGAGCGTCTTCCCATCCCCTTTGATGATCAGGTTCACATCGCCACGCTTGGGATTGATCGATTGATCGAGCCCCGCCAGACAGCGGAACTGATTGAATTCCCCCGCCAGTCGGAACGTAATCTCGGTGTACGAGTGCAGGCAGAGTCCCTTGCGATACGTCTTGCCGCCAATAAACAACGGGCTGCCATGTGTATTGCGGTCAAATGCCGGCTGCCACTCGCGGTTGAAGAACGGCTTGACGTTGACTACGACGGGCTTGAGGTCCGACAGCGAGCGAATCTTCCCGGCACTGAAATCGACACGTTTCACTTTGCCGATCGCCATCGAGACTTCTGCATCGCGAGCGAATTGAGCGTTCAATTGACCATTCTGCACCGTCAGGTTTTCGACCTTGAGTTCCTGCCCGTCGGCTGTTTCGAGCGTAATTCCTGCGGGCGGACCAGCGGGTTTATTTTTCAGGAACATTAGGCCATAGATCCGCTCCCACGGAACTTTGGCAGAGCGTTCCCCGAGAAGGAACTCCACACCGGCTGCATCGATATTTCCAATCACGCCCGCGACGAAATCGAGGTTCTCGTTCTTCTTGACGATGAGCAGGTCGGTGGTCTGAGCTGCCTTGCGAATCTCGTCCCAGCGTTCCTGCTCATTGCCCCGCAGGCCATTGACCAGGAGTTCCGAAAGAGCAGCTGAGGGAATCTCCATGACGTTCTGATCGCCAATGACCAGCTTGCTGCTGGCGGCTGTTCGCTGAATGCTTTTGACCTTGAGGACACTCCCACCCGCGAGACGAACTTCCATCTGTCCGGTAATCGCCATGACCTGCGACTGGTCTGCCTTCTGCTCGAGTTGAACAACATCGGTCCGAGGAAAGGTTCTCTGTTCCCCATCAACGGTCATCACAGCCGATTGACGATCAAGACTGACCAGATCGCCGACAACGGTCTCGCCATCAATCGTCGTCAGCGTAAATGTCTCAGCGTTCGCCGCATTTGATCCAACTCCCACGCCAGCCAGACAGACCACCAGCATCAGCAACTTCCAGAATCGCAAGCTACGACCCAACATCAATTCTTTTCGTCCGTCAGACACATCGCTGCTTTCAATTCTGTCCCTTCTCACTTGAGGGGAGAAGGTGCCCGAAGGGGGGATGAGGGTGGGGCTTAGGCAAGTGTTCGCCATCACTCGCAAACAGACATCAGGCAAGAAGTCTCTGCCAGGCTGTCGCTGCTACATCCGACCCAACACGCACTAAGGCGTCGTTCGCTCGGCTGACTTGCGAGAGTATTCCTCAATCGCCTTGCCGTAATGGGCAGGGTACATCGATCCCAGGATCTGCTTGGCCTTGGCCTGATCTTTCTCAGGCAGGTTTCCCCAGCCATCCTTGTGACCGATGTCCTTATTGTCCACATTTCCCGGCGCCGTGCTACCCTTGACGATACTATCCTGCAAAGGTTGGTTGCCAGGGTCATTCGAATTCCCGCTGCCTCCGCCACCGCCGCCGTTTTGAGACTGTTCGATTTTCTCGATCATCTCATCGAGACGGCTGACAATTTCCTTCTCGAGCTTCTGCACGCGTGAGCCGGCACGTCCCAGTTCCAGACGTCGTTCGACATCGGACATCATCCGGGCAACCTCATCAAGCGATTTTTCTTCCAGGTTCTCAAGGTCGTATTTCATCAGCTCCGCAACCTGGGAGTAACGGACGGGCACGGCAGCGGTTCGCTCGAGCAGATGCCCCAGGCTCGTCAAGCCGTCCTGTTTCATCAGCAAATTGTGTTCGCAGACGGCTTTATGGAAGAAGTAACTGGCAGGATCAACCAGTTCGTTCACCGACGCAGAGCCGAGGACCGTGATGGCTTCGTCGTACATCTGGGCCGAGGACAGCTGGCTGCCCAGATAGAGCTCCATGTTCGAGCGCAGCGTCGGGTTTAAGGTAGAAAGTAGATTCTCCTGCATTTCCTCGAACTGGAAATAACGGCCAGAATCGTGCGTGGCGTCGATCAGGTCATTCCAGCGGGTATCAAACTGCTCGACGGTGGCGACAAGTGCTTCCATGACCTGCAGTGGAGATGAAAAAGCAGGCAGTGTGCTCCATTTTTCAACGAGCTGATGTCGAATCTTGACAGGCAGGGAGGACTTATCCACCTGGTCGATCATCGCATTCCGAACGTACTCCGTGGGGACGGGGCGGTAGACGTGGAAATTGCCTTCCGCAGCCTGCACGTGCTGAAAATTCAGGCTCGCGACTGCTGCAATGAGCCAGAAACAGCATGTCACACGGATCGTTCGGAGGTGTTTCATCGTGTTGCTTCCTGCTTAACCGCTGATCTCAGAATGAGTTCGTCCGGTTGTTGGACAAGGCGACCTGACCCAAGGAGAGCACAGATAATGCCATGATTGGCCAACATGTCAAATTTTTCTCTGACAGTCGTCGCCAGGTTCATCACACCCGTACACTCTGTGCATTTTTCGGTCGGTTGCCCATCATTTTAGACGTCGACGTCAGGTTCGGTTACCTGCTAATCGTCGTCTTTTTCATATCGACTGTCATTTATTTTGCCCGGACGACAAATCATACGTCGCTTTGAAGACTCTTTGCTGACGTGCAGAAAGTTCTTTCAGCAAGGCCCTGATCTGTTGGTCTGTTGCCTGCTCGCCATCGACCTGCAGGCTGTATTGGCGCGTTCGACGGTTGATTCGCTGTTGTAAGGACCGCAAAAGCTTCAATTCCGCTAACTGGTCGACCAGTCCGGGTTCCTGTTGCTCCTGTTGTTGCTGCTGCTGATCCTGTTGTTGCTTGTTCTGGAGTTTTTCCAGTTCCTTCTGCAACGACTCGATCAGCTCCTTAAGTCCTTCAATGACATCATCTTCAATCGCGAGCGTGATTTCGCCGACGTCCATCTTCTCCAGACGCCCGACGACAATCCCCATGTCATCTCTCAACTGGATCACGGCTTCCGGAAACGCGACCGAGGAACCTTCTTCCTTCAGCAGGACAAGGGCGTCTTCTGCTTCCAGACGGATCGCCGACTGATCCCGGGAAAGCTGGACGGCTCGTTGCGAATGATGGCTCAGGCGTTCCTCTTCAGGAAGTTCTGCCAGTTTGACGGTCCCGTTTTTGATCTGGTATTCCATTTCGAGCAGGCGTCGGAATCTCGCCTCAAGAGCCATCAGCACCAGTTCGAGCTCTTCTTCGCGGAGCTGTCGCAGGAGTTCTTCGAGCTTGGCTTTGGCTTTCTGAAGCTCCAGCAACGCTTCATCCTGTTTCTCGGAAGCATTCTCGCGTTGCTTTTTCTTCAGTTCCTCGATGGCTTCGTCCATCTTCTTCTTGGCTATTTCCAGCTCTTCGCGTCCCGGGGTCTTGGGCTGCTGTGGCTGTTGAGACTGCTGCTGATC
>SXPC01000248.1 GCA_005778225.1 Planctomyces sp. | reverse complement strand
TGCCGTGGATGAAGGATGCGGCCACGTTCAACGGAAAGCTCCTCAAGAACCGCTGCGTCCAGACAAGGCCCTCCCTCCGCTCTGACGGCCTCGATTCCTCGTTGGAGCAACCCGCGTTCGACTTTAAAGTTTTCCCCTGGCGAATCGATACGAACGAACGCATTCCGTGGGAGTTGATCGATTCGCGCCGATCCATCGAGCAGTTGTTCGTAACTGATGAGCATCGCGTGAGGAAGCCCCAGCGAGTGTAGCGCCGCCTGAAACAACTGAACCCGCCGATTCTCCGGATTCCCAATAATGACCCAAGAAGCCATTGGATTACTCGGAAACCGCGACGTATCGATTCTCCTCGTTGTTGTACACATAAGGCTCGCAACGCTCGCTGTCGTCCACTTCAGGTACGAGCGTTTTCAACTGCTCGACAACTTCAGGCGAGACATAATGGTGAGAAATGTCGAGCTTTTTGAGCGATCTGATCCAGCTGGAATTCGCCAAAGCCCGCGCGCCCTCATCGCCCAGAACTCCTAACGAGAGGTCCAGCGTCTCGACCGACTTTGGGATGCCAATCTCAGCGAGAAGTTTAGCCGTCTCATCAGCACGACAGTCGTCCATCAGGCCCAGGTATCGCAGGTTCTGGACGGGGCCACTCGTCAGCAGATTGCGCAGATCGTCAGTTGTCACGTCGTTGCCGTATCCATCATCTCCCAGCCACAGCACCAGCCGCTCAAGCGACGGCAGATCTGCCTGCGTGATCTCCTGGACGACATTGCTGGGCAGTCCGCCCGTTTGAATCTCAAGCTCACGGAGTTTCTGATGCCGAGGACGCCCCAGGCTGAGTCCCTCGCCACCTCGAATGTAGAACACCTCGAGCTGAGGATATGCTTCCAGTATCGGCGAGACATCCGTTTGATTAATCCAAGAAATTTCCGATTCCTCCCCCGTCATCTCTCCCAGGAACAGCGCCTTCAGAGATTTGAGCCGTTCGCGAGAACTGACGAGGGCTTCCACGACAGGTTCTGAATCATCACCTTGACCTGTTCCGCCCCAGTCTCCAATGATCAATGCCTCAACCTCAGGGCACCAGGCCTGCGCGACGAATTCAGCGAGTACCTCTTCCATTGTCGTACCGGATTCGTGCGCATCCCAATCGATAGCGAGTCGATGCGCTACGGAGGCTGGTGAAGTCTTGAGCGTCTGCTGGTCTGTGTGGTTGAAGACCGGTAAGCCAGAAAAATGGGTCAAGTGATCGCTGATGGTCATACTGCTCCGATCCCCGCTGCTGAATTCCTGGGAAGATTTGTCATTGCGACCGCAGATGACTAATGTACAATCTTCGCTGCGTCTCGGAAGATCGGAAATATCCGCTTCACCCAATTTTATCCAAGAGTTGAGAGACGATTGTCTCTTACAACAGTCGTCTGGAGGCTGACATGTGGCGTCACGGTGATGTTTTGATCCAAGCATGCAAGAAAATCCCTGATTCAGCTCAGTTGCTGCCCCATCTGATTCTTGCACGAGGCGAAATCACCGGGCACGCTCACCGTATACGGGAGCGCGACGGAGTGGAACTATTCCACGCTGGTGACGAGATGTTCCTCCGCGTCAGCGCAAAAATCGCGACCATCATTCACGAGGAGCATGCTCCAATCGAGCTTTCCCAAGGTATCTACCGAGTCTGGATCCAGCGCGAGTACACTCCCAAGGAAATCCGCCGAGTCCTCGATTGAAGAATTGAGCATAACTATGGTCTGGGACTGGATCTGGAAGCAAATTGTTGGCGTCGGAATCACGGGCTCAGGATCTGGCCGAGACGACTTTAAAACAATGGGAAAGAGCAAGGCCGTGGTTGAAGTCAAGCCGGATTCAAGCCATGTGTCGTTGAACCTCGCCGAGTCGCCAATCGAATTCTTGCCAGAAGGTGTGTCGGTCCAGTTCACTTTGAATTTGAGAAACTGTCATCGGTTGACGCAGCTTCCTGACGGATTGCGAGCCGGATCGCTAATCCTCAGCGGTTGCACGTCACTGAAGCGTTTACCAGAGAACATGGACGTCTCGTTTCTGGATCTGAGCGGCTGCTTCGAGATTGAAGCTTGGCCTGAGCGAGGCAAACTGGAAGCCGGTCGCTTGAGGATGAGGGACTGCCCTCAATTTCGAACATTGCCCTCCTGGGTGAAGAGCATTTCACAACTCGACTTGGCGGGCTGTGTCCGGATGGAACATCTTCCTGAAGATCTTCACGTCGGCTCATGGATCGATGTCGCCGATACGGCGCTGACGGGCCTACCCGAATGTTTGCGCGGCGTCGGTCTTCGCTGGCGCGGCGTGCGGATCGACGAGCGGATCGCCTTCCATCCTGAAGAGATCACTGCATTGGAAGTGCTCAAGGAGACGAACTCCGAAGTGCGCCGGGTCAAGATGGAGCGGATGGGATTGGACCGCTTCATGGAGGAAGCCAACGCCGAGATCCTGGACACCGATCAAGCTCCGGGAGGCGAGCGTCGTTTGCTTCGAGTGGCGATTCCCGACGACGAACCGTTGGTCTGCGTTTCCGTCGGCTGCCCCTCCACAGATCGGCGCTATTTGCTAAGGGTTCCGCCCGAGACGCCGACCTGCCGCCATGCCGTCGCGTGGACCGCAGGATTCGATAACCCCAACGACTATAACCCTCTGATAGAAACATAGCGCACATCGACTCTCGCGCTCAAGGGCCAGTCGCTCCATGCTCAAGGTTCGTCAGCTTATTGGGACCCACGATGTCCTGTTCATGACGTTCGATACGTTACGCTACGACGTCGCGCACAACTGCCTGGAAGAAGGACGCACTCCTTTCCTGAAATCGATTCTACCTGGTCAACGCTGGGAGAATCGCCACTCTCCGGGCACATTCACCTTCGCTGCTCACCAGGCATTCTTTGCTGGTTTTCTGCCAACACCTGTTGCTCCCGGCCCGCATCCACGCCTGTTTGCCGGCAGATTCTTCGGCAGTGAAACAACGAACGAGAACACCTTTGTTTACGACGCACCCACCTGGATCGAAGGCCTCAAGCAAGTCGGATATCACACGATCTGCATCGGCGGCGTCGGCTTTTTCAATCAGCGAACAGCGTTAGGCCGTGTGTTGCCAGATCTGTTCGATGAAGCCCACTGGTCGGAGGACATGGGCGTGACGTCTCCCACATCAACCCAATCACAGGTCTCGCTGGCTATTGACCGCCTAAGCCAACATTCGGCCGAACAGCGGATTGTGCTGTTCATCAACATCTCGGCGATCCATCAGCCCAATCGCTTCTATCTTCCGGGGGCGTCTGTCGATGATCTTCGCTCGCATGGCGCCGCATTGGAGTATGTTGATCGCTCTCTTCCACCGTTATTTGAGGCGCTTCGATCAAGAGGTCCGTCGTTGTGCCTGCTGTGTTCTGATCACGGCACAGCCTATGGAGAGGACGGATATCAGGGCCATCGGTTGGCTCATCCCGTTGTCTGGGAGGTGCCGTATGCAGAGTTCGTCGCTGATTCGACACCGAAGGGAACACCATGATCGCGTCAGCAAGCTTGAGCACCGACGAAGCATTCGTCGCCTACTCGTATGCATATCCACACAAGACCGCCTACCGGACGCTGCAGCCAGCTGTGTCACTTGCTGATGCCTGGCGCGAGGAAAATCAAGAATCGCTATTTGTCTATTTTCATCTGCCATTCTGCGAGTATCGATGCGGGTTTTGCAACCTCTTCACACTCGCACGCCCCAAGCAAAGCCTCGTCGAGCGATATCTGTCTCAGATTGAAACCGAAGCTCAACAGGTTCGATCCGTGCTGACGAATGCCACTTTCGCCAGAGTGGCGATCGGCGGTGGTACACCGACGTTCTTGTCGGCCCAGGAATTGTACCGTTTCCTGCAAATGGCCTCGCAGTTTATCGGCCATGCTCCAACGTCGCTTCCTGTTTCCTGTGAGGCTTCGCCAGCAACGCTGACTGGCGAGAAGGCGGCCATGCTCCGCGATTGGGGTGTTAAACGACTCAGCCTCGGTGTCCAAGCGTTTGATGATCGACAAACGCGAGGACTGGGACGACCTCAGGACCTGAGAGACGTTGTCAAAGCCATCCACATTGTGCGAGATCACAATTTCCCCACGCTGAATCTCGATTTGATCTATGGCAGTCCCTCCCAATCACTGAAGGAGTGGCATGAGTGTGTCGACGAAGCCATCGTCCATGCTCCCGAGGAAATCTATCTCTACCCGCTCTACGTCAGAGAACTGACAGGCCTTGATCGCATCTCCCGGGCCGCTTCGCAAGATCGGCTGATGGCATATCGACAGGCTCGAGAACAACTGCTTCAGGCCGGTTACGTGCAGCGTTCGCTAAGGATGTTCGAACACCCGCAGCATCAGCAGAACTCCGGCCCCGTTTACTGCTGCCAGTCCGACGGCATGGTCGGCATTGGTTGCGGCGCACGATCCTACACCCGCGCATTGCACTACTCGACAGAATTCTCAGTCGGTCGAAACGGGGTTCGTTCGATTCTGCTGGACTATCTAAATCGTAACGAAGCGGACTTCCGGGTGGCGTCCCACGGCTTTCGCCTGGATTTGGACGAACAACGACGACGCTATCTCATTTTGAGCCTTCTCCAGGTCGAGGGGATGCCGCTGGAGAATTACCGCCAGCGCTTCCGGTCTGATCTTTGGAACGACTATCCTGAGCTTGCAGAGTTGATCAATCGTCGCCTCGCCGAGGTTGTTGATGACCGTCTCAGGCTGACAGCGGCCGGAATCGAACTATCTGACGCAATCGGCCCTTGGCTCTATTCTCCGAACGTCCAGCAACTAATGTCGGAGTATGAGCTTAGATGAACTTGAACATTCTCTACCGTGGAGAGCTTTCCAGCTGCAATTACGACTGTCCGTATTGTCCGTTTGCCAAGCATTGGGAATCACAGCAGGAACTTGACGCCGACCAGCGTCATCTGGATCGCTTCTGCACCTGGGTCGAGCAAAGCGAAATTGCTTCGCTGGGGATCTTCTTCACGCCATGGGGAGAGGCTCTCGTTCGACGATGGTATCAGGAAGCCATCGTACGCCTGTCTCGTGTGCCGCACGTCAACAAAGTGGCTATCCAGACAAACCTCTCAAGCCGTCTGAATTGGCTGGCCGAGGCGGATCGATCGAAAGTCGCGTTGTGGTGCACCTTCCATCCCGGACAGACAACTGTCTCTTCCTTCCTAAGGCAATGTGCTCATCTCGACGAACTGGGTGTCCGTTACAGCGTGGGCTGCGTGGGCTTGAGAGAACACATCGAAGCTATTGAGGAGCTTCGATCTCGTCTCTCTCCAGCAGTTTATGTGTGGGTCAACGCCGACGAAAACCTTGTCGATTATTATGACAATCAACTCGTCGAGAAATTCACAAGCATCGATCCCCACTTCCCGACCAACAACACACACCATTCAAGCCTGGGCCAGCCATGCCGCACGGGCCAGACAGTCATCTCCGTCGATGGCCAAGGGAACATTCGCCGCTGTCATTTCGTGAAGCAAATCATCGGTAACATCTATGATCCGGACTTTCTTTCGGTCCTCAAGCCACGCCCTTGTCCAAACATGACTTGCAGCTGCCACATCGGCTATGTCCACCTTGAACGACTGAATCTTGATCAAATCTATGGCCAGGGCATCCTGGAACGTATCCCAGCAGAATGGTCAAACCGAAAGTAACCTGCACCTGGGGATACGAAGACGCCGGATACCATCATCCACGATAAGCCGCGACGATCTTGCCATCTTCCACCACGAAATTCAGGCGGTCTTCAAGGATCTGCATGTTGATGGGCTTGGGGATGCCGTCCTCGCGAACAATTCTCCAACTCGTCCCCTTTTTTCGGGCGAGTTCGATCGCCCTATCTTGTGATAGGCCGATGAAATCAGCGTCATCGGCATGAGACGTGGCTGCTGTAGGGCGAACGATCCGGCCGACGGCGATGATGGCTTTCACGGGACGATCTTTCACTTGATATCCGACACACTCCCCATCCGCGTTGACGAGAAACATTTTGAAGCCCGCCCCCACGCCAAAGGTTCCTTCCGGACGTGTGTCATCTTCGTGAGGAGCGCGGGTGGAATCGATCAGACGGACGCGTACCTGTCCTTCTCCGATCAACTCGGGTTGGCTGGCGATCGTGCAGACATGTCCCGTTGTCGAACCTGCTTCAACTTTTTCCTTTCGCCATGCAATCACATCCCCCGGAGCCGCCTCCATCAAATTCGTCACGCGACGCCAGGATCCATCTCCGTTCTCGCCAGCCGCGATGAAAGTCTCGTAAAACGTCACTGCGACAGCTCGCTTGCGCCAGGGGGCTTCCTTTCCTCGAAGGGAGAGATACGCTTCGGGAAAGTCCTGACGGAGGATATGCCCGACAAGTCCTGAACAGTCACATTTCAATGATCCATTGGCTTCGTCGATCTCCGTTGCCGCCTGGTATTTCGTCTCCTTGAGGGCGCCGAGCATGGCCTCGATGCGTGCCGCGTACTGCTTCCCCAATGCATCGTCAGTATGACTGACTAAGACGTGGTCCTGGGCATAGAGATGGCATGAAGTACCCGCAACACATAACCATAGGCAGAAGATGGCCAGGCAGATTGTCTTATTCATCAATGGTCTCCTGAAAGCATGGGTTTGACGTTCTCTGTTCGCCATTCTGCTGTTGAATCGATGGCACACAAAGACGTTTAAGTGAAGACATACACCGTTGCAGTCCACATCAGGCCGGCAAGCGTCGCAGCGTACATTGCTGGTACCAGTTGTGTTTTGACATGATCAGCCAGATCGCATCCAGTCGTCATCGCACTGAGAATGGTCGTGTCGGAGATGGGAGAACACTGGTCCCCGAAGACACTGCCGTTGAGCACGGTTGCAAAGCAGACGGACATGTAAAGCTCGGGGTTCGTGAGACCTTGCGCGATCGCAATATCCCAGGCCAACGGCATGGCCAGCGGGAAAACAAGAGCGTAAGTCCCCCAGCTTGTCCCTGTTGAGAAGGCAATCGTCATCGTGATCAACTGCAACGTGATCGGCAAAGCGACATAGGGAATTCGTTGTCCAAGCAAGTCGACCAGATAAATCCCCGCTCCAACCTCCCGGCTGATGTTTCCGATGGTGACAGCCAGCATCAAAATGACGGAAGGGAGAACGACACCTTTTAATCCATCACCGATTCCTTCCATGACGCTATGGAGTCGCATCCCTTTGACCAACGCGACTACGACAGAGACGATCAGCGCAAGGCCGAAGGCCCAATTCACTTTGGGAACGCCGGTCGCGATGAAGGTGCCAACAGCCGTGGCTACAAGAAGCAAAATCGGTATGAAAAACTCCAGAACGTGCGGTCGGTATCCCGGCGGAATCCGTGTGATCTGCAGCTCTTGCGAGCTCATGGGCATCGCTCCTGGGGCGTCGAGCTGTCCTGTGGTGCGAGCGCGCATGGCAGCCTTGCGAATTCCCGCACCCGAGAGCTGTGTAAACCCCAGGCTCATCAGGAATGTTCCGGTCACGGCAAGAATTCCGTAGAAGCTCAGCGGGACACTGCGAAAGAAAAAAGCGATTCGGTCTGCCTCGGTCGCCAAAAAGGAGACCCCTGGTACAAAGAGGAGCGCCTGCACGTAAACCGGCCATGCATTAAAGGGGATGACCGAAGCCACTGGCGATGCTGTCGAATCGACAATGTAAGAGAGCTCTTCGTGGCTGACCTTTTCCTTATCGGCGACCGGTTTGACGATCGTTCCGACGAGGATCACACTGATGCTTCCGCCTTGAAAGAAGATGATGCCCAGTAGCCAGGCAACAAGGCGGGCTGACCTTGGCCCCCGAACAAAATGACTGGTCATGAACTCGGCGAACGCCCGGGCGGCTCCGGTACGGGACCAGATTCCCATCAGCCCGCCAACCAGCCACAAGTACAAAAGGAGAATGGTTGCGGCTTGCTGACTGGCGAGATTGGGTAACAACACGGCATCGGTGAGGTCAAAACGGCCGAGCATGAAAGCCCCTGTAACGATCCCCAGCAACAGGGCGGTGAGAGGTTCTCCGGTCACCAGACAAAGCCCGATGGCGACCGCCGCGGGCAGCAGCGACCACAATCCAAAATGGAAACTCGTTTGTAGCTGTGAATAGCGCTCCGACTTGATGCCGTCGACCTCGATCAGTTCGACGACCCATTGACTCTCGATGCCTGGATGACCGCCGCTGCTCTCGAGCGCATCTGAGCGAATGGGGGATTCCTCGAAGGGGAGGGCGTTCTCAATGATCTTTTCCTGCCCCCTGTCGTCATAGACGAACTCGCCAGCCTCGTTTTGATGGACGCGGTAGCTTGTTTTTTGACTTAGCCACTTCGGTGACACTGAAGTGTAAACGAAGAGGCTGGCGAGAATCCCACCGATGGCAATCGCCGCAGGAAAGAATCGCCGCGTCTGTTGTTCAGACGCGAGTTCGTCGTTTTCATCTGGTGGTTGCATGGTAACAAATGTTGCTTCATCTACGTTGAAGGAGCCAAGCCAGGTTATGAGGCTGATAGTGGCTTGGACGATCTTTCCGACCCGAGTGTGACAGGATGATCTTCAGCTCATCAGGCAGCGACAACGAGGGATGAATTCTGTCGCTTGGCAACGATCCTTCCTGTCGGTCTCCTGGGAGATCGGTTTTATTGCTCCGACTGACTGGCTGCGTCGATGAAGGCCCGAAACAGCTTCTCATGCAACTTGTCGTTTGGCAGAAGCTTCTCGGGATGCCACTGGACCCCGATGAGAAAGCGGTCTGGATCGATGCCTTCAGTCGCTTCAATCACGCCATCAGGACTCACCGCGACTGCCCGCAGACCCTGCCCCACTTTCTTGACGGACTGATGGTGCAGCGAGTTGACTTCGAATTCCGTTTGTCCATAGATTGCATACAGCCGTGAGTCGGGCTTGAGAATCACGGTGTGTGAAACACCTCGCGGATGACCGCCCAATTCCGATGGAATATCCTGAACCAGGTTCCCACCGTGAGCCACGTTGATCCATTGACTTCCCAAGCAAATCCCGAGCAGAGGCTTGTCCGTCTTTTCGATCCATGCCTTGACCAGCCCCTTTTCAAAGCGATAGCGATCCTCCTCGAGCAGCTTCACGTTTGCGTGTTGTGCTTCGCCGTAATCGGACGGGGGAATATCATCGCCGCCTGGCATGATCAGGCCGTCGATCAGTTCCAGGTATTCCTCGATGGCCTCGAGATTGCCATCGGTATTCGGCAGCACCACGGGAATCCCGCCGCATTGGCGAACCGCCCTCACATAAGGATCGCTGTTGAGACTGGCAATCCCGATCACCGGCCGAGTCTGAACGCGATCTGTCGACCGAGTCGGCTCAGTACTCACCGATTGCCGATTTGTTTCGACAACCGGCGGTGCTGTCAGTTGTGCCAGCATCGAAGGCGCAAACGCGATCGCGCTAATCGACGCCAATGTGAAGCTGAGCAGGAAGCGTCGTCTGTTCATGGGCGTGGCTCCAATCGTTCGACGGAAAATAGTGTGGAAGATGGGGTGATGAACGGCGTCGGTGAATAAGCAGATTCGTTAGCCGGGCGTGTCAGTCCAGAGAGACGCTCGCGACGGACTACTCACAGCTGGCGAATTCATTCATCGTCAACTCGATGCCAAGTCCATCGCGATCAGGGAGACTCACAACTCCGTTTTCGACAGCGGCACCGGTCGCGATGTCCTTGCTCAACAACTCGGCTCCGTCGAGATCGGCATAATCCAAAAGCGGAAGCAGATGCGCCGCTGCGGAAATTCCGACGGAACTTTCGACCATGCAGCCGATCATCGTTTTCATGCCGAGTTGGCGTGCGCGTCGTAGCATCCGGTACCCGGGTGTGATGCCTCCGCATTTGCAGAGTTTGACATTGATTCCGTGAAAAAGCCCAGCGCACTTCTCAACGTCCGACTCCGTCACGCAGCTTTCGTCCGCAAGAATGGGAAGTGCAGAGCGAACGAAGACCTGATGATGGTCCTCGCGTGGAGCAGATGCGGGCAACGGCTGTTCGATAAATTCCACACCGAGCTCTTTGAGCACCCGCGAGTTCTCGATCGTCTCCTCGACAGTCCAACCGCAGTTGGCATCTACCCGAAAAACTCGATCCGTTACCTGTCGGAGTTGCCGCACGATCTCCAGATCTTGAGGAGTTCCCAGCTTGATTTTGAAGATAGGCCAATCGGACCGTTCGTGCAGTTTCTCGATCATCCGGTCGATGGAGTCGATGCCAATCGTGTAGCTCGATCGGGGAACCTCTCCCCACGTCAAGCCAAGCGATTCGAAGGTCGGACGCTGCGCGATCTTGCCAAACAGATCATGCGCCGCGGCGTCAATCGCTGCTAGGGCAAACTTATCGCTGCTAAGCTCGATACGGAGAAGATCCCACAGCTCCGCAGCGTCGGTCCCCTGATACTCCTCAATCAAGCCACGACATCGCTCGATCGAAGTGACCAGCGACTCCTGAGTCACTCCGTAATAGGCATGGGTTGTTGCCTCCCCATACCCGTGAAATCCACGATCTTCCAATTCCACGATCAGGCTCTGCTGAACGCGAAGCGTCCCTCGCGCGATCGTGAAGGCATGTCTCAGCGGAAGCTCGACACGATGGAGGCGAATTCTCATTTGGCGAGCTCCTGCTTGAGAGCGAGAACCGCATCGGCCAGCAAAGAAGCCCCATGACGGTAGACATCGCAAACAGGCAAACCGAACTCGGCCGCGATTCGCTCCCGTTCCTGCTCAGCCTCGGCCTCAGACACAAACCGACTGTTCATGGCGATCCCAATCACGCGAGACGGATACCGCAGCGAGGCGATGTCCTCGTAGGCGTCGATGAGTCTGCGGTGAGAAACGAGTGGCACTCCCTCGAGCCCTTTGACGTGCTTGCGGCCAACTTCATAGCAGTAGATCAGGCCATCTGGAGCACAGCCATGCAGCAGCCCCATGGTGACTCCTGAGAAGCTCGGGTGAGAGATACTTCCCTGCCCTTCAATCAACAGGATGTCATGGTCTTCGTTGCGACGCACGAGCGCCTCGACGGCTCCGTTGACGAAGTCGGAAACGACACAGTCGACGGGAACGCCATCGCCGTCCACCATGATTCCCGTTTGCCCCGTCGCAACAAATTTTGCATCCAGCCCTCTTCGCACCAGTTCGATCTGGACTTCCAGACTCGTCACCATCTTGCCAAGCGAGCAGTCCTGACCGACTGTATGGATTCGCAGGCAACCACTACGAAACGGCTGCCCGGTGGAAGTCACGTTTTCGCTATTGCGTCGGACATCAATCAGACGAGCCCCTTTCGCATCCGCGACGGCGAGAAACTCCGGATCGTTGGAAAGGAAGTCATGCAGCCCGGAGACGACATCGATCCCTCGCTCAAGGGCCGACAGAATGTGCTTACGGTAGGCTTCGGGAAGCTTCCCGCCAGCCGAAGCAGTCCCGACGAACACCGCATCTGCACCGACATCGTCCAAACTCGCGACAACCGGGACGCTATCTCCAATGCCGAACAGATCGCCGGCGGACTTTCCATCCTGACTGGCATCCAGAACCGCGACGACATCCTGACGTCGATACCTCAACAAACTCATCGCGGTCTTGGCATATTGATGAGTCGATAACCCTTCGGTCAGGATTGCAATTCGTTTGTAGCCTGTCAGATCCGCTTCAGAGATTCTCGAAAGCAGTCTGGGCGGTGTGTCAATAATGTTAGCCATCTTGTCCTTTTAGACCTTCTGGAAATAAATCGCGAAATCACATAGAAATCAATCAGCGTCACTGTAAACATCAGCCGGGTCGGAATCGAAAGTTCAACGTCAGCTCAGGCATCTTCGGAAGGTGACTCCTGAGTTCCGTCAACCTTCCCCCTTGCCCCCGCGGTCGTTTCCTCCATCTTCGTTCTTAACGGCACGCAGCTCTCTGGTTGCAAGATCGATCTGGAACGCGTTCTCGTCCTTGGCCGAAACCGTCAGTGTCTTTTTTGCTGCTCCGATGACTTCGTCTTTCTCGTTGACCACGGTCACCTCAACCAAGTACGGCCCCTCGACCAGCCCCTGTTCCGCCTTTACCTGGAACTGGCCATCTTTGATATAGGCAACAGACTCAGGCCCTCGATTCCCGCTGTCAGCATCCGGCGTGAAGCGCAAGGGCCCTTTAGCAACAGCCTTACCATCAAGCAGGATCGTTCCGCGGACGCCATATCGTTTGATCTGCTCCTGTTGCGAGCAGCCGACGAGACAGGCACAGATCGCCAGTACCCAGAATGAACGGCTGGCGATTTCATAGTCGCGCGAGAGAAACATTTTAATCATGATGTGAACCCAGAAGCAGGATAGAAGAAATCCGCAGGAGAGGTCTGCACAAACCTCTCAGTCACTTCAGCCTTAAAGCAGATGGAGCCTAAAACTCTCCGATGACCAGACCGTCTCCTTTATTCCCAAGATTGACGAAGGTGGTCGCATCAAGGTTGCTACTCAGAAAGCGGACGGCCCCATCCCCAAGCAGAAAATTCGCACCGCCTGCGTGAAAGGACGAAAACGTGCCACTGCCACGATCCTGGTCATAGACTCCCGACGAGTTCAGCACATTGTTCTGATTGATCCCCGACCCAGCCACGCCCAGCGTGTCCGAATAACCGCAGAGGTCGCAGGTGGTTGTCGACGTGTTGTCCTTCGAGCGCGCGATGATCGCCAGGCCAGCACGTGAAGGGACGATTCGTCGCACGCCATTGGCATCATTCGTGACATATTCCCAGGAACGCTCTCCGGCGGCAAGTGTATTGGACAGGCCGTCGGTGATGTCACGAAAGCGGACGTAGCTGTTCACGTGGAACAATCCGTTCGCTGTGCCTGTCTGCTGCGCGGAAACGGTAACACTTCCAGCAAGTCCTCGGTTATTCCCGACATAGTTTGAAACGGCCGTCGAAATTCGAGGTCCCCCTGCGGCCTCATTAATAGAGCGCGCTCCACGGATTCCGTTTTCCGTCAACTCGGGAGCAGTGTCTGATGGACATCGGTAGACAGGAATTGGCGTTGTGAGAACCCGGAGGCCTTCCGGAGTCGCGAGTGCCTGATCGGCACGTCGATTGTTGAGGTCCAAGGCATCGAACGCGGCAGACTGCTCGATCATCGGAAGAATGTAGGCCGACCAGGACCAGTTAGCTCGAAACGAGATTGCCGTGTTCGTGCCAGCACTGACATACCCGGTTTGTACGACGTTTGAAGGATCACGCCAGACCCCAAAGTGAATCGTCTGCCCCATGGGGAGCGTGTTATGAACGTCGTGATAGTTATGAAGTGCCAAGCCTATCTGCTTGAGATTGTTCTTGCATTGAGATCTTCGCGCTGCCTCGCGAGCCTGCTGAACTGCCGGGAGCAGGATCGCAACAAGCACCGCAATAATAGCGATGACCACCAACAGTTCGATCAGCGTGAAGCCCTTCGTAAGGGGCGTTCGGTTAGTCAACATCTGAAGCCTTTCCCAGAACGTAGCGTCTCATGGAATGCGAGCGACTTCGAACAGTCCACTTTAAGAAGCCAAATATTGGCTATTCAATGCGGAGTTGCGCATAAACATTTCGTTTCTGCGCAATACAAATATCACTATCGAGCAAACAACTGATCGACATCTCGGAATGCCTTGAACTCCAGCGCATTTCCAGAGGGGTCGAGGAGAAACATTGTTGCCTGCTCGCCTACTTCACCTTTGAACCGGATGTAAGGCTCAATGACAAACTCAACGCCAAGCGACTTCAGCCTCGCTGCCAGGTCGTGCCACTCGTCCCACGGCAGCACGACTCCAAAGTGGGGAACTGGGACATCGTGTCCATCGACCGGATTCGCGAACGCTGCGTCCTGGTGGTCCTGACGCGGCTTGTAGTGCGCAACAATCTGATGTCCATACAGATCGAAATCGATCCAGGTCTCGCTGCTGCGTCCTTCCGGGCAGTTCAGCACGCCGCCATAAAATGCTCGTGCTGCCTGTAGATCAGAGACTGGAAAGGCCAGATGAAACGGCGACACAACTCGCCTTGATGGTGACGTCTGGGAATGCAAATCAGCTGTGCTCATCCTGTTCCTTTCTTCTGATTCGCCCAGAGCTGAGTCCGACCCGGATTGGGATCATTGCTCAGCTCGGATTAGTTCGCAAATGTTTCCTAACCACGTTTCGGATTATACCGATCTACGGATTGACGTGTCGTTACGCATGTGCGCAAATATGAGTCGAAAATGCGCAGGCCTTGGAGCTGAAATGATGAAGCCTCGAAACGACTCCCGATTCTATGTTGGCGTCCTCATCGAGACCGATGACACCTGGGGACGCAATACCGTCGAAGGGATCTGTCGATTCGGGCACGAGGCAGAATGGGTGATCCTGATCTCGCCGCGCGATCGAGAAGGGAAGCTGCGGCTGCCACAGATGTGGAACGGGCACGGCGTCGTCGCTGCGATTCGAAGCCAGCCAAAGCTACAGCACCTCAAAAGACTTCGCCTCCCGGTCGTCGATGTTTCCAACTATCTGAAAAAGGAGAACTGGTTCGCGCGGGTGAATACGGATGACCGTGTGCGGGTCCAATTGGCGGTCGATCACCTCGCCAGCCGGGGAATCACGAACTTTGCCTGCTACGCCCCTCCGATCGGACGGTACTCCGACGCGAGAGCCCAGCAGTTCAAGGCCTGCGTCGAGTCCACCGGCGCGACCTGCTCGATGTACATCGCGGATAGCGGTAACCATTTCGGCTGGCTGACAAACTATGCCGACGCTTGCGACTGGCTGATGAAACTTCCCAAGCCCGTCGGCGTCTTCGCGGGAGACCCTCACCCTGCACGACAGTTGATCGAGATTTGCGGGATGAACTCGATTCGCGTTCCTGATGATGTCGCCATTATCTCCGGCGACAACGACGACCTCCTGTGCAACGTCGCGTCTCCGCAGATCACCAGCATCGAACTCGCCAGCTACCGGATCGGCGAGACAGCAGCCAAGATTCTGCAGTCACTCATGCTCGGCGCGCCGATCGCGCAGGAGACGACTCTCATTGCCCCCCTGGGAATTCGTCAGCGACAATCGACGGACATGCTCGCAGTCAACGACCCCGACCTTGTGCAGGCGTTGCGTTTCATCCGGACACATGCCAAAGATGGCATCGCTGTCCGTGATGTCGCGCAGGCCTGCCGGCTTTCACGTCGCAATCTGGAGCAGCGGTTCCGCGAGAAAATGAATCGCAGCCCGGGAGACGAGATTCGTCGAGTCCGGCTCGAATATGTCCAGCAGTTGCTCCTCGATACGGAGGCATCCATCGCGAGTATCGCCCTTAAGTCAGGCTTTGCCAGCGGAGCCTCACTCGCGCAGGCGTACCAGAAATACTTTGGTGAGTCCCCCGGACAATACCGCAAATCACGATCTGCCACGCCTTCGACGTGATCGATACGACGGGTTAAAAGTCACTTTCGAAAAATTCTTCCGGTACCGTGTGAGCCGGCGAGCTTCTCTCGACTCCCATCCCGTTCATGAGAAGAAGGCCTTCACGACGTCGTAATGCTTCAAAACGCTCGGGCGAGAAGGATGTGGTCGACGCGGTACACGGAGATCCGGAGCAATGCACTGCCATCACTCCGCCACAGCGGCAGTACCGAATCGGCGGAGATCAGGGACTCCAATGCGGCGTCCGGTCGTGGGATCAATGACAATTGTTTCCGCACTTCCCTGCAGGCCAGCAACCGATGCCGGATCGTTGGGGTACAGCTTACGAGTCCGGAGCACGTGGCCTTTGGCTTTGAGTGTCTCCATCGCCTCTTCAGAAACAAACCCCTCCTCATACGTGATCGCATCCGGCAGCCATTGATGATTGAACCGCGGAAGATCTACTGCTTCTCGCGGCGAAAGTTTGTGATCAATCAGATTGGTCAAGACTTGAAACACCGTGTTGATGATCGTCGACCCGCCCGGGCTGCCGGTCACAATAGCGACCTTGCCATCCTTCACCACAATGACTGGGGTCATCGACGAAAGGGGACGCTTATGCGGCTGAATCGCATTCGCTTCACTTTGCACCAGTCCGAAGGCATTTGGGGTGCCGGGGCGGGCGGTGAAGTCATCCATCTCGTTATTCAGGAGAAACCCGGCTTCGCCAGCCACCACGCCGCAACCGTAAAGACCATTGATCGTATAAGTGCAACTGACCGCATTGCCTGCAGAATCCATGATGGAGAAGTGAGTCGTTTCGGTGGATTCAGGTTTCAAAGGCATAAGGCCGCCGGGCAAGTCTCGGCTTAAAGTGGCTTTCTCGGGATGGAAGCTCTGCATGCGTTGGGCGAGATAGTCGCGGTCAAGCAGACGTGAGACGGGAATGTCGGTGAAATCGGGATCTCCCAGGTAAGCAGCACGGTCCGAATAGGCACGACGCATGACTTCCGCCCAGAGGTGCACCTTCTCCGCGCTCTGCGGTGCAAGACCTGAGACATCCAGCGGCTCGAGCATGCCGAGCATCTGAAACAACGCCACACCACCCGAGCTGGGAGGAGGCATGGTGAAGATTTCATAACCCCGGTACGTTCCCTGTAAGGGCTTCCGCTCCGTCGTGCGGTAGGCCGCAAGGTCCGCTCGGGTGATCAATCCATCATGAGCGCGCATATCAGCCTCGATCATCTCGGCTGTGAGCCCGTTGTAGAATTCCTGGGGACCCTCGTCACGCAGACGCGCGAGTGTCGCTGCCAGTTCGGGCTGCTTGAAAGTCTCGCCAGCCCGATAGGGATTTCCATCACGAAGAAAGACTCGACGCGCAGCAGCATTCTTCGCGAACAGCTCGGTACTCGCAACCAAATCCTCTGCCAGCGACGCCGAGACCGTGAACCCATTCTCCGCGAGTTCCTGAGCGGGGGTGATTAAGCGGGCCCAGGTGAATCGGCCGCTCCCATATTTCTCCAAGGCGAACGCGAGGCCCGATACGGTTCCGGGGACACCCGCTGCGCGGTGCCCCATCGTCGATGATCCTTTGAGCAATTTCCCATCAGGTCCGATATATAGATCCCGCGTCACCGCCGCTGGTGCCCGTTCGCGAAAATCCAGAGCAGTCACCGTCCCATCCGTGAGACGGATCATCATGAACCCACCGCCGCCGAGGTTGCCAGCGCGGGGGTAGGTCGTCGCCATAGTGATCGCCGTTGCGACGGCCGCGTCAATCGCATTGCCCCCCTCGCGTAACACGACAGCACCCGACTCAGCAGCCAAACGCTCCGCCGCCACGACCACCCCGCGATCAGTTTCGACGACCCGCTGCGGCTGCTGGCCATTCGCAGGAATGACCATCGGAACCGAGATAAACGCAATGAAGAGCAGTCTTAAGATCATCATTGAAACACATTCAGGAAGGAGGTGATGGAAATGGTGTTCGTAAAGTCGACCAGCAGACCGCCAACAGCGGGCACAATGATGAGCGCCCGTGGTGCCGGTCCGAAGCGACGCACCAGCGTATCCATATTGGCCATGGCGCTTGAGGTCGACCCAAGACCAAAGCCACACAATGCGGAAGCGAAGACAGCCGCTTCATAATCACGGCCCATGAAACGAAACACGACAATGCTGGTGAACAGGACCGCAAATACTACCTGCGCCAACAAAATGACGAGCATGGGTGCCGCTGTCGAAACGAGATCAAGAAGATTCAGGCTTGTCAGTTCGATCGCCAGGAAAATCGCCAGGATCAGACTCCCCAAAAGACTGACCAGATCACTTTGAATCACTTTCCATCCACTCAAATCGAGGGCGTTGCGAATCGTCAGGCCGACGATCATCGCTCCCATCGCAGCTGGAAAGACAAGACCTTGCTGTTGGAGAAAATAGCTGAACCAGGAGCCGAGCTTGATCACGACGGCGAGCACGAAAAGATGCACGATGGTGGCGAACCCTTGCGAGAAGAATTGACGCAGCTGCCAGAGAAAGCCCTTGTTAGTGACCGCTTCGGACAAAGCCGCAGTTCCGGAGCAGGACTCCTCTGGATCCCCCGAGGGTGTGTCGAGTCGATACTTCTGGATCAGCCTTGTGGCGACTGGTCCTCCTGTCAGACTGGCGAAGACCAGCCCGAACGTGGCGGCGGCAGCCCCGACGGTGGCGGCGGCCGGGAAACCTGCCTGCTCGAGTGTCTTTGCAAACCCGAGCGCCGTGCCGTGTCCGCCGGTCATCGTCACCCCGCCACAGATGATTCCAAGAATCGGGGACTCGCTGAGGAGTTTGGCCAGAAAGACCCCGAGGAAGTTTTGACAGACCGCAAAGACCGTCACGATCATCCAGAAGAGAAACAATTGATAGCTCCCCTGCCGCACTTTCATCCACGTCGCATCCAGGCCGATGCAGCCAAAAAAGCCCAGCAGAAACGGCAGGCTGATCCCCTTCAAGGGGCGTTCACTCCATTCGATTTCTGGTGTCACGAGCCATGTCCACCAGCCGGTTGCGACTTTCATCTGCACGACAATGTGTGCCAGTCCGCTGAGGTTGATCGCAAACACGATGGCTGCGAAGAAAAGACCTCCCACCACTGGCGACGGAATGTTCACTCGCGACAGGAACGGGACTCGGCGCTCCAGCAGCTCACCAGTCAACAACACCGGAACGACGAGCAGCAATAGCAGCCACGGGTTCACTTCGAGAGTCATAGAAACTCAATTCTGAAACGATGTGTACCCGGCGCATCGCAGCGTCGAAACGCGGTCAGTCAGCCGCGCAGACGGATAGCGATTTCCCGTTACTGAAGACCGCATGAGCGCAGCAGTCTTCAGTTCATTTCCTTCGTAGATGTCAGTCGCTACTGTGGCAATTCATAGCCGTAGTTGTCTTCCAGGAAGATCTTGAGCGCATCGACCACCGCTCGCGCCAGTTTGGCTCGGTTGTCTGCGGTATCTCGCTGACCTTCATAGCAACACTCCAGCTGAAGACCATCCACGCCTGGAAAGTCTTTTGAAGTATGGTGTCGCACGATGTACGACCCCGAGTAGTAGTCGTTGTCGAAAGGTCGCGGATCGGCAGGAGAAGGGATGACCGGGTAGCCGGAGCGAGATAACAAGGCACCGAAGCTCTCAGGCCCTCGAATCAGTTCGGAGATGTTTTTGCCACTGCGAGCCGACAGATTCGCAAACGTGCTGCGCCGGGCTGCATTGCTGGCATCAAGCTGGGCATCCTCTTTGTTAATATCCGCCCGGGAAAGACCGTAGCCGAGTTCAATCCGCTTGATCGCATGGGCGTGGCCGTGGACATCGATCAGAAATGCGAATCGGTGAGCTTGAAACGACCGCGTCTTTGCCGCATCGACACAGGCCTGAAACCGCTGCCAACCCTTCGTGGCGTTCGGGTCCCCCTGAGCCGCTTCGACAATTTCACGATTGGGGTCAAGCTTGGAGCGGTGCAGCAAATTAATAATCATCGCCGGTTCCTGTCCGGTTCTTCGCTTCAATTCCGCATTGATCTCGCGTGCCAGTTCCTGCGAGTTCATGTCAATTTTCAAGCTCCCCTCTTTCCGATCCGCAACGTTGTCCGGTGTCTCACGTCCGCCATGGGGAGCGGTCAGAATGATCGGAAGAGTTCCCACCTGGTACTCGACGTAGTCCTTCTGGCCCGACTCCGCATCGGGCTCGACGGCTTGAATCGCCCAAGCGCCAGTCGCGGGACCGAGCCCAGCGATGATGAGGACCACCAGCTGTAAAATGGTCAATAACCGCAACGAGGGAAACGGCGTGAAACGCATGTTGCTACCTCAGACTTGAGTTAATGGGTCGACAATGGTTTCTGCCAGGGGAGCGCGTCCAGATCCACATTACCACCCGTGATGATGACTCCAACACGACGTCCGGCGACGTCCACACGCCCGGCGAGCAAGGCAGCGACCGGGACAGCACACGACGGTTCAATGATGAGCTTGAAAAGCTCCCAGAATAACCGCATCGCGTGAATGATCTCATCTTCGCTGACAGTGACGATGCCGTTCACATGTTGACGAAGAATGCCGAACGTCCGCTCGCTCAAAGACGCGCGAAGACCATCCGCGATCGTTGCCTGCGAGACGTTTTTCTCCAGTGTTCCCATAGCAAATGACCGCGCTGCATCGTCGGCCAGCGCAGGTTCGCAGCCGTAGACCGTGATCGCAGAGGACACGCCGTGGGCTGCGATCGCCGTGCCACTCAACAGCCCGCCTCCGCTAACCGGCGCGAGGACCACATCAATGTCGGCAACCTGATCGAGCAACTCAAACGTGGCTGTGCCCTGCCCTGCAATCACCCGTGCATCATCAAAGGGATGAATGAACGTCCCACCGGTCGAGTCCAACAACCTTCGCGCAGCTTCTTCCCGCGCTGCCAGCGTCGGTTCGGAGAGAGTGAGTTGCCCGCCATACCTGCGTACTGACTCGATCTTCGCCCGCGGAGCATTATTACTGACCACAATATGCGCCGGGACACATCGTTCACGAGCCGCCAATGCCACAGCGGCGGCATGATTGCCAGACGAATGCGTGATAATTCCCCGTCGCGCTGTTGGCTCATCCAGGCTGAAGACAGCATTCATGGCGCCTCGCACCTTGAAGCTCCCTGCACGCTGCAGATTCTCGCATTTGAAGAAGACTTCTGCTCCCACCATGCCGTTGAAGCTCCGCGAAGCATGGACTGCGGTGCGATGCACATGCCCCGAGAGCCGGTTCGCCGCCGTCACGATGTCGGCAAAGTCAGGAGCCGTGGCAACGGGGGTGGTACTCATCATCGGTTTGCGTCCTGGGTTGGAATCTGCACGGCAACAGCATTGGCTTCGATCCGTGCGCAATGACGTAACTCGCCGCATGGAACAACGGTTCTCGCCGGCTTATGGGCTCCAAAGACCTGCGAAAACGCTTCGTTCACACTGGGCCATTCGCTTAAGTCACTGACAAAGATCTGGACACTCACGACAAGGTCCATTCTCGACCCCGAGGCTTCCAGAATTGCCCGGAGATTTTTCAGCACCAGTGCTGCCTGTGCCTCGATGCCTGCGGGGACTTCTTTGTTCAACGTAAACGGGAGCTGGCCAGCAACAAATACAAACCCGTTGGCCACAACTGCCTGAGAGTAGTGGCCGCCAGGAGCCGGTGCGACTGGAGTTGAAATGGTTTCGAGCATAGGATGAAAATCTGCCGCAGTGCTGAACGCTGCCGTATACGCATAGACCAAAGTTATACAGATTGTACAATAGTAGTCAATCGATTTTATTGACTTTCACGCATCCGCCTGGAGAATCCGCATGCCGAAACCCGCCGCCGTTGCTTCACCTCAGCCGACTGAAAACGCTCGCTTACTCGCCGAGGCGAAGAAAATCGTGACCGCAATCGGCCGCATGTTCGCTCCTTGCTGCGAAGTCGTGTTGCATGATTTGCTCCGCCCCGAGCATTCGATCATTCATATCGAATGCCCACTCTCGGGACGCAAAGTTGGGGATTCGGGAACAGAGCTCGTCTTCGCGCGCATCCAGGATCAGAACTTTCCCGACGTCGTTCAAAACTACACAAACGCATTTCCAGACGGTCGCCCTGTCAAAAGCACATCAATCGGCATCCGCAACAGCGAAGGCAAATACATCGCTGCCATCTGTTTGAATCTCGACATCTCTCTGTTTGGCTCGATGAACCGGGTCGTGGAGCAGTTCATTTCGACAGAAGCCTTTCAGGCCCCCATTCGTGAGACGCTGCGCGCAAGATCGCTGAATGATGTCCGTCAAGCCATCGAGAACTTTGCTGCCGAGAACAACACACAGCCCCGCGCCCTCTCCACCAGTCAGCGCAAGGAACTGATCAGCCTCTTGTCCCAGGTAGGACTATTGCAACTACGCGGCGCCCCCTCGTTTGTTGCCGAGACGATTGGCGTCTGCCGAACCTCGATCTACAACGCGCTGAAGTAATCGCACGTAAAAGACTCCCCCGGAGGCATGAAAGCAATAATTCGTTGCGGCCTCACAGCGTGTCATGACTTACACCTCCAATGAACCGTCGATAAAACAGAAGCTGACCTTCATTCGACAAACGCATTGAAACAGCAGGCCTTGAAGGCATTTGCCGCAGATCACGCACAACGCCGACTATTCTCGTTCGACGTATCGAATACCGAGACTCTCGCGACCATTCCCGCGGCGTCGCAAATCCTTCACGCGTGACGAGATATAAAAAGAAAGCCTGACTCCCTCTAACTGGGAATCAGGCCTAAACTCTCTTACTGATAAGCACTTTGAGAAACTCTAGCTCCCCGGGTAGGATTCGAACCTACAACCTGCCGATTAACAGTCGGACGCTCTACCATTGAGCTACCAGGGAATGTCACCCGAAGCGGTTCGAACGATGAAGCTCGAATTGACCACAGGTGTGGAGCGATATTGATATCGGATTTGTGAAGGTGATTCAAGCGAACTGCACTGCACTCATCTGCAAATTGACATAATGCCAACCGTCAAGGTTCGCAGATGCGCCATCAGCGAGGCATCTTGTACTTGCTCATCATCTTTTCCCCCACAAACGGCGTCACGAAGGCAGCCAGCTTCGTCTGGACGTCCTGGCGGGCCATTTTGGCAATTTGCTTGATCAAACTGCTGGAAATATGCGTGTATTGCTCGCTCGCCATAAAGAAAACCGTCTCGACATTGGGCTCAATGGCATGATTGGCCAACGTCATCGTAAATTCCGACTCAATATCCGACAGCGTCCGCACGCCGCGAACCAGAACCCCTGCTCCACGTTCACGCAGAAAATCGACTGTCAGCCCGGTAAAACAGGCAACTTCGACGTTTTTGAGGTGCTTAAGTTCCGTCCTCGCGATTTCTAGACGCTCATCTGGCGTAAAAAGAGGCGATTTTTCCGGATTTACGCCGATCGCGATCGTCACCTTTTTGAAAATCTTGGCAGATCGTTCAGCGATATCAAGGTGTCCCAAAGTCATGGGATCAAAGCTGCCCGCATAGACAGCGTGCTGAGGATCGAAGGCCATCGTAGGTGACTTTTTCGCCATGGTTACAGCCTTCAATCGATTCCCATAAATATCTACCGGGTCTGCCGTTGTGACACGTCTTAAGAAGTTACGGTTTTCGAGGCAACTACTTGACTTTCCGTAACTGTCTAACTGTCAACAAGATGTGGCTATAACGCGTCTTGAATTGTCGTGACGGAATAGAAATTGCCCACTCCGTATTCTGCGATCGCGCGCGCCATTTCTGACAGTTGGACACAACGTCTTTCAGTGTATCGGGAAACGGCGCTTCTCGACGTAAGTTTTTTGTCTGAGGGAGCTTCGGAAACACTATGGCGGTATTTCGCTGGGGATCT
>SXPC01000247.1 GCA_005778225.1 Planctomyces sp. | reverse complement strand
TGTTGTGCGGCGAGTTGCGGAACGGCCTGGAAAATGACATCGAAGTTGAGGAGTTCAACAACCGACAGCTCCGGACGAGTCAGACTCACGCCGTAGCCGAGGGTCAGAATTCCGATCAGGAATCCACAGTCCGCGATTCGGTTCACGACGAAAGCTTTGTACGCGGCTTTGGCTGCGGCAGGTCGCTGGTACCAGTATCCGATGAGCAGGTAGCTGCAAAGACCGACACCTTCCCAGAATGCATACAGGATCAGAAGGTTGTTCGCCAGAACCAGCATCGACATCGCAAAAACGAAGCCGCTGAAGGCGGCGAAGAAACGCGGATAGCCGGGATCGCCGTGCATGTAACCCGCGGCGTAGATCGAAACCAGGAAAGAAACGCAGGTAACAACGCAGATCTGAACCAGCGAAATTGTATCAAGACGCAGGTCGACCCGGACGTTGATGTGCCCGATGTCGATCCATTGGTATCCTGGCAGAATCAATGCCGAAGGTGCAACGGTCGCCGTGAACAAAAGCAGCAGGGAGACAGCAGATGCGACTCCCAACCCCGCCCAGGCCACCAGATTTGCAGTCGACTTTCCCTTGCCCATCAAGCCCAGCGCAGTACACAGCAGGCAGGCGACGAGGGGAGCCAGAGGGATCAGCCAGGCGAGGTAGTTCATATCCAAAGCGTTCCTTGCGGCGCTTGCGACGGATGCGTCAGGTCAGGTGGGAATTGGTATGGTCAACATGTCGAACCGGACGAGCTTCGATCGACTTCGTCGTTTCGACCAGCATCGGAGCAGGACGGAGCATCGGATCGCGACCGGCGGGCGAGAGTTCTGGGAACTTCTCAAACTCAGGATCGACGAGGATATCTGGCGAACCAGCGTTCGGTGTGACTTCCCGCAGCGTTGTCCAGGATTTGACGTCCAAAGTGGTCTTGAGACGAAACAGACTGACAATCAACGCCAGCGCGAGAGCCGCTTCACAGGACGCGACCGTCAGGATAAGGATGACGAAGAACTGGCCCTGGACGTTTCCGGAATGCCAGGCGAAGGCTGCGAAATTGATCGAGGCTCCTGAGAGCATCAGTTCCAGAGACAGGAACATCAGAATCAGGTTGCGTCGGGTCAAAAAGCCGATCAGCCCCAGCACGAAAAGCAGGGCTCCGAAAGACAGGGCTTGTAAGGTTAACTCGTTCACGCGTCTTGCGACTCCAGGTCAAAGAGGGCGTTGGGAGGCAGGAGGAGTGAGTGATGACGCAGATGTCGTCGTTCGACCAACTCGCTTTTTCTGACCAAGCGAGATCGCTCCGACGGTCGCGATCAGCAGGAGGGTGCCTGCGATCTCGACGGCGTACAGATAGTCCGTGTACATCACGCGTCCCAGATCGACCACTCGTTGAGGGGCGCGTTCGGGAATCGCAGCAATCGGCAAGGTCGAGATCGCCCCCTGGATCATCAGCAGCAACAACATGCCGCCAAAGATCGCAAGAATCGGCGATGTCAGACGAACGTCCTGAATCTGGGGATGCGTACTCTGGGCAAACATCAGCACAAACAGGAAGATGATAATCGTGGCACCGACATAGACGATGATCGTCGAAGCGGCAATAAACGGAGCCGCTTGAAGCAGGAAGATGCCTGCGGTCGAAAGAACTGCGACAGCAAATCCCAAAGCCGCATGGATCGGCTCACGGAAACTCAACAGTCCCACAGCTCCGAAGACAGACAGCATCCCGAACGCAAGCTGTAACGCCTTTGGAAGAGTCGGTGCTGCGTCCATGAAATGGAACGCGAACGAACCAAGTAGCAGGACGATTCCCAGCCCGACCAAAGCCAGCTTGAATTTCGTCTGTGCCTGCCCCATGCCGATCTGCAGCAGAAACAAGCTCACACCGCCAAGGATCACCGGAATCAGAATTTCCGGTGTCGCCAGCAGGAGTATTGTCGTCGCGTCGCTAAGGAGGGAAACATTCATTCCGTCGACCGGTTTCTTTGAGTTTCTATCGTCGTCAGGCAGGAGTATAGGGAAACGTCGTACGAGCTTTCAACGCAAGGCCGTCAGGACTTTGTGTTAACTCGACAGTCGCTCGGAAGCCGGGCCGAGTTGGCCGCGGACTGTTCGCACGGGATCCTTCCCGGATTGAACAGTTTCGTCGAACACACTCAGCAGTTTCTCTTTATCGAAAATCATTTCTTGCCGGGTCATGCCCGTCAGGTCATAGATGCTGGTCAGTTCGATCGCATCAACCGGGCAGGCTTCTTCGCACATGCCGCAGTAGATGCAGCGGAGTTCATCAATGACGAAGGTCTTCGGGAACTTGTCGCGATCAGCCCAGGTGGGATCGTTCTTGTCGGTTCCTGTCGCTTCAATCTCGATGCAGTTGGCTGGGCAGGCTGTCTGACACATGAAGCAGGCGACGCATTTGACGCGTCCCTGATCATCACGGTTCAGGCGGTGAACGCCGCGATAATTCTTGGGAATATCAGGTTCGACTTCCGGATACTGGCGAGTCTGGTTCTTGTGGAACATGTGACGAACAGTCGTCGCGATTCCCGCTGCGATAGCAGGCAAGTACAGAGCTTCGCTCAAGCCGATTTTCGGAGGCTCAGCGAACCGGACCGTCTTTTTCTTGTTCTCGGTCGTCATGAGTATTGAGTCTCCATCGCCATGCGAGAGGCTGCTTTGCGTTGAATGCGTTTTTGTGCCATGGTGACATTGGCCATGCCGCTTAACACGAGGATCGCGACCGACAGAATCGTCATCCACCAGCGTGAGGCGTCGAAGGTCAGAACAATCACCAGTCCCAGCAGGTTCAGAATGCCCAGTGGAATCAGACCCTTCCAGGCCAGTCCCATGAGCTGATCGTAACGGAAACGAGGCAGCGTCCAGCGAAGCTGCATGATGAAGGCCACCACCAGCGAGACTTTGACCGCGAGGACTACCCAGCGAATCAGGAAGCCCGCGACCGTTGCGTCAACAGGGCCAGTCAAACCGGGGAAATGCCAGCCGCCGAAGAAGAGCAGAACGGTCAGGAAGCTGACGGTGACGAGGTGAGTGTATTCCGCAAGTGCAAACAGCACGAACTTGATCCCGCTGTATTCCGTGTGGAAACCGCCGACGAGTTCCTGTTCACACTCTGAAAGGTCGAAAGGAAGTCTGTTCGATTCCGCGAGTGCAGCAACGAAGAAGATCAAGGCCGCCAGTGGCTGCCACCAGAAGTTCCAGTTGACGATCCCGTCACCTTGAGCCGCGACGAGTTTCTCGATATTCAGGCTGCCGGTCATCGCAATGATCCCCAGCAGTGACAAGCCGATCGGAATCTCGTAGCTGATGAACTGGGCACAAGCACGGGTGGCACCGAAGAGGCTGTATTTGTTGTTCGAGGCCCAACCGCCGAGGATGATCCCGTAGGCGGAAAGACTGGAGATCGCCAGCAGGAAGAGGATTCCGATATCAACCCCCGGGGCAATAATCGCGCGGAAACCTGGGCCTGGCTCTGCGTTGGCTGGACCGTAGGGAACGACAGCGATGGATAGCATCGCACACATCAGTCCGATTGTCGGAGCGAACAGGTAGACCGACTTGTGAACGTGTGACGGGATAACCTGCTCTTTGAGGAAGATCTTGATCCCGTCTGCGATCGACTGAAACAAGCCGAGCGGTCCGACGCGGTTTGGCCCGACGCGGTCCTGCACGTAAGCAGCGAGCTTGCGCTCGATGAATGTCATATAGAGACCTGCCACCGGAACGAATCCGAGGACGATCACCATCGCTGCGCCGAGAGGCCAGAGGAAATTCCAATCGATTGTCATGAGAACACTCGCTTTCCGAGTTCGCCCAGTTCCCCGGTTTCAAAGGCTGCAAACGCCGGGATGACACTCGCCATTTCTGCACGGATCGTTGGTCCATGGTACAGGCCCGAGCGTCCGCTCAATTCCATGTAGGTTCTCACATCAGGACGTGTTCCATCGGAACAACGAATCGCAGGATGGAAGGTTTGAGCCAAACCAGCATGGTTGACGACAGTCCCTTCTTTTTCAACGAAGGAGACGCCCGGAATCACCACGTCAGCGGCGTGAGTCAGATTGTTTTCGAGAATGTCGACAACGATCAGCTTACCCGCACGTCGGAGTTTGCTGACAGTCTCATCATTCAGCCATTCGGCTGGAGAGTTGCCGACGACGAGGACGGTCTCGAAAGGATTCAGTTCCATCGATGAGAGCCATTGCTCATCGTTGACAATCGACTTCTGGAAGTGCTGGAGCACGGCTTCGACGCCGAGTCGGTTCGGTGCTTTTTCGGCACGAATAGTAAAGCGAGTTTTCTCGGCAGCAGGCGATTGACCCTTCGGGCCTTTGGGATAGGTATCGTCTTCACCAACGACAGGAACAGGCCCCATCGCCAGCGTGATTTTTGGATTCGTCTTCTTGAGATAATCCGCCAGCAGGTAGGCTTCTTCGCAGGTCATGAACGGCGAGAAGACAGCGAGCGTCTTGGTCGGATGATCCTGAGCGGATTGCTTCAAAACTGATTGCAGGTGATTGATCAAACCCGGCCAGGGATCTGCGAACGTCAGGTCAGAGACGGTTGCTGTCGCCAACGGAGTGCTTTGATTCACCGACATCGAGTATTGTTCGACAGCGTTGGTTGGAGCTCCGATAGTGGTCAGTTGAGGAGAGGCGACTTGACCATGGGAGGCCCGGCCAATGCGAGGGGCTCGAATCCGGTTTTCGCTATGTGCGAACTTCCAGCCGAAGCGGCCGTCGTCGCACATGAAGCTGCCTTGAGCTTGCGGGTTCTCGCGTGGGCGGACCCGTTCGACTTTGCTTTCGCTTTGATCGACCGTGATGCTGCAACCAGTGCTGCAGAGCTGACAGACGCTGTCGGCACTCTTCAGCCACCAGACACGTTTCTTGTACAGGAAGTCCTTGCTGCACAGCGCACCGACCGGGCAGAGGTCGACGACATTGCCGGCGAGCTTGTTGTCACATGGCTGGCCGGGGAGAACTTCGATTTCTTCGACGCTACCGCGGCTCGTGACGAACAGCTCCGCGGTCCCGCTGTATTCGCGAGTGAAGCGGACGCAGCGGGTACACATGACGCAGCGATCGGTGAACAGTGCAATCTGTTCGCCGATGTAATACTTGTCTTGTCGCTGGACTTTAGGCTCGTCGAGGCGGCTTTCGGCCTTGCCGAACTGGTAGGTGTAGTCCTGGAGGTAGCACTCACCGGCCTGATCGCAGATGGAGCAGTCGAGCGGGTGGTTGAGAAGCAGGTACTCGAGTGTCTGGGCCTGAGACGACTTGACCTTGGGCGAATCCGTCACAACGACGGTGTTTGGCGTCGCCGGGGTCTGGCAAGCGGGAACGAGACGAGGCTGCATCGCAACCGTGCCGTCATCCTTCTTCGTTCCTGCTTCCACTAAGCACATACGGCAACTAGCAACGACGGAAAGATCCGGATGCCAGCAGTAATGCGGAATTTCAACTCCGGCACGACGAGCCGCCTGAACGATATTTTCCTTCGGCTGCACTTCGATTTCAACGGAGTTGATAAACAGACTCGGCACGACGACGTCCTTCTGGTGATTCTGAGGTGAGTAAAGATCGCGGCTGCAACTCGATCAGTGGGCGGCGAGAGCTTCTCTCATCTCGGTCTTTTGACCTTTGGAAATATATTCCTCGAATTCGGGACGGAATTTCTTGAGGGCATTCTTGATCGGCCACGCGGCACCGTCTGCCAGTCCGCAGATGGTGGTACCGGGCATGATGCCGATCGTATTGGAGATATCTTCGAGTGTCTTGAGGTCCGACATTTTGCCGTGACCATCGCGGATACGTCGGAGAATCTTGGATGACCAGGCTGTTCCCTCGCGACATGGGGTACATTGACCACATGACTCGTGTGCGAAGAAGCGACAGTTGTTGTAAAGGACATCGACCATGCTCGTCTGATCGTCGATGACGATGACGGCTGCGGTTCCGAGTCCCAGGCAACCGGCTTTTCCGGGGCCTGCGAAGTCGAGTGGTGTATCAAGTTCGTCTGCCGAGAGGAAGCCCATGCTGATCCCGCCAGGAACGACCGCTTTGACTTTGCGGCCTTTCCAGACACCGCCAGCATGTTTCTCGATCAGCTCACGGGCAGTAATACCCAGAGGAAGTTCGAACAGGCCGGGGTTATTGACGTGACCACTGACGCAGTACAGCTTCGGGCCATAACTACCAGGGTCGCGTGGATTATTGGGATCCTTTGGAACGCCCATCGACATGAACCACTCCGGGCCTTTGTCGAGGATGTGTGTCACGCAGGCGAGTGTTTCGATGTTGTTGACGACGGTCGGTCGACGGAACGCTCCTTCGATTGCAGGGAACGGAGGCTTGATCCGTGGCCAGGCCCGCTTGCCTTCAAGGCTTTCAATCAGTCCGGTTTCCTCGCCACAGATGTAGGCACAGGCACCGCGGACAAGGTAAACATCGAGACTGAAGTTCGAGCCGAGAATGTTCTTGCCCAACAGGTTGTTGGCATACATCTCTTCGATGGCTTTTTCGAGTGTTCGGTAACACTGACCGTATTCGTATCGCAGATACAGGTAGGCAACCGACGCACCGGTGGCATACGAAGCGATCGCGATTCCCTCGAGCAGCTGGTGCGGATCTTCTTCGATCAAAATCCGGTTGTTAAAGGTTCCGGGTTCGCTCTCATCGCCGTTGACACACAGGTAAATCGGACCTTCGTAGTTCTTCGGCAGGAAGCCCCACTTCGAACCGGTATGGAAGCCCGCCCCACCCCGACCACGCAGGCCGGAATCGGAGACAACCTTGATGACCTCAGCTGGCGTCATCTTCAAGGCTTTTTGCAGACCGTTATAGCCACCATCCTGCTGGTAGTAGGCCAGGGTCTGGCTGCCGGCAACGCCGCGTCGTCTGAGAAGAACTGGTTCAAATGCCTCGTTCATTAGGACTTGCTTCCTCCTTGAGGTTTGGCCAACGCAAGGACTTCTTCGACGCCGACTTTGAGTTGCAGTTCGTCGTTAATCAGAATGCAGGGGGCACCATCGCAGGCACCTAAACACTCCGCGAGTTCGAGAGTCATTTCGCCATCGGGAGTCGTCTGGCCCGGTCGCAGGTGTAGGCGGTCGCAGACTTCTGCCAGAAGTTCATCACCACCCCGAAGCATGCAGGACAGCGAGCGACAGACCCAGACTCGCTTTTTACCGAGTGGATGATGTTCGTCACGGAAGAAGCCGTAGAACGTCATCGTGTCGACGACCTGAGTCGGATTCAGTTCGAGCAAGTCAGCGATTTCGTTGATCGCTTCGCGAGAGACGCAGTTGTAGGCTTCCTGCACCATGTGCAAAGCAGGCAGTGTGATCGCCTGCTTATTCGGGTATCGCCCGTAATAGCTGATGATCTTCTCACGAATTTCAGGAGAGAGCGCACTCATCGATCCAACTCCGCGGCAATAATATTGAGACTTCCCAGCACCGCCACCACGTCGCTGAGCGTACAGCCGCGAATCATGAGCGGGAACAGCGCGAAGTGAATCAGGGACGGCGGACGGGTCCGGGCACGATAGGCCCGGTATGTCCCGTCGGAGACAATGTAGAATCCCAGTTCTCCGTTAGGAGACTCGGTCGCAGCGTACAACCCGCCTTTGTCGACTTTGGGCTGACGGTTCGGCATGATCGTTTCGAAGTGGTGAATCAGACCTTCGATACTGCGATAGACCTGAGACTTGTCTGGCAGGACTTCCTTACCACTCCCCGGCGGATAGATCGGACCTGCAGGAAGTTTGTCCAAGGCCTGACGGATGATCTTGATCGATTCTTTCATCTCGAGCATGCGGACCTGATAGCGGGAAAAGCAGTCCCCTGCCGATGCACAGATCACATCGAAGTCGAGATCGTTGTACGCAAGATAAGGCTCATCGCGACGCAGGTCACGCGTGACGCCGCTGGCGCGAGCAATCGGGCCAGTCGCCCCCCCGCTGATGGCTTGTTCTTTGGTCAGGATGCCGACACCCTGCGTTCGTTCGATAAAGATGCGGTTCTTCGTCACGAGGCGATCGACATCGACATACGTCTTTTCAAACGTGTCGACAAAGTTGCGGATCATCTTCAGGCAGTCCGCCTCGACATCAAACAGCAAGCCGCCGACGCGGGTGAAGCTGGTGTGGAACCGCTGACCAGACGCCTTCTCGCAGATTTCGTAGATACGCTCACGTTCATTGAACATGTACATGAACGCCGTCGCACCGCCGAGGTCGAGAATACAGGCTCCGACGCACAGCAGGTGATCGTGGAGACGCATCAGTTCGGCGAAGATGGTTCGCAGATACTTCGTCCGCGGTGTCAGTTCGATATCGAGGAGTTTCTCCACCGCATGGTGCCATGCGATCTCGTTGGCAAGCGGAGAAATGTAATTCATCCGGTCGACAATGGTGACATACTGGTTGAAGTCGAGAACTTCGCCCAGCTTCTCGAAGCCGCTGTGCAGGTAGCCAATGTCGGGAATCCCCTGGACGATCTCTTCACCGTCCAGCGTCAAAGACAGACGCAGCGTCGTGTGAGTCGCAGGGTGCTGAGGACCGAAGTTAAGGGTCCAGATCCCTTCACGGCGGCCCATGGAATCGGCATCGGGTTCACTGAGTTGTAGTGGCATGATCAGCTCTCCGCCCGGGTCAGAACTGGGAAGTTGTGACGCTCGCCACGTCCCTGGACGGGATAGTCTTTACGCAATGGAAACGAGGTGAATTCCTCGGGGAGCAGCAGGCGTTTGAAGTTGGGGTGGCCTTCAAAGACAATTCCGTACATGTCGTAAGTTTCGCGTTCCATCCAGTCGGCTGAGGTCCAGAGTGGATACATGGACGGCAATGTCAGCGATGGCTCGTTCAGGAAAACAGAGACCGTCAGACGTGTTCCGATTTCCACGTCAAGCAGTTGATACACAACTTCAAAGCGGTCTTTGGCGCCGGCATACTCCAGGAAATCGACCGCAGTGACGTCGACCAGCATCGAAAATCCGAAGGCCGTTTTCAGCTGGCCCATGACGTTATACAGATCGCCGGCAGAAACGATCAGTTTCTTCTGGCCATGAAAGACTTGCCACGTATGTGAATACGATTGCAACCCGGCATCGATTTCAGCGAACGGGGAGTCCACGGGAGTTGTCGTCTCAGGTGTCATTCAGTCGCTTTTACTGTGTTTTACGGCGTTTTTTGCTGTGATCAATGGCAGTGGAATTGAGTCGGCCGGAATCAGTGCTTGGGGTCATAGACCGGCAGTTGAAGCTTCAGCGGAACGCGTTCACGCATCCGGATGACCTCTTGCGTATCGAATCGACCCGGCCCTTCGGCTCGCATTCTACTGGCGAATTCACGCCCGCCAACTGTTCCTGTCTGCTGAATTTTTTCCTGCAGATCGATGATGGCTTTGATCAACTGTTCCGGGCGAGGTGGGCAACCTGGGATGTAAATATCGACCGGAAGAAACCGATCAACGCCCTGAACAACAGCGTAGGTATCAAATACCCCGCCGCTGCAGGCACAGGCTCCCATCGAGATACACCACTTCGGTTCGGGCATTTGCTGCCAGATCCGCTGCAGAACGGGCAGCATCTTCATCACGACACGGCCAGCCACGATCATCAGATCGCATTGACGCGGGGTGAATCGCATGACTTCAGAGCCAAAGCGAGACAGATCGTGTCGGCTGGCTGCTGTTGCCATCAATTCAATACCACAGCAGGCCGTGGCAAATGGCATTGGCCACAGACTGTTCTTACGAGCCCAACTGGCAGCCGCATCAAGCTGCGTCCAGATGACCCCTTCCTGGATTTGATCTTGAGTACGATCTATTTCGGCCGCCATTCAAACACGCCCTTTTTCCATGCGTAGACATACGCAAGACCCAGTGTCGAGATGAAAACCATCATCACAACAAACACCGGGCCACGATGATCAACCGGAACTCCGCCTTCCCCCTTTAGCGAGACCGCCCAAGGGTAAAGGAACAGAAGCTCAACATCGAAGACCAGAAACAGAATCGCCATCAAGTAAAACTTGACGTCCAAAGGCTGACGAGCATCCTCGTGCACATCCATGCCCGATTCATAGGGCATGTCTTTGACGGGAGTTGATTTGCGGGGAGCAACAAGGTGCGGCATGATCAGGCTGACAGCCGCGAATCCAATGACCGCTACTAAGTAGATCAGGATGGGAAAGTATTCTGCCATCTTCCGTTCTTCATCATGAGAAGCATCGTTTCGGCAATTCGGTAACAAGTCAACGCAGTCGATCTTATTCGATTTGGTGCAATCTCACAATTGCACCGCTGGCAACTATTTGCATAAACCGGTCACCTCATGCTTACAATGTGTGTCATAAGCTATTTTTATCCGCACAAAACATTTTCAAGGTCTCCCCGATCATTTCACATGATGCTCGCAAGAATGCTCTTTAGGATCAGCGTATTTGAATGAATGGCTGCACCGCACACAAAGAAGATGCGATCCCATGCCTAGCGAAAGATCGCAAACTGCCTGATTGCATGCACTTATATTTTACGCAAAACATGCTGTGCAATTTCTGCGAGACCGTCTTGTAAATTCCATCACCTGAGGTCTAACAACTGACCGCGAACACGCGGTTATTTTCGACGGCTTGCTTTTCTGCTGATTTGGACTCAGTGTCAATTCTAAGAAAGTTCGAACAGGGTATTTGCCGAAGAGCTTGGTGCAGATTCAGAGCTGACGAATTCCCAATCCTTTGGGTGGTCATGTTAAGATAGAGGTCTCGATTCTCGTATGGAAGAACATAAACGACGACGTCGGCTGCTGATTGAGGGGCGTTATCGTTTCTCGGTGGCACATCTGTTGGCTGCGATTGTTCTGATGTTTGTCAGTCTGCCATTTGTTTCTTTTGTCTCTTTTGGAGGTGTTCTCGAAGAGATTCTGCTGAGCCTTGTGCTGATTGCAGGGATCAATGCCGTCGGCGCCAAGCGTCGAACGCAAGTAATGGCGATGGTGATCGCTTTCCCGACACTGCTTTGTCAGTGGTTAACGCATTTTTTCCCGGAGACTATTCCTGGTGTGCTGACGCTGGTCGGGAGTGCCTTTTTTGTCGGGTTCGTGATCGGGCAGCTGTTTCTGTTCGTGATGAGAACGACAACCGTCAACTCGGAAGTGCTCTACGCAGCGATTTGCGTTTATCTGTTGTTTGGAATGGTGTTCGCGATTCTGTATGAGCTGCTGGTGAACGTGAACCCGGCTGCCGTCGTCTTTAGTCCGCCTTATCCCGGACAGATGCCGATGGAAGGCTTCACCTCTTTATACTTCAGCCTGCAGATGCTCACGACGTTTGACTTTGGCGACATCATGCCTGCTTCGAATATCGCGAGGATGATGGCGATCGTCGAATCAACGGTCGGGACATTTTATCTGGCGATCCTGGTGGCGAGACTGGTCGGGCTTTACTCAGCGGAGAATCCGAGACGCTAGGCCCTCCGGGCATTCCAGCTGGTCAATGACCGCAGATATGCCTCATGTGTACGATCTGGAAATAAGCATGTTCAGTGACTCTACCTTTTACCTACCCAATTGCGTGAGGAGCGATGAGGGAAGCTCAAAAACGTCCTTCTCTATCTTAAGGCAGCATCAGCAATCATCGCATTTTGCCAGTCGCGAAAGTATTTGTGCCTGGTAGGTATCGTAGCCGTCGACAAGGACATTCGGCAGCAGATCTCCGAAGGCGTTGATCTCAAGCAAGACGTGTTTCCGAAATCCGGGTGACCAAAGGATGTCGAGACCGAGATGCATGGCATTCGGGTAACAAGCAGCTGCTTGTCGGCAAGTCTCCTCGAACTCAGCCCACTTTAGTGGAGAGAGTCGCTGACGCACTTCGTCCCAATGACCGCGCCGGTTGCCAAGATGCAGATTGGTCATCGGAGACTTACTGGTCCGCACCACAATGTGCGAGGGCTTGCCGTCAATGACCACCACACGAGTGTCGAACGGTACACAATTTGTCGTCGCTCGCGGCAGCCACTGTTCGATGTGAACCCTGTGTGGAATCAGCCAGTTGATCAGTGCGTCAACTTCTAACGGGGCCGTGTAGCTTCGAATTTTCAACGAGTTGTAGACGCGAAGTTCTCCACCGTGGTGACAGAGTTCTGCAGAGGTGGTCGCCGCCCAACCACTACGCGTCCGCAATAGAGCCACGACACCACTGGCTGAAGAGCCATGCGCCAGTTTGACGAAAACACGCGACATCCCCAGTGAGGTCATGCGTTCGGCCAGTTCCTCGAAGCAGCTGATGGAGTCAATCGCTTGCGGGACCGGAATCCCCGCCTTCTGACAACGCTCGTGGCAGACCGTCTTGTCGAACAGCTCGATGATCTCCCGTGCGGACTGGCAAAGCCGCAAGTCAGGACGCCCTTCAAGTTCTTCGTGCAGTTCATTCAGCAATTCACAAAAGCCGAGATACCACTGCCGTG
>SXPC01000246.1 GCA_005778225.1 Planctomyces sp. | reverse complement strand
TGCCAGCAGCGGCGATCGCTGCAGCGGCTTCGTCTTGAGTTGAGAAAATGTTACAGCTCGACCAGCGGACCTTGGCGCCCAGGTCGATCAGAGTTTCGATCAGCACGGCGGTCTGGACAGTCATGTGAAGACACCCGGCGATACGGGCACCCGCCAGCGGCTTATCTGCTTTGTGCTTGTTGCGGATCGACATCAAACCTGGCATTTCGTTTTCAGCCAGTTCGATCTGCTTGCGGCCGAATTCGGCCAGGTTCATGTTCGCGACTTTGTACGGAAGAATTTCGACAGGTGCGGATGCAGACGACATCAGTGATCAGTCCTTGAAAGAAAGGGAAGCGGGGTCGTATGAATGTGCGAACGCCAAACAGATAATTTTTTGTCTGGGCAGTTGGACGTAAAGTCGATCACGACTTCGATATGCGACGGTCCGCAAGGTAAAGTCATAGTGAAATTCAGGCCGAACTTCAATCGAAATTCGCTCTGAAACTGAACAGACAACAACAGTCTTCTGAATGCTTCACTGGCGATCCAGAAGCCCTTATCCGCAAACTCGTACGAATTTTCACTGGCTCTGTTTAAGAAATTTCCAATTTACGGTCTGGCCGTCTACAGCCAGACACGGCCAAGTCGATTTGCCGACGAGGTCTGATGGAACGTAGAATCCATAATGTGAACATGTTACACTTCGCCGCTGATCGTCGTTCACGATGTTGATGATCGTGTCGCCGACGAAGGCTGGTCGCTGTCATTTCACAAGCAACACCACCCTTAATCTGCCCCGCTCCCGTTCCAACGGGAGACCAGTTTCTCAGGTCAAATATGTCGCTCAAATCGATTCTCAAATCTAACCCATTTAACATCTCAATCGAAATCTTCCCGCCTAAGAACGCTGACGGGGATGCCAGTCTCTTTGAGACCCTCAGCCAGCTGGCGCCGTATAAGCCCGGCTTTATTTCTTGTACCTACGGCGCCGGCGGCAGTACGCAGGCCCGGACCCTCGAACTGTGCCAACGGATTCAGGACGAATACAACACACCGGTCATGGCTCACCTGACCTGTGTCGGCTCGACACGACAGGACCTGATCGACTGGATCACCAAGGCCCGTGCTGCTGGTGTCAATAACATCATGGCCCTCCGTGGCGACGCGCCGAAAGGTTCGGAGTCGTTTCAGAAGGTTGAAAACGGCCTGGGCAACGCGAATGAACTGGTTGCCATGATCCGCGAGCATTTCTCAGACATGGGAATCGGCGTTGCCGCCTATCCTGAAAAACACCCCGAAGCGACCTGTGCTGACACCGACCTCAAATACCTCAAGCAGAAGATTGACGCCGGTGCTGATGCGGCCTTCACCCAGCTGTTCTTCAGCAATGAATCGTTCCTCCGTTTCCGCGATCGTTGCGAGCAGGTTGGGATCACAATTCCGATCGTTCCGGGGATCATGCCAATCACGGAATTTGCTCGTATCAAACGCATCACTGCGATGTGTGGCTCGGTGATTCCGATCGAACTCGCTACGAAGCTCGAAGCCGTCCAGGACGATCTCCAGGGACAGTTCGAAGTCGGCGTCACCTATGCCATCGACCAGTGCCGCGAGTTGATGGAGGCGGGGGTGCCTGGAATTCACTTCTACGCGCTCAACAAGTCGCATGCCTGTGAGCGAATTCTGGGCGAACTTGGAATCGCCCCGGTTGTCTGAAATTGTATTGCAGACCGACTTTGAAGGACGTTGAATCGTCCTGCTATCTCATTTGCCCCCGGTCTTCACTGGGGGCTTGATATTTAGAGACCACGACAAGATGCAAAACGTTTCGACCTCTCCTCTCCTGGGTCAGCTGCAACAGATTCTCGACGAACGGATTCTCCTGCTCGATGGGTCCATGGGCTCGTTGATCATGAGTTACAAACCGACCGAAGAAGATTACCGCGCCCAGCGTTTCAAATCGCATCCCGTCGACCTGAAGAATAACGTCGACGTGCTGAACCTGACTCAGCCCGAAATGATCGCGAAGATCCACCGCACGTACCTGGAAGCCGGCTCCGACATCATCGAGACCAACACGTTCAACGGCAACGTGCTGACGATGGAAGAATTCCAGCTCGCCGACCTGACATACGAAGTCAATAAAACCGCCGTCGAAATCGCCAAGCGGGAGGCCGCCGCGATGACGAAGCTGACCCCCGGGAAGCCTCGCTTCGTCGCGGGGAGTATCGGACCGACAAAGGTTCTGCTTTCCATGAACGCCGATAACCCGGGCGTTCGTCCCGTCAGCTTTGAGCAGATGGTCTCCTCGTACGCCGAGCAAATCCGCGGCATGATGGATGGCGGCGTCGATATTCTGCTCCCCGAGACGAGCTTCGATACGCTCAATATGAAGTCCTGCCTGTTCGCCATCCGTCAGGTCTTCGAAGAGAAGGGACGCAGCGTCCCGGTCATGGTTTCGGGGACAATCTTCGACACTGGCCGCTCTCTGACAGCCCAAACTGTCGAAGCGTTTTATACCTCGGTCTCTCACTTCCCGCTCTTCAGCATCGGCCTCAACTGTGCCCTCGGCCCCAAGCAGATGAGGCCGTTCGTCGAGTCGATGTCGGGACTCGTCGATTGTTATCTCAGCTGTTACCCCAACGCCGGGATGCCTGACGGGATGGGTGGCTTCGATTCGAATCCGACCGAGTTCTCTCAGGTCATCCGCGAATACGCAGAGAATGGCTGGGTCAATATCGTCGGCGGCTGCTGCGGCACCACCCCCGACTACATCCGCAAGATCGCCGAAGCCGTCGAGGGGATGCCTTCTCGCAAGAAGGTCAGCAAACCTCATTACTCGAACTACTCTGGTCTTGAGCGTCTGGAGATCCGTCCCGAGTCAAACTTCATCATGATCGGCGAACGGACCAACGTCACCGGCTCGCGCAAGTTCGCCCGATTGATCCGTGAGGAGAAGTACGACGAAGCCCTCAGCATCGCCCGAGAGCAGATCGAAGGGGGCGCCAACGTCATCGACGTCAACATGGACGAGGGTTTACTCGACTCCGTCGCC
>SXPC01000245.1 GCA_005778225.1 Planctomyces sp. | reverse complement strand
TGTACTTCTGTTGGGTCAGCACGCCGATCAAGACATCCGACGACTGGCAGATCTTCTCCGCTCGTGCCCAGTTGACCTTCGCATCGCTATCAATATCAGGCGTGTCGAGCAGCAGCAGGTTTTCCGGGGCGTTTTCCTCTGCGATGTAATACAGATAGTCTGTAGACGATTCTTCCAAAGACTGCTGATTGTTCGACAGTGGAGCCAACGTAAAATCGCCAAAGAGTTCCTTCAAGGTCGCTTCATCAAACCGTGTGGGAGTCAGGCAGACGGGATGCTTTGTGCCAGACGCGAATGGGCTCACCTGATTGACCGGACGTCCTGCGAGGTGATTGAAAATCGCAGTCTTGCCAATATTTGTCCCGCCGACAACCGAGACGATCAGCGAATCCGCATGTTCCGTCTGTGGCAGAATCTTGTGTTCGAACAGCTGAAACCAGCTGCGTTCTGACAGCGGGAGAATGTCGAGAGACTGAGTCTGGCTGGACAGTTCTTTGATATCGCCGGGCAGTTCCAGGAGTGACGCCAGCAACTGCGGAAAGGAAGTCGTGGTCATAAGGGGGCGATATTTCGAGGTGCGTCGTTGTGGTGGTGTCGATTGTTGACGTTCGTCAGACTGCCTATGATATTGAGTTTGATCGTCCGATTATCCGAAACTTGCCTTTCGCGAGTCAACCAAGCTCTCGATCTTTCAGGCAGCAGACTGGAACGCAGAGGACGCGGAGGGGAGCAAAGATCGCTGAGGAGGCAAACAGTTAACGCAAAGGCGCGAAGACGCAAAGTGGAAACAATGTGATCGTAAGTCCTCGTGTTTTGCGCCTCTGCGTCTTTGCGTTGTAAATTCTGAATTTCCTCCGCGACCTCTGCTCCACTCCGCGTGCTCTGTGTTCCAGTCTTATTTCTGCGTTTTACAAATAGCCATAATTAATGAACCTCCCTTCCCAGACCGATCCCCCGAAACCTCGCCCGGATAGCGGCTGGCTGCAGAAGCGTGGCTCGGAAGAGTATGAGGCCTTCCGTCGGCGTGCCATGTATTGCTGGCTGGGGTCGATTGGGCTCGTGATATTTATGTCACTGATGCGGACAGACATGAATCAGGTCGCAGGGGTGTTCCGAGCGTCGATGTTTCTGTTTTGTGTCTGGTTCGGCATGACCGAGCCTGTCTTCAACTGGTTTTGTCGACTCACCTGGCGTTACGTCATTATGACGGTTATTGGCTTCTGGTTGCTGTTCGCTTTCAAAGCACAGGTCGCTTACGTTCTCATCTTGATTGTCATGAGTTTCGCCATCGACCGCCTGACCAGCCCGCCCGCGTCCCGTCAGTCGACTCCGAAGAAGTAAGTCATAATGCGAACCGCTGAGGAACTCCGAAACGCGATTCATCAAGCCAGCGTCCGCCTGCAGGCGGCACTTCGTACAACCGGCCATCAGTTGGTCCTGGCAGAAAGCTGTACCGGCGGATTGATCGCAGCATCGCTGACTCAGCTAAGTGGGATCTCAGAAGTCTTCTGCGGTTCGCTCGTCACTTATCAGACGCCGATCAAAACGCAGTGGCTCGAGATTCCGGCTGCAGAGATCAAGAAATACAACGTCGTCAGCCAGGAAGTCGCTGACGCGATGTCACTGTCAGCATTGCACAAAACCCCAACTGCGACGCTCGCGGCATCGATCACGGGGCACCTCGGACCCTCGGAAGATCCACGCGAAGGCAACGCATTTATCGCGATCGCCTCTCAAGGAGAAGTGGTGGCAAGGCTTCATCATCGGTTTGCCACATACGAAGCCGAGCAGCGTCTTTGTCGTCAGCTGGAAGGGACACATCAAGTGATTTCCCTGTTATTGACGCATCTTTCAGTCTGACTGGGATGTCAGGACCGCTTGAGAGATTCTTTGCCTCTCGAATCGATTTTCATCATTCGCAGCAGAATCTGCGCAATTTAGCTGTGCGCCAAAGTCCCTTTGTGAATTCCCCGGCGAAAGTTCTCCAACCCACAAAGTCGCGCTTGTCAAACTGGCGATACTAGAAAAGCCATGAATACTGGCGATTCCAGGTCAACGACAGCAAGTTTGACAGCTTTTCCACCTGGGCTATCTCCAGATTCATTCTGACTTCAGGCGAAGTACAGTTTTTTCCAATTAGCCCATAAAAATAAATCGGGGGTTCCGAACGTGATGACTTCATTCCATGACCAAGACGTGCCTCAGCCATTAGAAAACGACCATTTCGGTTTGCGTGATTTCCTCAATGTGGCGCTCGTGTGGATTCTGGGAATCGCCGGGATGTACCTGTTCGTTGCCCGTCCCGTGATCAGCGAAGTCTCTCAACTGAAGACACAGGTCAACCGCATCGACGCCGACATGCTCGAGTTGTCTGGTTCCAGACAAAACGCCTGGAAGACCAACGACCTCCTTTCTGCCCTGAATCAGCAGTCTTATGCTGTCCAACGAGCAGAAAAATCACTGCAGGAAATCCGCGATCTGCGCATCCACCTCGAAGACGAAGCCACCCACCTTCCTTCTGCCCAGAATGGTCTGGCCAACATCGCTAACCTTCGCGAGCAGGTCATCGTCGAGTCAGCCCGTCTGAACAAGACTCGCCTTCTCATCGCCGACCTCCAGCAGTTTGCCTCGGAAAACGAGACATTTGCGAACGAACTGGCCAGTGTTTCAACCGACCTCGACGCGATGCAACAAAAGCTCGCCGATCTGCAGAAGGTAAAGACGACCGTCGTCACTCTCAGCCAGGATGTCGATTCTGCTCAGTCGGTTGCCAACCGCCTGACGACTCTCTCGAACGGCCTGGTCAGCGAAGAAACCAACGTCACCTCAGCTGAGAAATCTCTGTCTCAGATGAACAACCTGCATGCTTCGATCATCGCCAGCCAGTCAGCGACAGAAGAAGCCACGACCCAGGCAGACAGCCTTGTTCGCCTCCAGAACAAGCTCGTCGGCCAAAGCGAGACCCTTTACAACGCCCTCGAAACCCTGGAAACAATGACCGACTTCCAGGACCTGATGGGCCAGCAGATTGCTGAAATCGAGCGGATCCGTCGCGAGATGATCGACATCGCCGCTCTTGAGCCTGCCGTCAATCAGGCGATGAGAACAATTCGTCCTCTGCTCGAAATGACCCAGCTGCGACGCCTGAACGCTTCTGAAATGCGTGAAGTCGCTCACAACATGCTGCGTCAACGAGCTCAGGCCAACGAAGAAATGGTCGCTGAGAGCAACAGCAACGAAGGTTACATCCCAGTCACCCGCAGCCGAGTCGAGATGCCTCTGACTCCCATGCCAGAAGAAAACCTCGACGGCTTTACTCACCAGATCACAGCCGTTCCGGATCCGATCGATCTGAAGTAGTCCGCCTTGATTGGCTTCTGAAGAACCCCCCGAAAGACGTCGCCCTCACTGGCGGCGTCTTTTTTGTGTTCGTCTGTATCGTAATCGTAGGGATCGGGTTGCTTGTTTCGTCTGAAAAAACCTCTTATAGTGGTCCGCTTGTCCGAATTTTCAGAGCACATTCCCGCGCGCCGTTTCGAGACGGTGGCCCGAATCTCGAGCTGTTGCTCTGAATCCCTCGCAGAGACCGGAAAGACGTGCCGATTTGAGATTCGTCCTGCTCGACCGTATCACCAGCATTGAACAGAACAAGATCTGCGCTGAGAAAAAACTCAGCATGGCGGAAGAGTATCTGGCTGACCACTTTCCAGGTTTTCCCGTCATGCCGGGAGTTCTCATCCTGGAATCAATGATCCAGACCAGCGCCTGGCTGATGCGGGTCAACAGTGACTTTGCTCACAGCATGGTCCTATTCAAAGAAGCCAAAGCCGTCCGCTACAAAGGGTTCGTCGCACCGGGGCAGACCCTCTCGATCGAGAGCACGGTCCATCAAAGTGAAGGCAATGTCTGGACCTTCAAATGCGAAGGATTCATCGACGGCAAGTCCTGCTGCAATGCTCGCTTGTCGCTGATTCAGTTCAACCTGCAAGACACCAATCCTGGTTCCGCAGCCGAAGACGAACAGATCGTCGCGCACTACAAGCAACTCTTCGGTCTTCTCCAACACAAGCCACTTTCCGCCGTCTCCACCTGATCGCAGACTCAAAAACGCCAGACAGGTGACCGCTCAAATGAATTGGGCGTTTGTCACAGACACTTTTTCTTGCCTGTTAAGGGAACATCGACTCATGAACTTTGAAGGTCAATTCGTACTTGTGACGGGCGGTAGCCGCGGTATCGGTCGCAGTATCGTCGAAGCATTCGCCAACGCTGGCGCCACCGTCGGCTTCGTTTACAACTCCAACTCTGCTGCCGCAGATGCTGTTGTGAAAGAACTGACCGACAAGGGTAAGAAAGTCTCTGCCTATCAATGCGACGTCGCTGACAAGGTCGCTGTCGATGCTCTTGTCGAGAAACTCGTCGGCGAATGGGGACGTCTTGACGTGCTCGTCAACAACGCCGGGATCATCAAAGACGGTCTGCTTGCCACCATGACCTTTGAAGACTGGAACGCTGTCATCGCGACCAATCTGACGAGCGTCTTCAACTTCTGCCAGGCTGTGACACGTCCGATGATGTCTCAGCGTTATGGTCGCATCGTCAATATGTCCAGTGTCGCTGCGGAATTCGCCAACGCTGGCCAAGCCAACTACGCCGCCAGTAAGGGGGGGATACAGGGCTTTACTCGCTGCATGGCGACCGAACTGGCTCGACGTAATATCACTGTCAACGCCGTTGCTCCGGGCTTCATCGAAACTGACATGACCGCCGCTGTCCGCAACGCTGCCGAAGACGAAATCAAGAAGCGTATCCCCGCTCGACGCCTCGGCAAGCCAGAAGATATCGCCAACGCGACCCTGTTCCTGGCTGCTAAGGAATCGGGTTATGTCACCGGTCAAGTCCTCAAGGTCGATGGTGGTTTGACCCTCGGTGGGATCTAAGTCTTGATTTGATAAACACTTAAGATCTGGTTAGCTGGATACTTTCTGGACATCCTTGTCGTGGACAATCTGTAAAGCGGCGTCTTGAAACGACTAGTCTCATCGGCTAGTCTGGATGGGCGCCGTCGACGTAAACCTCGCTGTGACTTCCCTCTGCTGCAATTTCGCATTATGATCGCTGTTTAATCTTTGCCGACCTGAAAGGGTCATTTCGCAGAGAATCCAAACTAGAAGCTTGAACGGTTCGGCTGGGTAAAAAGAACCGTCTTATCGTTTGTTCCAAAGGACTCTTTTTCATGGCTGTGTCTGAAGAAATTTTCGCCAAGGTGAAAGACATTCTCGTTGATGCGCTCGGGGTTGATGATGATGAAGTCACTCCACAGGCGACTCTGATGGGCGATCTGGGAGCCGAATCAATCGACTTCCTTGATATCGTCTTCCGTCTCGAGAAGTCATTCGACATCAAGATCCCACGCGGCGAACTCTTCCCTGAAGTTGACGCAGCGGACACCTCTCTTGTCGCTGATGGCGTGATCACTCCTAAAGGTCTCGAAGAACTCAAGACCCGCATGCCACATGCTGACGTTGCGACCTTTGCCAAGGATCCACGCGTCGACAAAATCAGTGGCCTGTTCACCGTCGAAATGATCTGCAAATACCTGCAGAACAAGCTCGGTAAGTAATTGGATTGCCGGCGAGCGGGGGGTGTGAACCCCCTGTGCCTTTTGCTTTTTCATTTGCGTTCTCTGACGCTCTTTCGAACTGAATCCACGGGCAGATTCATCGCTTTACTTCGCTTCTAGTTCAAGAGTTTCTCCATGCGTTGGTTCTGGATCGATCGTTTCGTTGAGTTTGAACGTGGCAAACATGCTGTCAGCGTCAAAAATGTTTCGCTGTCCGAAGAGCACATTCACGATCACGTCCCTGGCTGTCCGGTGATGCCTGCCAGCCTGATGATTGAAGGGATGGCTCAAACTGGCGGAATTCTGCTCGCAGAAGCCAGTGATTTCCAGAAGATGGTCGTCCTGGCGAAACTCCCCAAGATCACCTTCCACGGCTTCGCAACCCCTGGTGATACCATTCGCTATCACGTGACGATGATGCAGGAAACCACCGAGGGCGGCATCGTCGAGTGCAAAGGCTACATCGGCGAGCGACTGATTTGCGAAGGCGAAATCTGTTTTGCCTTCCTGGAAGCCCCCGCTGGTGAAAATGGGAGCAGTGTCAATGCCTTCGCGACATCAGGTCTTGCCTCGATTCTCAAAGTCGGCAAAGTCCAGCAGCAGTTTCAACCTTCCTGACCGGACCATTTGCTCGGGTTAAAACTGGGCGAAACAGGCAATTTGTCCGGGCCGGATGGTCTTCATCTTTTCCAAATCGTTCATTCGGAATAAGATGACGTCTGTCATTTCTCGTGTTTGCGGGCGACTTAACAAGTGAGCAATGCTCACATTCGCGACGGCGCAATTTTTCTCTGCCTGACGTCGGTCCCGCGGATTTCGATTTTCTGCAATACAAGGTTTTATGATGATACGACGTCGAGTTGTTGTCACCGGTCTGGGTTGTGTCACTCCTGTGGGGCTGACTGCGGAATCCATGTGGAAATCACTCATGGAGAGCAAAAGTGGCGTCGGTTCGATCAAGTACTTTGATGCCTCCAACTTTCCGACCACCTTTGCCGCCGAGATTCATGGCTTTAACTTCGGCGACTACGTCAAAGACACCAAGCGTTTTGAACACGCTGGTCGCAATATCCGCTTTGCCATCGCTGCTGCTACTCAGGCCGTCAAAGACTCAGGAATCGATCAGATCGATTTCGATCCTGGCTTGTTTGGGGTTTATCTCGGAGCCGGTGAAGGACAGCAGGATTTCCCGCTGTTCATGAAGTTGATCGCCGATGCAGAGCAAGATGGACGAGTCAACCTCGAGAAGTTCACAACCGCCAGCCTGCGTACACTCAACCCACGGGCAGAACTCGAACAAGAGCCGAACATGCCAGCCGGTCACCTGGCCAGCCGGTTCAACGCCCAGGGCCCAAATCTCAACTGTCTGACCGCCTGTGCGGCATCCAGTCAGGCCATCGGTGAAGCCGCTGAGCTCATTCGACGCGGCGATGCTGACATCATGCTCTCGGGCGGTGCTCACAGCATGATTCACCCGTTCGGTCTCACCGGGTTCAACCTGTTGACGGCCCTGTCGACTCGTAACACGGACCCGACACGAGCTTCTCGTCCATTCGACGCTGACCGCGATGGCTTCGTCCTCGGCGAAGGGGCCGGGATGCTGATCCTCGAAGAACTCGAACACGC
>SXPC01000244.1 GCA_005778225.1 Planctomyces sp. | reverse complement strand
CGCGCAGGTCGGGAGTGATATTGTATTGGACGATGATGTCCTGGAACCCTGTCTTGCGTGCTTCGAGGGTGATACTGGCAGCGGGGGCGAGTTTGCTTGCATCGCGCCTTGCTTTTTCGAGAAGTTTGTTATCCATCTCGGCCGGTATGTTATGTTCGCCATTCGCGACGATCAACGGATACACAACCTGCTGGGCCTGCAGCATCTGTGCGTAGGCGTTCAAGCGGTTGGTGAACTCCGGCTTTGTGAACCCGTTCCCGGACTCAGTCGGATCTGCGTGGAAGACGAGCACATACGTCGGAAGATTCTTCACATCATTCTGCTGGCGAATCTGCGTCAATTCCGTCTCCACAGCATCGCAGGGAGGACAATCCGTCGTGCGGAAGGTCTCAACGACTAGAAATGCCGGCTGCTGCGCGATCAGGGAAGCGCTGCTGATGCACAGGATCATCACAGCAGAGAGGAGCCATTTAAGACAAAACATCAAGCAACCTTACTGAACTACACATACAAAAATGGAATGAAGCTCCATTCTCGCGAGTCAGCAGGCAAAAGATCAAGACAGAAATGTCAGAAGCTGCCGCAAAGAAACACAGCACATCCCGCCAGGACAACGCCCTGGCGGGATTTCGCCTGACGGTTATTCTGATTCCTGCTTGAACAGGATTTGTGGCCGAGAAGTTTGTTCGTGAGTTGGGCCAGGAAGAATCACATCTAGACCATTGTTCTGGAAATGACAAACACCGCGACCACGAGAATCGCGATCGAGAATGTTCTCTGCAGGGACTTCTCCGACAACCGATGTCCAATCAACTGCCCTGCCAGCAGTCCAATCAGTCCGCCCGTAATGAACAGCCCGGTCAGCACCCAGGAGATCTGCTGTCCCGACTGCACAAGCGACACGATTCCTGAGAGACTGACCAGGGAAATCACCATCAGAGACGTCCCGACCGCCCGGTGCATCGACATTCCGCTGAAGAGCACGAGTGCAGGGACGATGACAAATCCTCCACCAACACCGAACAAACCCGACAGGATGCCCGTCATTCCCCCCACGATGCTCAGCAGCAACGCACAAGGGGACGTCAGAATCAGTTGACCAGACTCATCGCGGGCGCAGGTGGCTTCCTCTGTTTTGCAGGAACGGTCTCCGCTTTCGACCATTCCCTCATTGCCGCCCGCTTTTCGCCAAAGCTGCCATGCGACGACTAGCATCAGTCCTGCAAACATCGTCAACAGGACGGCATCATCAAACAGCCTCGATAACCACGTCCCCACAGGAGCTCCCATCATCCCGAAGACTGCAAAGAAAAGACCCGTCTTCAGTTCGACTTCTCCCTTGCGGAGACGTGAAAGAAACCCTGCCATGGATGTCACTCCCACCGCAGCCAGCGAGATGCCCACCGCTTCACGGGCCGGCGTTCCCAGTCCATAGACCAGAAGCGGAACGGCGAAGATCGCTCCACCGCCACCGGTCAGTCCCAGGGACAAGCCGATGACTCCGCCAAACAGAATGGCAATCCAGGTCATGGCGTTTTCTCCGGTTGGTTACGCACTCGTCACGGTCGGAAGTTGGGCGGACTGCCAGGCTTTGAAACCCCCTTGCAGATTCGTCACATGAAAGCCTTCCCGCTGAAGAAGACTGCTTGCAATCGAAGAACGGGCACCACTCTGACACTGTGCAACGATCGGATGAGAGCGATCCAGCGTGTCCAAATTCCGCAGCAGTGTCCCGAGGAAGCGATGCTCAGCCTGCGGAATATGACCCGCGCGATACTCAGCGGTCGAGCGAACATCAATCAGATGCACCTGACCGGAATGGATCCTCTCGTTCAACCCCTCTGGAGTACCTGTCTCGTAGGACTCCGTCCGCAAACCAGCTGAGGCAATCTCTCCCGCATCGAAGTACCCGCCGACCTGGTCGATCCCAATCGATCGCAGTGACTTGAGCACCTCGGGCAGCATCTCCTGATGAGCCAACAGGTAAATCGGCCGACGGTAATCGACCAGAAACCCCGCCCATTGCACGAGCATCTTCAAAGGGATATTGACCGTTCCGGGAACATGTTGTTGAGCGAATTCCGAAGACGGCGTGAGATCGATCACCATCGACGATTCAACGATCGACTCGATTTTGCTCGAGGAGATCGCGTTCACGACCGGAAGCTCTCGCAGTAACTCCGGACCAACCTTGTTGACCCGCTTCATCTCAGCAAAGTAGAACGGCGTCTCCGGCTGGTCGTCCAGGATGTAATCGACAAAAGCCTGCTCATCCTCGAATCGCAAGGCAGGATTGAACATCTTCTCATAACCGACAGTACTGGAAGGAACCGCCCCCAGACCTTTGCCACAGGCGCTCCCCGCCCCGTGTGCAGGCCAGATCTGAAGGTAGTCAGGCAGATCTCGAAATTGACGCATCGAGTGAAACAGCTGACGAGCCCCCGTCTGAGCACTGCCGACCACTCCCGCGGCAGTCTCGAGCAAATCAGGGCGCCCAATCGAGCCGACAAACACAAAATCACCCGTGAAGATCCCCATCGGAGCATTCGCTCCCCCACCTTCATCGGTTAACAAATAAGAGATGTGTTCCGGGGTATGGCCAGGCGTGTGAAGCACCTCCAGTTTGACATTCCCCACACGAATGACATCCCCCTGTTTGACCAGATGGACATTCCCCTGACTGGCATACCCATACTTCCATTCCACAGGCCCCTCATCCGACAGGTACAATCTGGCGGCAGTCCGATCCCCCAGTTCTCGCGCCCCGGAAACAAAGTCGGCGTGAATGTGCGTCTCTGCCGCTCCGACAATCTTCAACCCCTCCGCAGCCGCCATGTCCAGATAAGGGGTGATATCGCGACCCGGATCGATCACGATCGCTTCGCGTGTTCGTTGACAGCCAACCAGATAAGACGCATGCGCCAGCGACTTGTCGTAGAAGTATTTGAGTAACATGTGAACCTCTCTTTGGCTCAAAAATGCTGTCTAAGTAAGAGACGGAATGTGTGGGCGAACGATCAAGAATTTCCAAGTCCGACAGAGAACACGCCGGTTCATTTGCTACGTCGAGCAGGTCTTGTCACACGGCTTCACTTGATTCCAGGGCATCCGTGCAATCACCATCCCCATGCCGCAGGTATCGGTCACTCCTGCGAAGACCAGCCCTGCACCAATGAACGCTGACAGGCCGATCCAATACGGGTGAACGAAGAATCCAAGCGCGGCTCCGACGAAGACCAGCGACCCCGCTGCAATCCTGACCTGCCGCTCCAGAGACATCACTTTCTTACCCCGCGTGACAGGAAAGCCAGCCTGATCCCAGGCCATCGTTCCCCCTTCGACATTGACCACATTTGAATGACCAGCCGACGTCAGCTTCTGACAAGCCTGCTTGCCACGACTGCCCGATCGGCAAATCACATAAAGCGTCCGCTGAGCCCCATTCCGCTCGGCAGAGACCTGAGAGGGATCCAGTTGATCCAATGGAATGTTCCGAGCGAACGGGATGTGAAACTCCTGAAATTCGACCGGAGTTCGCACATCGATCAGATCAATTTTTTCATCTTTGAGGCTGACTTCGCGGAGTTGCGCGGGGGTAATGGTGTTCGATGTCATCGGATGCTCCAGTAAGAAGGTTGTTTAGTGTCGATGTCGGAAGGTGGCTACATATTGTTCAAAAAAAACTCACTCTTTGGCAGAGGGATCAAATCGACTTTCAATGCACTCCATGATTCGCTGCAAATGAGGCTCGGTCACGTGATAAAACACGTTCCGCCCTTCGCGTTGACTCGCTAGAAAGCCGCATCGCTGCATCAACCTCAGATGTTCTGACGCCATGGGCGAAGGAATTTCACAGGCCTCCGCCAGATCACCCACGGAGTATTGTCCCTCCAGCAGCATCTGAATCATGCGAAGCCGATGCGGGTGCGCCAAAATCCGCAAACACTCAGCAGCTTGCGTCAGTGCCTCCAAATCGGTCCACTGCTTGGGGGTTTTCTGAACGTCGTTTTGCATACACCTATTATATCGGAATATGGCGACATGAAAAGTCAATAATTCTGGAAAATAAGAATTCGAAGTCTTCAAGGGGGGAAAGCGATCAAGCAGGGTCGTTCAGCGTCTCGCTTCAGGGGCCGTTTTCCCCGAGGCTTGCTGGTCGAACAGCAGGAACTTGACGACCTGCACGCCAGCTGGAATTTCGAAAGCTGATTGCTTCACTCGAAGTAAGCTCAGCATTTTCTGAGCAAGACTATGGCCGGTTTCTGCTCGACCGCAGCGTTGTCCCTATTGAGACTGAACAATAAAAAAGCGGTCAAATGCATTCTCTGCATTTGACCGCTTCATTTTCGTACTATATTAAACCGAGAGAAGTGCCCAGGAGAGGACTTGAACCTCCACGACCTTGCGGCCACTAGGACCTGAACCTAGCGCGTCTGCCAGTTCCGCCACCTGGGCATTTCAGGATTCCAAACGACGCATGACGAATCACGCCTCTTTCGTGCAAACTGGAAGGGAATACGATACCCAAGCCCGCCTTTTTTCGCAAGGCAACCGGCTGCTCTCTCATCGCGACTTTTTTGACAGTCGCCTTGGCTGTCGAACGGGTCGATTAAAACGGTCAGGTAAACCGCGATTGGAGCGCTCGAGCCGTTGGCGTCTCCTTATTACCGAGTTCCGCGGGGGAACCAGAAAACAGGATCTGCCCACCTTCCGGGCCGCCGACTGGGCCTAATTCAATGACATGGTCGGCAGAGGCAATGACTTCGGTGTGATGCTCAAGGATCAGAATCGTATTACTTTGTTGCTTGAGTCGCTGGCAGACTTCTAGAAATTTCTCAACATCAAGTGCATGGAGCCCCGTCGTCGGCTCGTCGAGTACGAACAGGGCGTGGCGGGTTGAGAACGTCAGTTCAGATGCCAGCTTCAATCGCTGGGCTTCCCCGCCGGAAAGGGTGTGAGCAGGTTGTCCCAGTTTGAGATACCCGAGGCCCAACTGTGACGCGACTTCCAGGGGCCCTCGAATTCGCTCGAGATTGGCAAACACCTCGACGGCTTCGTCGCACGACAGATTGAGCAGATCTGCGAGCGAATGGTCACGAAAACGGACTGCCAGCGTCTGCGGATTGAACCGCTTTCCCAGACAGCGGGGGCATTCCACGATCGGCGAAGCATCGCGAGACAGCGTTAGCTTCTGAAAACCTCTCCCCTGGCAGGCAGGGCAGTTTCCTTCTTTCGACAGGAAACTGAACCTCGACGCGGCGAAGCCTTTTTGCTTGGCGATCCGGGTATGCGAGAGAAGCTGCCTGATCGGTGACCAGATTCTCAGGACCGTCGCTGGCACTGCTCTCGGCGATTTTCCCAGCGGCCACTGATCGAGCACGATCAGCTTTTGAATCTTCTCGATTCCTTCGAGTTGTGCCCCCTGCTCTGTCGTTGACTTCACTTTGTCGGAAGGACGATCACGCTGCAGCAGTGACTGTTTCACTAGCGGCACGAGCGTATCGACAACCAGACTACTCTTCCCGGACCCGCTGACACCCGCGACGACGGTGATTTGCCCGAGCGGGATATCAGCTGTGATGTCTTTGAGGTTATGAGTTGTCGCGTGACTGATTCGAAGGAAGTCGTGGTCACTCTTCGTCGAGGGCTGCTTCGAGAGGGTCAGGGTTCGCTTCAAGGCGCGGCCGGTCGGGGATGACTCGTTCTTCGACAGTTCCTCGGCTGTCCCTTCCGCGACGACGTACCCGCCCTGAGTTCCTGCACCGGGACCCAGGTCGATAATCCAGTCGGCCTGGCGAATGAATCCGAGATCGTGTTCCACGGTGATGACGGAGTTCCCCGTTGTGATCAGCTTGCGCAGGGCATCCATCAGCGACTGACGATCGACGGGATGCAGACCTGTCGTCGGCTCATCAATGAGATAGCAGATCCCCGACAATCCTGCTCCCAGTGCTGCGCCCAGTCGAGCCCGTTGAAACTCACCTCCTGAGAGGGTCAGTGTCGGTCGTGACAGCGACAGGTAGATCAAGCAAACAGAATCGAGAAACGACAATCTCTGCGCTAACTGTGGCAGCAGCACTCGTTTGACTTCGTCCTGCAGGCTCGTCGAAGAGTTCTTGAGCTCATCGGTCCATTGACGCAGCGACGTCAAATCAAGCTGTTGGACTTGTGGAAATGACTGGCCGTTCAATGACACGGCTTGTGCTTGAGCAATCAGTCGAGTCCCTGCGCAGTCAGGACAAGTTCGATATCGATGTTCCAGCAATTCGTCCCGTGAGAGGCTGGCCTTCTCATCAAGGGGCAGCACCCCCAATCCCTGGCAGGTCGGGCATGCACCTTGCGGGCTATTGAAATTGAATAACTCCGGCTCAAGTGGCGGAAACGAAATTCCACACGCCCCACACCGCGGGGTCAGTGCATAATGCCGATCGACCCACTGCCCGTCTTGCTCGATACTGACCAGACAGTTCCCACCCGAATGTCGAAACGCATTCTGGAGTGATTCCCTCAGCCGAGTTTCGATCCCCTCTTTGATGATGACTCGATCGACGACAATCTCGACACGTTGCGGAGAGACAATCTTCTCTGGTGAAACTTCGCTGATATCCATCAGCTGTCCGTCGACTCGCAGCTTGATGAAGCCTTCTCGTTGAATCTGCCCCAAAGACTCTTTGTTCAAAATCGCCTCGCGACCATGTTCGACGAGCAGAATCGCTTTGGTCCGCTCGGGGAGGCGTGTCAGATCTGCGATCACTTCGCCGATCGTGTGACTTCGCAATTCCTGTCCGCATTGCGGACAATGAATCACGCCAAGTTTCGAATAGAGAAGCTGCAGCAGCGAATCGAGACCCGTCAACGAACCAAAGGTGCTGCGCAATGACCTCAAGTGAAAGCCAGCATCCTGGGCGACACCAATGACTGGCGGCAGGCCGGAGATCGAATCGACGTCCGGCGCGTGCATACGTTTGAGAAGATTCCCGGCATCGCGCAACTGACTTCGCAGAAACCGTCGATATCCCTCCGCATACAATGTATCGAACACCAGCGAACTCTTACCGCTGCCACTCAAGCCGGTGACGACCGTCAATTGATGCAGCGTTAAGTAGAGATTAATGCTGTGCAGATTATGCGTTCGAGCTCCCCGCACGGCGATGCGACCAGTGGCAGCGGCTGGAGTAATACGTGCCGGTGGTTTGGACTTGGCAGGTGTTGGCAAAACAGGTTCCGTGAAAGTGGACATCAGAGAATCGATCTGGCGTCATTCGCTTCGTTGTATCAAAATAGCAAATCAATGGTCTTCATGCTCTGATGTGACGCTGAATCTTCTGACGAGTTCCTCCATGCCCATCAAACCGGCTAAAACTGAACAGGGCGAATCGCGATCGCCATACATGGTCTGGGGATGGGCCGGTTCTCTCGTCGTGCACGTCTCGATTCTGTGCATCGCGCTCTTTTTCTCCGGAGCGTATGGCGTCCCCGGTGGCATGGGCCAGGATGTCGAGGAGTATCACACCGTCGGCTTATACTCCTCCTCAGGACCCGGCGGGACGGGTGATGGGCGTCCATTTTCTGAATCCCCCGGCCCTGGCCCTGAACCAACAATGGAGAAAGTCCAGCCGGATCCTCCTGCGTTCGTCGAGCCACAGGAAACGGAGCCCGAGCCGACTGATACGCAAATCGCCATGGACCAGGTCGATCCATCGACGATCGCCAAGCCATTACCAGACGAACCATCAGAATCGATGTCGGAGCAGATCGGGGCGGGCATGTCGACATCGACCTCTCCATCAGCCGCGATGCCCGAAGTTGCGACGATTGTCCCCGGCGGAGGCACTGGCGTCGGCAGTCCTGCTCCTCCAGCGGGAACCATCAATTTCTTCAACATCGCCGATACCGGTAAGAGCTTCGTCTTTGTGATCGATATGTCCCAAAGCATGATCGACGACAATGCCTTCGACGCCGCGAGGGAACAACTCCTTGCCGGCCTTTCCAACCTGAAGATCGAACAGAAATTTCAGGTCGTTTTTTACAACGGTCAGGTTCACGAGTTTCGACTCCAGGATCGTGCAGCCGAACTCGTTCTGGCCAGTCCGGTGCATCTCACGTTGGCCCGTAACTTCATCACGGCCCAACTCCCCAGCGGCGGGACTTCGCACCAGCCCGCGTTGATGACGGCACTCAAATACCGTCCTGACGTCATCTTCTTTCTGACGGATGCGCTGGAACCCAAGCTCGAAGCCAGTCAGCTGGAACGCCTTCGCAGTTATAACCGTGGCGCGAAAATCCATACCATCGAGTTCGGCTCCGGTCCGGACCTTGATCGCGGACTCAACTTTCTGGAACGTCTGGCGTCCCAGAACAACGGCACACATCGTTACGTCGACGTCAAACAGTTCAATCATTTCGAATGATTGATTCTCTTCGTCCACCGCACAGTCCCTCTGTACTCAGGGACTCACTGGACTCAATTGTCGACCCATCGCTTTTGGTCTATGCTGGCGGTTTGATGTTTGATCGCCTTCAAGGATTGCAGCATGTCGCTGACGCGAGTCGCTAAAGTATCTGATGTTCCCCTGGGAAAAGGGATAGAAGTCGCTGTGGAAGGTCGCGTTGTGGCTTTGTTCAATGTCGAGGGAACCATTTTCGCGATCGATGGTCTTTGCCCTCATGCTTGTGGACCTCTTGGCAAAGGGACGCTCAGAAAAACAACGGTCACCTGTCCCTGGCATGGCTGGCAGTTTGACGTTGTCACGGGAAAGCATCTTCAGAGTCAGACGATCAAGAATGCCACCTTCCCGGTCACGATCAAAGGCGAAGACATTTTTGTCTCACTTTCGTGAGGCCTGATGCCACACCTGCTGGATGGGCTGTCAATTCAGACCTGCTGGTTTTGTAGAGATTGCAATTGCATGAAGTCTGTTAGTCTCGCAGGCAAATTTGTCTGATCCATGGGGATGTTCCATCCGATAAAAGCATTACGGTCGGCACATTCAACCGCAGCCGCCGGAGAGCGTTTCGAGAACAGCAGGACCCGCCTGTTCTTTATCGTAGATCGTTGCTGAGGATTCACCTCCCCAGAGTACGACCCTCCGGCGCACGACCTCGAACCGTTCTGACGGCGCATTGATGCGCAGGTTTTTTGTCAGAATGGGGATGATTCGAAATCTGCCATGGAGGGCATGATGCGTCGGTTAACATGGTTTGTGTGGCTGTTTGCGTTTTTCGCAACATTCGGCTTTGGGCCTCATCTGCTCACCGCTGGCTGGCCGTGGGAAAAGGTTGATCCCGTTTCCGGCTACAAAAAAGGTTCGCCAGAGTATTACTCGTATTACGCAGCGATCCCGCCCGGCTCAACTCGTCAATTCAAGCATGGCATGGTCTGGCCTCCCGAGGAACGCCCCGATGGCCCGGAACGCCTTTTCTTCCAGCAGTACCACGCCGCCAAGTACTGGCCTTACCCTTATAATATGCAAGATCGTGCTGTGACGCGTGATGCGTTGGAGATGCAGGTCTCCGCTGGCTGGAAAGCAGCCTCGACGCTATTCGATTATCACTTCAACGCTGATACGCAGGAACTCAATTCTGCTGGTCGCGAGCAACTGAAGTGGATCATCGGAAACGCACCTGCTCAACATCGCCAGGCTTTCGTTGCATCCTCGTATGATAAAGGCATCAACGATGCCCGACTCTCGACAGTGACCAATGAACTGTCGGTCATGGGAGCCGCTGAGATTCCTGTCATGCTGCGTGTTGCAGGTCCGATCGGACGCAGTGCGCTCGAAGTCGATACGTATCAGAAGTCGTATCGCGAGAACATGCCCGCACCCCACATTCAATACACCTCGCCAAGTGCCAGCGGTGGCTCTGATACTGGATCTTGACGACCATTCTGGGAAGATGGTTTTCAAATCGATTATCAATGCTTTTGCTGTGACCGGCATGCGTGATGGCTGTCTCGGCTGGTTTTCACTCACTCTGCGACCACGCGAAGACCTCGTATAGTTGTCAGGCATTCTTCGGATCGACCGAATCATGGACCAGCAACAACGAGAGGGGGCTCACCGAGTGGAAAACCAGTCCGCGTCAGCGGGCGGAAAGAACCTTCAGGATCTCTTCGACAAGCTGTTCGAAGAATTTCCTCTGCAGCAGAATTTCGCCAAACGAGCCGACGCTGAGAATCCAGTCCAAGGCAGCGTCACTCAGCTTCTCGGGCAATACGGACGAGGCTTCGCCCCGATTCCGCAACCAAGAACGCCCAAGACCCTTGCAGAAGCAGGACTCCATTCGGGGCAACTCTCGGCTTTCATCGTCAAGCTGTTGTACGCACACGGCCAACTGATCGGATTCGACCTCGCGAGGCTGCTCAAGCTGCCGTATGCTTTGATCGATGAGACTCTGCAACTGCTGACTCATGAAAAGCAGATCGAGGTTTTGACCGGCGAAGTGATGGGGCGCGTTTCGTATCGCTTCCAGTTGACTGATCTCGGACGCCAGCGCGCCCGCGATGCGATGGAACAGTCCGGCTATATCGGCCCTGCGCCCGTTCCGCTGGCTGATTATGTCAAGTACTGCAAGCTGCAGAATGTCGCCCAGATCAGCTGCAATTCTCAGACACTCGGCTGCGCGCTTGAAGGCCTGGTCATCTCGCCGACATTGATGTCGGAACTCGGTCCTGCAGTCTGCAGTGGCAAATCGATCTTTCTCTTCGGGCCTCCGGGGAATGGCAAGACGATGATTGCTAAAGGACTCGGGACCTATCTCAATCGCTTTGGCGGAGAGATTTATATCCCTTATGCGATCCAGGTGTCCGGCAACATCATCACGATGTTCGACCCCACCATCCATCAGGCGACGGACCATCAGGAAGGTCACCGGGAATCGATTACTCCCAGTCGGATCGCCCAGTCAAGCACATCGAATCTGACCGACGAATCCGATTTTGACCAGCGTTGGCGTCGCATTCGTCGCCCAGTCATCATCACGGGCGGAGAGTTGAATCTCTCGATGCTCGAACTGCGTTACGACAAATCGTCTCGCTATTATCAGGCCCCTCTGCATATCAAAGCCAATGGCGGCGTCTTCCTCATTGACGACTTCGGTCGTCAACTGCTCAGCCCGAAAGAACTCCTCAACCGCTGGATTCTTCCGCTTGAGGAGCGCATTGATTATCTGACGTTGGCAACCGGTGAAAAATTCTCGGTCCCTTTCGAACAGCTGATTATCTTCTCGACCAATCTCGATCCTCAGTCGCTCGTCGACGATGCCTTTTTACGCCGGATCAGACACAAGATCGCGATCCAACCTCCTGACCGGGAGACCTATACCCGCATCTGGCGTCTCATGTGTGACCGTCGAAAACTGGACTACCACGAAGACGTCATTGACTACCTGTTCGAGCAGATTTACAGCCAGACAAGAAGCCCGCGATCCAGTGACCCCCGAGATTTGCTGGAGATAGCCGAGGCGATCTGTCGATTCAACAGACAAGAGTTCCAACCGACTTTAACGATTGTATCGCAAGCAGCGACTCAGTTTTTCCCTCACCTGCATGCCTGAGAGATGCGTTCTCGGGTCTAAGGCGACTATTCAAATACCCCGGTGATCTCATGCGTCAACAGATTTGCCTACTTCTTCTGTTGCTCGTCTGCCTGTCAGGCTGCTCGGGGATGCGGAAAAAGAAAGTGGCTTACAATGAGCCACAAGCCGTTAAAGTCAAAGAGCCAACCTTCGCGCAACTGGAATCGTCCAATGTTCCGCGAACAATGAAAGATATTAAACAGCCAGCCCAACTCTTCCTGGCATACGGTGCCTGGGAGGCCCAACTCGGTCATTATCCCGAGGCGAGGGTCGCTTATCAGCAGGCATTAGAAAAAGAGCCGAAAAATATTGACGCGTTTCTCGGCTTGGCGGAACTCAGCGACTTGGAAGGTAAGAAGGAACAGGCTGAGCGGGAATACCTCAAACTGGTAGCTGAGCATCCTGAGTCGGGGAAAGTCCGATCTCGCATCGGTCGATTCTACGTCTCACAACGACGATTCCCGGAAGCCCTCGTGCAGTTCGAGGCGGGTTATAAGTTAGACCCCACTTCGAAGGAAGCAAACTTGGAACTCGGGGTCGTCATGGCTGAACTGGGACGTCATCAGGAAGCTTTAACGCACATGTCCAAGTCGGTCGGCGAGACAGCAGCACAGATCAATATCGCGGTTATTCTCAGACGACAAGGCCAACAGGGGCTTGCCGATCAATATCTGGCACGAGCACGCCAGAGAGATCCGAATGGATACCAGGCGGCCATTCTTCAAGCCAGCCACAGCGAGGCTGCGTCAGCAAACCAGACTGTCAATCGTCCTGCCGGGATGGCCATTCAACAAGTCCCTATGACCGTTGAATCCAAGCCGGGAATTATTCCAGAGAGTTCTGTCACCCCGATAGGAATCGAAGCGATGCATTAACCTGCGATTTCGCTTCGATGCCTGTGTGGTGTGCAATCTGCATATCAATCCAAATCACAAAAGTATGCAGACGTATGGATTTACGGCGGTATCTGACTTATGATTTTTCAGTTCACCGACACTGTTGCAAAATCATACTCATGCTCTGAATTGCTTTCCGCATCGCTCCACTCTTCGCCCGCATCAGCTTCGGCGTATGCGACTTGTGGCCCGACGTGGAGATGATAAATCTCGTTGTCCTTCGAGCTGAAGAATCGCTTGCACCACAGCATCTGACGGACATTATCTTGTGGTGAGAGAATAGAGATCTCAATCCCACGATCAAACCAGTCAAACAACATTCCAAAAAAGCCACTTGGAACGTACTTGACCGAACTCATTTCGACAGCGATTCGCTTCGAGCCACGCTTTTCAATGACGACGAGCAACATATCTCGAATCAGAGACAGATCAGCTCCGTCCCAGATCTCAATGTCACCCATATCAAGGACAGTCATGCCTCGGTGTTGGTAGACATCGATACGTTCAGTGTTTTTGCGTGGTGCCATGGTGAGGTTCCTGTATTTGAAACAAATCACAGTAGGTGAGCATCTCGTGTGATGGTTTGTTAAAGCAAGAACTGGGCCAATCTACCGGTGAAAAAAAGTTTGCCAACTATCAATTCTGGCGATGTCACAATTGTCTAAACAATAAGCTAAAAATCTTGAGCGCTTTTTCACGACACAACTCAGTCGTTTTGAAAACGCGACAAGCTGTCATGAATATGATGACGTAAATCAACAGGCCATGTGGTGAAAACTCACCAGAAGGCAGTTCAACGCACGTGACGATGGCAATGGCGAATTTGGATGCTTGGGTTTGCTGTGTATGCTGGGCGAGCATCGCAAATATTTTTTTGCTCGGTCGACGACTACAAAGTCCGCAGAGCTACCGCTGACGCATCAAATTATTCGCTTGGGTATAGCAAAGCCGCACAGGACTTACAGAAGACAATGTGCCCGGTTTTGATGGTAATGACGGTTTGTGCCGGCAGGTTGAAATAGCACCCCTGACAGGTTCCATTAATCAGCGGAGCCATGCAGTCGGCCCCTTTGTTCGCTGAAACACGACGGAACTGCTCCTGAAACTCGGCTGGAATCACTTTCGATGAAGCGGCGATCTCACTTTCCAGACGCTTGGCGCTGGCATTGAGTTCCGCAGCGCGAGAATCGAACTGATCGCGGAACAGTTTCTCTTCTTCCTGGGCTTTCTTGAGTGCTTCTTCGCACTCTTTCATCTTCGCGTAAGCCACATCAACGCGATCAAGAATCTCCAGCCCCTCATCTTCCAGCACGCTCTTGGCCATTTCGTCAGCCATGATCTGGCCTTTGATCGCCTCGAACTCTTTGTTCGATGTCGCCTGGTTGAGCTTACCGTTCATCGAACTGATTCGCGTTTCCAGCGACTTGAGTTCGAGATTCTTCTGCTCAGCGGAGACCTTGGTCTGTTTCAGAGTCGCCCGGGCTTCGTCGAGTTCTTGCATCTTCTGAGCAGTCTGCTGCTGCTTGGCTTTGATCCGCTTCGGTCCACGATCTAACTGGCCCACAATCTCCTGAAACTCAATGTGCAGGTTATGAAGATGGCCTAGATCCTTTGCCGAAACCGTCATGTACTTTTCCTCTGAGCGAACAAGTGGCGACGCAATGAGCCAGTCAACTGGCGGTACTGCTAAGACATTATTGCGGGAAGTCTTGCGCTGCCAATCGGTAAGAATACTGCAGCCATACCTGAGACGCAAACAACATCACCGTTTTCGCGATCATCAACGCGGATCGATCCATGCGATCCAAAAAAGAAAGGCCGGTGATTTCTCACCGGCCTTCACTTGAGTTTGCACTCAGCTCCAATCACTGACCAGCACTGGCCATGATCGTCTCGATAAAGCCCTTCAGCTGACGTGACCGAACCGGGTGCTGCAGTTTGCGGACGGCTTTGGCTTCGATCTGGCGGACGCGTTCACGCGTGACCTTGAAAATGCGGCCGACTTCTTCCAGCGTATAAGTGTAACCATCACCCAGGCCGTAACGCAGTTTGATGATCTCGCGTTCGCGATACGTCAGCGTCTTGAGAACGCTGTCGATCTTGTCCTTGAGCATCTCCTGAGCCGCGGTTGCAATCGGGCTTTCGTGCGTATGGTCTTCGATGAAGTCGCCGAAGTAGCTGTCTTCGCTTTCGCCAACCGGACGGTCCAGGCTGATCGGATGACGTGAGATTTTCAGAACACGTCGTGCTTCATCCAGAGAAATACCGGCAGCTTCGGCGGTTTCTTCCATGGTCGGCTCGCGCCCCAGTTCCTGGACAAGATCCTTGCTCACCTTACGCAGCTTGGACATCGTTTCGATCATGTGAACCGGAATGCGAATCGTACGAGCCTGATCTGCGATGGCACGCGTGATCGCCTGACGACTCCACCAGG
>SXPC01000243.1 GCA_005778225.1 Planctomyces sp. | reverse complement strand
TCAACCTCCACCAAGACCTCGTCATGACAATTGCCCATGCAGCCGGTTTCTTTCAGCACCACCGGCAATTTCTTGGCCTCAATCTCAGCCTTCAAGGCCGCAAACACCCGTTCGGCTCCGGCGGAAACCGCGTCTGCACCCGCCCCCCATGCTTGCCGGAGGCAATGTCAGCAGCCACGATCTCACGAATGAAGTCAGTGTGGGCGGGTTCAGGCGTTGATTCATTCGTCATTTGAAAAGTGTTCTAACTCTCGTCCCTTCTCCCTTGAGGGGAGGAGGTGCCCGAAGGGCGGATGAGGGTGGGGTATAGGCTACGGAAGACTACCGATGTCTTCTCGACAGCAGCGGAAAAGTCCTCCCCATCTTATGAGAAGTCGCAGCAGGTGAGAAGATCACCCAACTCGTTCCGGGATGATTTCCGGCGTCCGTACGAGCCGGTCGAACTATTCCGGTGTCTCCCGCCACTTCTCCTCGAAGTCCTCCAACATCTCAGCCTCGTCGACCTGTTCATCGTCGCGCAACGACTGTCGCATCTTCTGATACAGCTCCTGCAGACGTGCTTCGTCGCGTTCTGCCTGCTCTTGTTCAAGGCGTTTCAATGCGTCGAGCGGATCGTTGCTATCCATTGCCATTTCTCCGCAGTTCGCCACCGATTAAGCCAGTTTCTTTGCGTTGCGTCATAGTGCACGAGACGATGATGGCCTTGGCGTGTGACGTCGTTGTGTTCGGCATGGAGATAGACGTTCTTTGCGCAATCGCACGGCTGACACAGCCGTGGCACACAGGAATGATGTCGAATCGTTGGTGAGGGAGTGCAATGAGCGTCAGCGGCTCGGACGGAGGCTCGCCCTCCCGAAGACGGGTTTAGCCCTTTGCTTTCTCGACCGTCCGCTCCATGCGTCGCACGCAGCGTTCCTTGCCGAGAAGTTCCATCGCTTCGAACATCCCGACCCCGGAGGTCTTGCCGGTGACCGAAAGACGCAAGGCGTGAATGATCTGCCCGATCTGGAGGCCGCGTTGTTCGACGAACTGATGGACGACGCGATCGAAGTCCGATGCACCGGCGATGTCCGAATTCAAGATCACGCCGCTCAGGTCGAACAGCAGGTCCGCTGCTCCTTCTGCTTTCGTGATCCGTTTTTCGAAGCCCTTTTCATCCCAGGTCATCTCGTCATCAGCAACGAAGAACTCATCGAACCGCAGCACATCTGAGAAGACGGTCAGGCGGTCACCGATGGCTTCGATGACCTTGGCAACTTCCAGGCGGGTGACGTCGTCGAATCGCAGCACATTCAAGAAGACATCCGAGAGGAAAGCCTGACTGTCGCCGATCACTTGGTTAATTTCGGCGAGTTCCTGGCCCGTGACGTCGTCGTCGAATGGTTTGATGTAACCCGCTTTGGCAAGGAACGGCAGGCAACCATCGAGTTTCTCTTCCAGGGTGAGTTTCCCCATCCAGTAAGCTTCGTAGCTGAGCAGCTTCTCCGGGTCTAAGCCTGCAGCGGCTTTGATGACGCGCTCCAGGCTGAACTCGCGGATCATGTCTTCCAGCGAGAAGTGTTCAGTCTTGTCATCAAGTGACCAGCCGAGGCGAACGAGTGCGTTCAGGACGCCAGCTGGGAGGAAGCCAGACTTTTCGTAGAATTCGACCATAACAGGATCGAGCCCGGCTGCCTGCTCCAGTCCCAGTTTCGGAAAGACATCCGAGCCGATGTTGAACAGCTTGGCGAAGGCGGGATTCTTCTTGTACTGATCGAGTTTCCGCTTCGACAGCTTCTCCTTGCCGCCCGGAGCAGCCACAAACGGAATGTGCGCGAACTCGGGCATCTTGTAGCCGAGGGCTTCGTGTAGCATTGCCTGCAACGGCGTATTTGAGAGGTGTTCCTCGGCACGGATGACGTGCGTGATTTTCATCAAGCCGTCATCGACGACGGTCGCGAAGTTATACAGAGGCATCCCGCCAGTTCGCACGATGACAGGGTCAGCCATCAGGCCCGCGTCGAATTTCACTTCGCCACGGACGTGGTCATTGATGACGACAGTGTGTTCGCGTGGAATCGCGAAACGGACAACGTAAGGGGTTCCTGCATCGAGTTGCTTTTGAATCTCCGCATCGGATGCGTCCAGCCAGGTCCGCTCGTTCAGAAAGACACGCTTCTCTTTCTCGGCAAGCGCGCGGCCTTCGGCGAACTTCTCCGGCGGGTCGAAGTCGCGATACGCCTTCCGAGTTACCAACAGGCGGTTGAGTTCGCGGTCGTAAATCTCCTTTCGCTGTGACTGGTAATAGGGGCCGTAGTCGCCGTAAGAAATAAATTGTTGAAGGCTAAGATTGATGGTCTGGGAATAGCTATGGTATTCAGGGCCTTCATCCCAGTTGAGACCAAGCCAGTCAAAGGCACGTAAAATGGGAATCAGTGCAGCTTCTGTATTGCGCTGCTGATCCGTATCGTCAATCCGCAGGATAAACGTTCCGCCATGATGTCGGGCGAACAGCCAGCAGAAGAGGGCCGTCCGCATGCCGCCGATGTGCATGTAACCAGTCGGAGAAGGAGCAAAACGCGTACGGACGTGCGAGGACATGAAGCGTCAATCTCTTCAGAAATTCATCAGGAAAATTCGAACGAAAAGCATCCAGCCAGAACCGCGATAATAGACACATTCCCCACCCACAACAAGTTGATGCCTCGCCCGGAACGCCTCGGATCAGAATCGAGGTGGACGCCCGTCGTCAGCCACGTTATACCGAGAGGCGATTCTCTCCTTCGACGAACAATTGAAGAGTGCTCCCATGGTCAAAATCGTCATTGCCGTCTGTACAACCATCGTTGCCTATGCCCTGATCGTGGCACTGGCTGGTTTCTGGTATCTCTCCAGCGCACTGGAAGCACCCGATTTCTATACGCAGATTCTCGCGCAGGAGATCCCCGATGATGTCCGACAGCAGCAAGTTGAGCAGCTGGAGCAAAAAGCGATCAAGCTTCAGGAAGAGATCTCGTTCGAACCGACTTCTTCTTCCCCTCTTCCTGCCAGCGAACAAACCTTAGAGCCTGTGCCTGCTCTTGCGATTACTGACGACGTGACACCAGCTTCCAATCTCCAGCCATGGTCGATCGATCTGACTCAGGACGAAATCAACAGCTGGCTGATGGGGCAACAGAGCTTCAAGCTACCCGATGAGATTCAGGATCCGCGGGTCGTCATCGAAGAGGAGCAGGCCAAGATCGCGGCGAAAGTCAGTCGCTCAGGACTGACGGGTTATGTTGCGTTGGCTGTCGTTCCGCACTTTGAAAACAACGTCATCACACTCGATCTTCTCTCTCTGACTGCGGGCAACCTGGAACTCGGCGTGGCTGATATCGCCAAAGGCGTTTATGCTCAACTCCCTGCCGAAACCCGCTCTGTCTGTGAACTCGATACCTCAGGCCCGATCACACAACTTCGCATTCGTCTCCGCCCACAACCGACCGACAAACCTCAACTGACGGGTGTCCTGCTCAAGCCGGGGATTTTCACCCTGCAGGGGGTGCGGACTTTGACGACTGCGACGCCGTAGAAGTGATGTGCGGCACGCGGATTGATGGTCCGCACTGCGGATCCTACACCATGGCTTCCTGGCCTAGTAGATCGACTTTCCAGGTTTCGTCGGGTTCTTCTTCGAGTGTTCCTACGGCGGCGATTGCTCGTCGGATGATGAGGTCGCAAAGGTCTTCGTAGCTCATGCCGAGACGGGCGGCGGCTTTGGGGACCAGGGAGTGGTCGGTCATGCCGGGGGACGTGTTGACTTCGAGGACCCAGGGCTCGTCTGCGTAATCCAGACGCAGATCGACGCGGGCCACGCCGCGGGTTCCCAGGGCACGGCAGGCGCGTTGGGCGGTCTCGTAAAGGTTGTACTGGACTGTCAGTGGGAGTTCGTGATCGAAGACGTAACGGGTCTGGTCGTCTTCGTACTTGGCTTCAAAATCGAACCAGCCACGTTGCGATTTGACCTGGATCGCGGGCAGAGGACGAGAATCGATGAAGCCGACGGTCCATTCGCTCCCGAGGATGGCCCGTTCAATCAGGACGAGCTTGTCGTAATTAAGGGCGGCTTCGATGGCAGGGATCAGCTGGCACATTTCGTCGACCCAGCGGACGCCGATGCTCGAGCCCTGCGCATTGGGTTTGACGACGACCGGGAAGCCCATGCGTTCGACGACGGCATAGATTTCTTCAGGTCGATCAGCCAACGAGAAGACACAATGGTCGCCGTGGACTTTGCGACCAACAGCCAGGTACTCCGGCGTCGGGATTGAATGGGAGCGGAAGACCTGCTTGGCGGCTCGTTTATCGAAAGCCAGCTGAGAGGCTTTCATGCCGCTGCCGGTGTAAGGGATGCCAGCGTGATCGAGGATTTCCTGGACTTGCCCGTCTTCGCCAAAGGTGCCATGGAGGGCATTGAAGACGACGTCCCAACGTTTCCAGTTAAGGGCGCTGAGGTTGATATCCCGGGGGTCGATCGTTTCGACAGTGTGCCCGATTTTTAACAACGCAGAAGCAACCGCGTTGCCGCTTTTGAGAGAGATCTCTCGTTCGGCTGATGGCCCTCCCTGGAGCACGAGCACACGATATCGTTCCATTGTCTGTCCTCTTTTTTGATTCTCGTCACCCGACTCGAGGGGCGACTGTCATCGGGAGAAAACCCGCTGGGGACAGACGACGTTCGAGCTGGTATCAGTTCGATGCCTGGGCGAGCGGGTTAATGCTTTCTCCGGTGATGGGATTGAGTCGCTGCAGGTTGGTGATTTTCCAGGAGTCGCCGATTTTACTCCAGGTCAGAATCCAGCGTGTTGAGATGTGCTGGGCAAAGTCCATGGAGAGCTGGTTTCCACCAGGAGACAAGGCGACGGTTCCATTGGCCCGGAAGTGGGAAGTGGCTGACTTTCCACCGGCGCCCATTTTGACCTGAAGGTCGGTGACGCCCAGATCGTCTTTGATATCAACGAGGTTCATCCCTTTGCGGATCATCTCGCGAATTTCAACTTCGTTGGGATTCACGTAATCGATTGTCTGTTCAATATTCCCCGACTTGCAGGCGTCGGCCAGACCATAAACGGAGTTTTCGACCCGTTCTAAATCGGTCACGATCGCTCGTTCTATGAAAAAGATTGCCACTCCCAGTACAACACACCCGATCGCGGCATAGGCATACTTTTTCAGAGGAGTCTTCGAGAAAAGTGCGATGAAAAAGGCGGTGCCGACGAGGCATAAGAGGATCGGTTCCCAAGAGGATTCTGTCAGCCACATTGCTGCCCTGCGACTTTCCGTAGGGATACGACCGCGGTGGGAACGGGCCCGCAGGACGCATCGAGAACATTTTATACGTATTTCGAGCGTGGGTAAAGCGGAACTTTACCTTATTCCAGAAGCTGCCCACCGTTCCCGGCGCCAGCGATCCACATGTCCTGACAAATCTGAATACGCTGCCCTGCCTTCCCGGCTCGAATGAGACTTTTTGCCATCGGTACATTTTTACTGGATTGTTGAAAAAGACTGTAACACCAGAAGACGGACTCCGCTGTGACGAGTGTGGGAAGCCAGACAACTTCCTCAAACAAACATTCCAACAATCTTCCAATTCTGGAGTCCGTCATGAAACGCTTCCTTCCGATCATTCCGACTGCTGCCTCGCTGCGACTCATCGCAACTCATTCACTTGCCATCACGATTCTCCTGGGGATGACAGCCCTCGCGACGGCGGATGGTCCCGGCAAGGGGAGCGGGATGAGTCGGTCGATGGGGCAGAAGATGTCCGCATCGTTCAAACAACCTTCTGGTGGATACGGGATGCCGTCACCCAAACCCAGTCCCAGCGGCGGTTTCAAACCCAATCACCAACTTGGGGGAACGGGGCATCGTTTTCCCGGCAAGCCGATCATGACCACGACAGGTGGTGTGAAGCCGATTGGCTCTGGTCCGATCATCAAGCCAGTCACGGGAATCAATCCGAAGCCGGTCAAGCCGGGACCGTTTCACCCGACCTTCCCTGTCAAACCACAACCCGGCAAACCTGTGAAACCGCCGATCAAGCCGTTTCCTCCGATCGTGGGTGGCGGGGGTGTGAAGCCTCCGATTGGCCCGATCGGGCCGATCGGGCCCAAGCCACCAATCAAACCACCCATCGGGCCGATTGGGCCAGTGGTTGGTCCTGTTGGTCCAATCGGACCCATTAAGCCACCGAAGCCATTTCCTCCTAAACCTTTTCCTCCTAAACCACCTCAGGATGATCACGACCACGATCATCACCATCATCACCCACACTGGCCACAAATCGGCTTCTGGCCCGTACCACGTGGTCCGGTTTATTATCCGACGCCCGTCATCAACAACGCCTGTCCGATTGTGATCAGCAACCCCGGGGTCATCGTCGAAGCACCGGTCACGCTGGATGTCGTTCCTCAGATCGAGAATGGTTCTGAATTCACGATGCTGGTCGAAGGGGATGCCTCACAGATTCGACTGGCTGTGCTGATGGTCAACAACACCCAGATGCTGCTGGAGATCACATCGACAGGCCAGGGGTATGTTACCATGAAAATGCCACAACTGCTGCTGAGAAACACACAGCCTGCCACGCTGGCGTTGATGGTGAATGAAACGACCCCGGTGGCTCAGGTCAACGTCGAGATCATTCAGGCAAAAGCCGTGTCGACGGTGAGTGTGGTTCGCTAAGATTGAGAATATGACGTGCCTTTCCCGACGCCGGGGATACATTGTGTGTCCTCGGTGTTTTTTCGTTGCAGAAAGCCGGTCTGGACTGTTTGCTTGTTGATTTGAGTTGAAGGGGCGAAATGAGAATTCGTCGGACGGAGGTTGGTGACCTGGGCCGGGTGATGGAGATTTATGCAAAGGCCCGGGAATTGATGGTGGCGAACGGGAATGCGACGCAGTGGGTGGATGGGTATCCGTCGCGCGAAGTAATTGAGCGCGACATGGCGAAGAGGAATAGCTATGTCTGTCTGGACGAGGAACGGATCGTCGCGGTCTTTTATTTCGGAGTCGAAGTCGACCCGACGTATGCGGTGATTTATGACGGGGCGTGGTTGAACGAGCAGCCGTATGGGGTCGTGCATCGGCTGGCGGTTGATGCGACCAAGAAGGGGACGGCGACGTTCTGTATGGAGTGGTGCTACGACCAGGCGGGAAACATTCGGGTCGATACCCATGAGGACAACAAGGCGATGCAGCGGGTCCTGGAGAAGTGCGGGTATGCCGTTTGTGGGAGGATTGTTGTCGCGAATGGGACGAGCCGGGTAGCGTATCAGAAGGGGTAAAGGGATATGAATATGAATGACGATCCCAGCTTTGGGCCTCAAAAAGCTCTGCCTGCCTTGCAAGGAATCGCCTTGCGTCATTAAATCGCAGGGAGTGGGCTTTTTTTGAGAGCCTGATCGCGTCATGATGTCGATGGAATCTGCACACAATTTCTCGAAGGAGTTTTCTCTATGCCTCCAACTGATTTTGATCCGATTGACCTGTCAACATTTCTATTGATGATGTTCCCAGCGTGGCTGGTTGCGTCGGTGGCGCTGATCGCGTATTGCAAGGACAAGTTGACCTGGTCGACGGGGACCGGGAACAGCAATTTCTAAGACCCGTTTATGACGCGAGCGATGCTTCTGTTTAACCAGAAGCATCGCTCGAAAAAGTCATGGAAGCAGCGACGGTCAGTGACTACTTCGTCGGGTTGAGGAACTCGGCAAGGCGGGTCAGGCCTTGATCGAGTTGTTCGATAGAAGTTGCAAATGACATGCGGACGTAGCCGGGGGCTTCGAAGGCGTCGCCGGTGACGAGGGCGACGTGGGCAGTTTCTAGGAGGGTGGTGCAGAAGTCGCTGGCGTTATGCACTACTTTGCCACCTTGGAGTGTTTTGCCGAAGTAGCTGGAGACGTCGAAGAAGACGTAAAAGGCTCCGCCCGGTTCGACGAAGGAGACGCCGGGGATTTTCTTGAAACGATCGAGCACGTAGGCGCGTCGTTTTTCAAATTCGACTCGCATGTCTTCGACGGTCTGCTGATTTTCGGTCAACGCGGCGATCGAGGCGTATTGAGAGATACTGCAGGGGTTGGACGTTTCCTGGCTTTGCAGGTTGTCGATCGCTTTGTTGATTTCGGTGGGTGCAATCGACCAGCCGATCC
>SXPC01000242.1 GCA_005778225.1 Planctomyces sp. | reverse complement strand
TCGGAGAGGCCGATGATGGTCGTGATCGGCGAGCGGATCTCGTGGCTCATGTGGGCGAGGAAGGCTGACTTGGCGCGGTTGGCGGTATCGGCGTCGCGTTTGGCCTGTTTGAGTTCTTCGTCGATGTGGACTTGTTCGGTGACGTCGGTCTGGATACCGACGAAGTGGGTGACGATTCCTGAGTCATCTTTGACGGGCGAGATCTTGAGGTTATTCCAGAACGGAGTGCCGTCTTTGCGATAGTTGAGGATGAGGACTTCGCAGCCTTCTTTGTTCTTCAGTGTCTGACGAATCTTATTGACGGCTGTGAGTTCGGTATTTTGTCCTTGGAGGAAACGGCAGTTAAGGCCGACGACCATGTCGTGGGTATAGCCTGTGATCCGTTCGAAGCCTTTGTTGACGTAGGTGATAGGGAAGTCGGGAAGACGGGCATCGGCGATGACGACGCCGTTAGTGGCGGCGTTGATGGCACGTTCCTGGAGGCGGAGTTTGATTTCGGCTTCCTGTTGTTCGGTGACGTCTCGATCGATGGCGGAGATGCCGACGGGTTCGCCCTCGTCGTTGACGATGGGGGCCTTTTTAATCCAGAGCTTTCGGAGCTGGCCATCCTTGCGAATGCGGGTGGTGACGTAGTCGTCAATCGACTGACCACGGGCGATTTTGCGGCAGATCTCGTCGAACTCGGCGAGAAGATCCTGGGGAACGGTCAGGCGCATATTCTGGCCGACGATCTCTTCTGCGGTGTAGCCGTAGAGGTTCTCGGCTCCCTTGTTCCATGTTCTGATCGTGCCGTCGAAGTCGAGGGAGAAGATGGCGTCGTGTGAAAACTCGACGATCTTGGTCAGGCGTCGACTGACGGCTTCGGACTCTTTGAGTTGCTGGATGTCGATGAGCGTGATGACGACTCCATCGACGCCTGTTTTGACGCGATAGGGGAGGATGCGGAGCAGGAAGGGAGCGTTTTCGAAGTTGGCGACTTCGCGTTCGATCCGATCACCTGTCGAGAGGACATGCTCGAGGTCTTCGACCAGGTTGACATGCTTGAGGGAGTGAGTGAAGTGGTTGATCCTGCGACCGACATCGGACGGGATGAGGTTGAAGTGCTGGGCGATGTCTCTTGTGAATTTGCGGATTTTGAGCTGGCGGTCGAGGAACATGACTCCGAACTCGGTGGAGCGGAGGAGGTTCTCGAGGTCATCGGTCATGACGGTCAGGTCGTGGATGCGTTTCTGGTGTTCGACGTTGACGGAGTAAAGTTCCTCGTTGACGGAGTGGAGCTCTTCGTTAGTGCTTTGGAGCTCTTCGTTGGAGGCGACGAGTTCTTCGTTGGCGGCCTGGAGTTCTTCGTTGGATGTTTCGAGTTCTTCGACGGTTGCCTGGAGATTTTCCCGGGAGTGTTCGAGTTGTTCTTCGAGCTGAGAGATTCGGCTGTTGGCTGCGTCTGCATTGGTCAGTTCGAGTTGGGGAGTTGAAGCGTTATCGACGGTTCGGCTTGCCCGTTCGAATTTGATCAGGAGCGCGGCCTGGGTCAGAAGATGCGTTTTGACGGGCTCGATGATGATGTTGAATTTTTCCTGGGTGGTGCCTCGTACAAATTCGATATCGGTGTAACTGACGGATTTTTGTTCTTTTTGTGCGTGGTGAAGGGCGCTGGTGAGCATGCCTCGGAAGTCCGGGGCGATGATGTCGAGAATCTTGTTTGATGGTCTTCCTGCGGTAAATTTCAGGAATTCTTCGGCGCCGCCGAAGGTGTGGAGGACTTCGAAATCGTGGTTGACGAGGATGCCGGGGGGCATGATGCGGAGAAGGATTTTGTCGTAGACGGAGAGGAGCTGGCTGTCGGAAATGGGAGCTTTGGTGGCGCCGGGGAGGACGACTCCGGTATTGGAGCGAAGCTGTGAGCGTGGTGCGTTCATGGTGAAATCACTCAGGAGGCGTGTATCGATGGGGATGCGGATGTTGCGGATCTTTTTGTAGATCTTCCCCATCTCCGTCAGTAGTTCGAACTCGTCCTGGAGGGCACCGAGAGTTTCGCTGTTGCCGAGCATGAGAGTGCCACCCGCTTTGAGTGCGAAGTGGAACAGGGAGAGGACTTTTTTCTGCAGTGCGGGCTGGAAGTAAATGAGGAGGTTGCGGCAGGTGACCATGTCGACGCGGGTGAAGGGGGAATCGGCGATCAGGTTATGTCGCGCGAAGACGATCATCTGACGCAGCTCTTGCGAGACGCTCCATCCCTGGCTGGTCTTCTCGAAGTAGCGGTCTCTGAGTTCGGGATCGAGGGAGTTGACCTGTGCTTCCTGATAGACGCCTAAGCTGGCGAAATCGAGGGAGTTCTGGTGGAGGTCGGTGGCGAAGATCTTGACAGTGGCGGAGCTTTCCTGCCTGGCGAGTTCGCGGTGGAAGAGCATGGCGAGGGAGTATGGTTCTTCGCCGGTCGCGCAGCCTGCACACCAGATGCGGATCTGTTCTTTGCCTGCTTTTCGAATCATTTCGGGGATGATTTCCGTTTCGAGATATTCGAACGGTTCTCGATCACGGAAGAACTGGGTCACGCCGATGAGGAGGTCGCGGTAGAGGATGTCCATCTCTTTGATGTTATCGCATGTGGCGTCAGCATATTCATCGATGTTGACGGCGTTGGTCAGGAGCATGCGGCGCTGGATGCGACGGCTGACGGTGTTGCTGCGGTAATGGGTGAAGTCGATGCCGTAGTCGCGCTGGAGGCATTGGAAAAGACGTTCGATTCCTTTTGCTTCCGAGTCGGGATTAGAGGCATTGATCGGGAGGTCGTTGATGAGCTGGTCTTTGGTGATGGCTTCGCGCGAGTAACGAACGAGCATGGCTGGCATCTGCTCGGGAGGCAGGATGAGGTCGACGGCTCCGGTCTGCTGAGCGCTGACGGGCATGCCGTTGAAGCGGGCGGACTCTTCGGATTGAGAGAGGACGAGTCCTCCCTGATTGCGGATATCGACGACGCCACGAGAGCCATCGCTGCCTGTGCCGGAGAGGACAATGCCGATGGCGTGTCCCCTGCACTCTTCGGCCAGGGAGCTGAAGAAGTGATCGATGGGGAGGGCGAGGCCGCGGTGCGGGTCTTTGTCGGTCAACATGAGACGGCGGGCGGCGATCGTCATCTCTTTTCTGGGGGGGATCAGATAGATGTTGTTCGGCTCGACGACCATCCCATCGGTGACGCGGTGGATGGGGAGCTCGATCTGTCTTGCCAGGAGCTGGTCCATCTGGCTTTCGAAGTCGGGCGAGAGGTGTTGGACGACGACATAGGCCATGCCGGCATCGGTGGGGAGTTCGTGGAAGAAGCGTTCTAATGCTTCCAGGCCGCCAGCGGACGCGCCGATGCCGACTACATAGAAGTCGTATGATTTTCCGCTGTACATGGTGCGGTCGGTAGCTTTTTCTTTGGAATTCTCATGGTGTTTGGGCGACATGGATCCTTCTTTCTGTCCTGCGGCTGCCTGTTTGGATTAGGCGACCCGGGGACGTCATTTTGACTGAGGATGGATATCGCTACAAAGTGTGTAGGCGGGGATGATAGCAAATTGGGGGCCATCATGAATTGACGTTTTGGTCGGGCGAATGGCCACGAGACAAAAAAGAGCATAAGCTCTTATGAAATTAACCTTTATAGCAACAGTCCGCTGACAAATATCGCCTATTGACGACGAACAGGTCTTTGATTTGAGCTCCGAGAGGAGTGCTCACTTGAATACAATGGTCGCTAATCGATCAGTCTATTTTAGGCACGTTAAGAGCGTTGGCCAGAGGCTGTTGTTGCGGGGGAAGAGTTGGGGGGATGAATGGGGGTTTGCTGGCGCGATGCCCTTAGCCGCTGATGTCGATTGGGGAATGGGGACGCTTGAGTGCCTAAGCCTCACCCTCATGCGGACTGCGGGCTCCTTCTTCCCTCAAGGGAGAAGGGATGGGACAACAGAATGGGGTGGGAGGGTGCCCTCGGGTGGCCTTTGAATTTATAGCGAGATTGTTGGCGCGATGACCTCATCCGTCAGCGAAGCGCTGCCACCTTCTCCTGGGAGGAGAAGGGAGGGATTGTTCAGGCGGAGGTGTACATGTAGGTGGCGGTGCTGAGGGCGACGAGTTCTCCGGTGTCGGTTTTGAGATCGGCTTCGGTGACGACGGTTTGTCGGCCGCCGTGTTTGACGTGGGCGGTGCAGATGATGGTTTCGCCGAGGCGGCAGGGGCGGATGAAGTGGACGTTCATCTGGGAGGTAACGATGACTTTGCCTTCTTCGGCGCAGGTCATGGCGGCGAGGCCCATGGTGGTATCGAGGAGTGAGCAGGAGACGCCGCCGTGGAGGAGGCCGAGGGTGCGGAGGTGTTTTTCTTCGATGGTGAGTTGGAAACTCCCTTGCCCTTTGGAATGAGAGACGTATTCGACTCCGAGGGTTTCGAGGAAGGGGACTCTGATGGCGAGGAGTTGTTCTGGGGTGAAGTTCATGGGTAGTCGTGAGTCATGAGTCATGAGTCGTGAGGGGAGAAGGGGAAACTCGCGGGTGAGTAATTGGAATATGTTATGGGGAAGTGAAGAGGGCGTCTATTGCGGGAAGGTGTGTGGGGTGTTTTTGAGGGGGAAGGGTTGGGACGCCCTGCTAACTCCCTGGAGTAGATTGCAGGAATTACAGGGGAACCTGGGGTGCGGGGAGGACGCCTTTACGGAGTTGAGAGGAATCGGTGTGATATGCGCGGAGGGGGGCGACTCCGCGTTTTCATTGAGGATACTTCTGTGAAGGTAACATTGTTGAACTTCGCCTGTCGGATGGCGCTGGTCATTCTGGTGGCCGGTGTGTCAGTGATTGTGCCATCGTGTCGGTCGATTAAAGACAAGACGACGGATGCTCTGCTGTCGATGCCTGCGACCACGAGTAATCTGTGGGCCTCGATAGTCCAGGCGAGTCTGGCTTATGGGCGTCAACGTGCGGATAAGCCGACTTCGTCGCAGGAGATGCTGAAGTACCTGATCGATTTCAAAAAGGACAACGACAAGTTTCATGCGATTTTGAAAGGTTGTGTGAAATCGTTGGATGCTTCGTTGCCTTATGAACAATCGGTCATGCAACTGGCAACGGTTCTGGGTGAGCCGAGCGTTTCGTCTCGCGACGAATATACGCAGAGCCGAATTGGGCTTTTGAGGGCCATTTGTCTGGCGGAAACGGGGCAAATTGATCGCGCGATTGATTCTGCGATGGAAGCAGAAGCGGTTGATCCTGGGAAAGACTGGCGGATTGCGTTGCAGCTTTCGTGGCTGTATACCGTTATTGGCAAGACGGACACGTCGAGTGCGTACCTGCAGAAGGCAACGTCTTACGGGTGCCCGGTTGTGCCCCAATCGCCTTACCGTGGCCGGTGAAACGGCAAAGAAACGGGGTCGGGCCGGTGAACCTTTGGGCTGGAACGTTGGTCAAATCGATGAATGTCGGTTAGTTGACAGTGGTGAAAAGGAGTGCTAATCTTTTCTTTTGGCCGAGCCGATAAAGGTTTGGTCAACTTTGACAATACGGGGGATTAGCTCAGCTGGGAGAGCGCTTGC
>SXPC01000241.1 GCA_005778225.1 Planctomyces sp. | reverse complement strand
CCAAACTCGCAGCGAACTACCGCCTCCAGGAAGGGGTCCAGATGGGCCTCATTACCATCGACACCTACCGCATCGCCGCTGTCGAACAACTCAAAACCTACGCCGAAATCATTGACCTCCAGATGAAGGTTGTCACCTCGCCAAGCGAACTGAAAAAAGCCCTCGACGAAATGAGCCACCTCGACCTCGTCCTGATCGATACTGCAGGTCGCAGCCCCAAAGACGAACTCAAGATCCACGAACTCAAAGCACTCCTGTCTCCTGCGTTCGTCGACGAAGTTCACCTCGTCCTCTCAGCGACCTCCAGCCTGAAGTCCCTCGAAACAATCGTCGAACGCTTCTCGGTCGTGAAACTCGATTCACTGATCGTCACCAAACTCGATGAATCGGTCGCCCCCGGCGTCCTGTTCTCCCTGCAACAACGCTGCGGCCTGCAATACAGCTACCTGACGACCGGACAGGACGTCCCTGAAGACATCGAAGCCGCCCACGGATCAACCATCAGTCAGCTGATCATCCAACACTGCAGAACACAAGACGCTCAATCATCTGCCGCCACCACCACTCAATATGGAAGGGCCGCCTGATGTTGGTCGATCAAGCCTCCGTACTACGATCCAGGGTCCGTCAGCAAACCGCCCAGACAACTTCCAACCGCTGGTCGCGATCCGAAGTTGCTCCCGTCGAGATCAAGTCCCCACGGACCATCCTCGTCAGCAGCGGCAAAGGGGGCGCCGGTAAATCCAGCGTCGCTCTCAACCTGGGACTCTCTCTGGCGCAAACCGGCAAACGAGTCATGCTCGTCGATGCGTCCGCAGGTCTGTCTCACCTCGACCTTCTCTGTGGCCTGAACGCCTATTGGAATCTCGAACACGTCATCACCGGCTCTCGCTTCCTCAATGATGTTCTCCTGAACGTCATGGAAAATGTCGACCTCGTCACGGGACTGTCTTCCGCCATCGAAACCGGCCTGCGAGTCCCTGCTCAAAAAGCCAAACTGACTTCTCAACTTGACCGCATCGCGGGCAACGTCGACTTCGTCGTCATCGATTCCTCCTGCGGCCTTTCCTCACTCAACCGACAGCTCATCAATGCTGTCGATCTCGCCTACATCGTCACGACTCTCGAAACCACCGCCCTCGCCGATTCCTACTCGATGCTGAAGTCCTTAGCTGGCCAGCAACTGGAAACTCGCATCGAACTGATCGTCAATCGCAGTGATGCCTCTACAGCCCAGGCCGCCTACGCCAATCTGAAACAAACGATGACGATGTTCCTGCATCGAGACATGCCGCTGGCTGGCTCGATTCCAGAAGACGTCCACGTTCAAAAAGCGGTGATGAGCCGCTACCCACTGGTGATCTCCCATCCGGAGTCACCAGCCGCTCAGGCGATCAAGCAATTGACTCGTCGAGCCGTCTCTTCGATGGGACGTCAACGCGATCAGGGGCCGTTCTTTCGGCGTCTGATGAGTTGATTGCTCCGCTCGTTTCTTCCCACCTCTTTCCCACTTCCTTACTCCCCCTCTTCTACCCGCCTCTCCTCCTTTCCCGTTCGAATTTCCCCTCCTGTTAATCTTTACCGATTAAGCAAATTGTTCCTGAAAAACTGATTTTGACGTGTCGGGTTAGCCGATATCTGATGCAGAGCATGCCCGTGCTCAGGTCCACCTGTCGACAGTCAGAACTCACCCGAGTCCTGACCCGATCGCGGACTGCCATCACGGAAAAGAAATGCCACAGCGACTGCTGACGATGACGGATCTGACCCAGGTTGATGCACCAAGCCAGGTTGACAGTCACTCATAGCAGTCACTCGTTCGACGAGGGACCGCAATCGCGATCATCAAAGAGAATTTGACTTCGTTCAACCTCTCTTCGACTTACCTGGTGCCAGTCCATCATGACACTGCAATTCGGATATCGATGTGCCCTGATTGCGGTCGTGGTCACGTTGATGAAAGCCTGCCTCCTCAAGGTCGATTTGATCTCCGGAATGCAGGTCGCCTTGATCAACCTGATTATCTATTTCCTCCTCGGCATCGGAATCGGCTGGCTGGCACGCCATCTGGTTCATGAAACCGTCCAGACGGAAATGGCGATCAAGACCTCAACCATGACACTCGACGCCTTTCTTCCCCCCACTTCTGACGGATGAATCACACACCTCTCAGCGACTTCACCACCTCATTCGAAGTCACTGATCGATTCATCCACGACCACACAGAAGTCTGATACTTCCCTCTCAACCACCACAAAATTGTCATAGACAGAGCATCGCGGAGACCGTCCATGGAGGAAAATATGACCACCAAGGTGACTGCTGATGTTACGGACGTCTGGCTGGAATTTAAGCAAGACCAGTCGAATAAACGACTCCGTAACAAACTCATCGAGCGTTACCTTCCGTTGGTTCGCTTCAACGCAGAAAGAGTCTGGCAGAAACTGCCGGACGGCGTTGACCTGAATGACCTGATCTCTGCAGGAGTCTTCGGCTTGATGGATGCCATCGAAGCCTTCGACCTCAGCCGCGGAGTGAAGTTCGAAACCTACTGCGTCCCCCGTATTCGCGGAGCCATGCTCGACGAACTGCGCACCATGGACTGGGTCCCACGCCTGGTCCGCAGCAAAGCCAGTAAAGTCGAAGCAGCCCGTAAACAGGTCGAAGCCGAAGTTGGTCGCACCCCGACCGACAACGAAATCGCAGCCAAACTGGGCCTGCCGACCGAAGAATACGAGAAGATGAAAACGGAAGCCTCCGCCGTCAACCTCGTCTCACTCAATAAAAAGTGGTACGAAACCGACAGCTATAAAGACGTCCGCGAAGTCGATATTCTCGAAGACGCCAAAGGCGAAGACCCCACCGGCGGTATCCAGAAACGCGACGTCATGAAACTGGTCACCAAAGGCCTGTCTCGTAACGAGCGTCTCATCATCATCCTCTACTACTATGAGGAACTGACGATGAAAGAAATCGGCACCACTCTGGGACTTTCGGAGTCGCGAGTCAGCCAGATGCACTCAGGCATCGTCAACCGCCTGAAAGATCAACTCCGACGACGACGCCCAGAATTCGCCTAAAGTCTTGCCCCCTCTCCCCTCGGGAGAGGGCCGGGGCGAGGGCTCTCGGATCGCCTGATCGATTAAAAATTCCGACCATGAACACAGCCTGGATGACCAAACGTCATCGAGGCTGTGTTTGTTTTTGCGCCCGCTGCTGTAACAGCGCCTGATACGCTTTCGCTCGATACGCTTCAATCTGCGGCCGCTCGTACGTCGCTGGCGGCAGCCTCGCCAAAAGGGCATCATACGCACGCACGGCCTCTTCATAGCGTTCCAGATTCGCATACGTCCCAGCCAGCGTCTGTCCAAAATCCATCCGCAGCGGCTCAAGTTGACAAGCCTTCTCGAAGTGCTTGAGCGCTTCATCGAACTTGCCAAATGCCATGTTGTAAGCCCCCAAGTCGTGCTGGATGTCACCATCACGCGGATTCAACTCCTGGGCTTTATAGAAATGCGCTCCCGCAAGATCCATCTTCCCGCTGATCGCATAAAGACGTCCCAGGCTCTCATGCGTAATCGCATCGCGATCATTGTACTTCAATGAAGTTTCCAGCGTTTTTCGCGCGAGATCATATTGCCCCAGATCCTTCTGGGCGTTCCCCACGTTCCGATAGACCTCCGCGAACTCCTGATCGGGAGGCAACGGAATGATTCGCTTCAGCAGGTCCAGACCTCGTTCAAACGCGACCAAAGCCTTATCAGGCTGCTTGAAGACATTGTAGTAATGCCCCAGGTTGCGCCATGCCCGATCATTATTCGGAGCAGCTTCAACGACACTTTGCCACAGCGAAATCTCGTCTCGATAATCCAGATTCCGCTGGTAAGTCAAATACCCCAGACCCATCGTCCACGCCAGCATCACACAGCCATACCCGGTCACTCCAAAGTCAGGCAGACTCTCTCGAAACAACTTCGAAAGCCCAAGACAGATCAGCGCGACAACACTGATCAAAGGCAGATACATCCGATGCTCGAGCGCCATATCGTTGATCGGCATAATGCTCGACGTCGGCGCCAGTATGAAGAAGAAACTCAGAATCAAAAACCCGGCCGTCGCTCTCAACCAGCTTAGATACATCCCGCAGGCAAACACACCAGCCAGGATCACACCCCAGGTGACATAGATCGCAGAATTATTCTCAACCAGCCAGCGATAATCCAGACACAACGGATCAGGCCAGACAGCCAGCTTCACGTAAAAAGGAATGATCTCCAGTTGTGTCCGAAAATACTCCCATTTCGTGAAGCCCTCAAAATGAAACCCGGCAGAGACCGTCGGATCCTGGACCACTTCACTGGCACCGCTACTGCTCGCCACCGACGAAACAGCCACCGTAACCGGTCGATGGAGAACCGGCACCAGCGCGTCATACAAGCCATAAAACCCGACCAGCGTCAGCCCCGCGTAAAACCACCACCGACGCGCAAGAATCTTCCCAACTGAAGGCTCCAGAAAAACATAGTCCAGCAGCATAGCAACACCGGTCACCGTCACCATGACCTGCTTACATCCCATTCCCAGCCACGCACAAACCAGCCCTGCCAGCAGCCAGAGCTGATATCGCCCACCATGTTGAACAGCATGAATCAGACACAGCAGCGTCATGAGGAAGAACATCCCCATCATCGATTCACAGCGCTGGATGACATACGTCACCGCCTGCGTATTGAGAGGATGCACCCCCCAGACAGATGCCACACTTAACGGCAGCATCCATCCCCAGACCGGCTGACGCTCGACCAGACCAGACAGCTTGATCTTCGTCAGTCGTCTCACGATCTCAAACAGCGTCAAGACGGATAACACATGGGCAAACAAATTCACCCAGTGATAACTCCACAACTGAAATCCGCTGATCTGGTAATTGCACCACAACGTCCAGCGAATAAACGGCCGATCAATCGCCGGTCGAAACAGACTCGGCATCTCCGGCTTAATGATCTCCGCACTGTTCTTGATGAAAGGATCATCATCAAAAATCGCGATCCCATCGTAAGCGTTCGAATAGGCCGCAACCGTCACAACGATCAGAAAAAAAGCACACAACCCCCATCGATTCCACGAGAATGAAGACTCGGCGGGAATCAACGGCGTTCTCAAAGCCTCAGACGTCTCAGCAGTCGTCACGGCTGTTCTGGATTTGTGCTTGCTCATCAAGAATCATGATGAGAACAGACGTCAGACTTTGCAACGCAGACAATGCACATCCGTGGATGAAGAATCCGTGAAGTCCACCTCTGCATCATCTCGTCACCATCAAACCGACACAGCGACCTGACGGGTACATTCGGTGATCAGACCATACAGACGCTGCTTATCGACCGGCTTGGTCAGATACTCCGTGCAACCAGCGGCCAGACATTTGTCCCGATCCCCCGTCATCGCATGGGCCGTCAACGCAATGATCGGAATCTCATAACCTTTTTGACGCAGTGTCGTCGAAGCCGTATACCCATCCATAATCGGCATCTGCATATCCATCAGCACCAGTTCGAATGGGTTTCCAGCCAGCTCAGCCGCCTCGACTTCTTCCACAGCAGACAGCCCATTGTCGACAACCGTGATCGTACAGCTCGCCTTCTTGAGCAGGAACGTCAGCAATCGCTGATTATCCAGCCCATCTTCTGCCAGCAAAACCCGGCAGTTCAACGCAGGCCCGTCTGTGTTCGGCTTCGGGGCAATCGGTGCAGCCACAGCATTCAACGGATGTTCGCTCAGATTCGGCACAGCAGCAACACTCGAATCATCGTCAGCTTGATAGCAGATCGTAGGAACCCGTTCACAAGACATCGACACGACTTCGCCCACCGAAATCGTCACGATGAATTCACTGCCCACATTCTGAACGCTGCTGACCTGAATGTCCCCACCCAGCATGTTCGCCAACCGCTTACTGATCGCCAGCCCAAGACCCGTCCCGCCAAAGCGTCGAGTCATCGAATTGTCAGCCTGCGTGAACGGCTGGAACAGTTTGCTGATCTGATCGGGCATCATACCAATGCCGGTATCTTTAATTCGGAACTCCAGTCTCGCCTGATTTTGTCGTAGATCCAGACCGTTGAGCATGCCGGTCGACCACACCATCCGAGTCGCAATCTCGACACATCCCTTCTCCGTGAACTTCACTGCATTTCCCAGCAGATTCACCAGAATTTGACGCAGACGCATCGGATCGGTCTGAATCATGGAAGGCATCTCACCATCGAACGTCGCCTTGAGAGTCAGCCCTTTTTCGACCGCACGGTTCTTCAGCAGCGTGACAATATCACCAACAAGGTTCGAAGGAGAGCATTCAATCAGCTCAATATCCATCTTGCCCGCTTCAATCTTCGACAGATCAAGCAGATCGTTGATCAGATTGAGCAGGTACTCTCCGTTACGCTTGATCGTCTGCAGATATTCAGCCGACGCCGGTGTATGCTCTTCTTCGAGAACGACATCCGTATAACCAAGAATCGCAGTCATCGGAGTACGGATTTCGTGGCTCATATTCGCCAGGAATTCACTCTTCGTACGAGTCGATTCCTCCGCACGCTGACGTGATTCCGCCAGCTCGTCCACCAGTTGAGACAGGTGACTGGCGTGGGCTTCTTCCTGTTCCTTGGCGTCTTTCAGTTCTTCCGTATAGCGCATCAGCTCCTGTTCGATTTCCTTACGACAGGTCACATTCTCAATCGTTCCCAGGTACACAGTCTCATCGGGCAGCTGCACCAGCTTCAGTCGGAATCGCAACCAGACAGGACCTTCTTCAATATGGCTCGTCGAACAGTATTCACCGAGGAAACAGCGATTCGCAGTTTGTGAAAAGACAAACATGCGCTCTGCTTCCAAACGGTAGTCCTGTCGAATCATGTCCGTCCAGTGCACCGGATTTTCGCTGCTCGCCCATTCGAAATCCGGAAACAGATTCTGCAGATACTTATTCGCACTGAGAACATTTCCCGTCAGCGTCATTTCAAACATCCCCAACGGCAACGCCTCGCTGATACATCGCCGGCGTTCTTCCTCACGTCGTGTTCCAGAAATCATCTCTTTCAAACAGGCCGTCTGACGTCGAGAGTTTTCAAGAAACTCATCAATCACTTCCATCGAATTCTTACGGAAGAAGTGAATCAGCAGGCTCATCACCGTGCCCAACAGCAGCAACTGGCAAATCAAAAGCAACGCATCCTCGCGTGGAGCAATCCCATACAACCCCGCCGCTAAAGACAGACATCCAGCCAGCGAAATCACGAGGTTGACCGTCGAAAGATGGATAATCCCCATCGACATCAGGCTCCCCATGAAAAACACCTCACTGGCCAGCGTTCCCGAGGTCACCACCAGCCTCGCATAGAGCGCGACATTGAGCATCGTCAGCAAATGCGTATGCCAGGAAACAGCCGTCGGGGCCGCCCAGGATTTCAAGACAAGTTCCAACAGCAGAAACAGAGAACACCCCATCAACATTTCGAAGATGGTAATGTGGGCAACCATCGCAGTACGTTCACCAGGATCCAGTGATGCCAGGTTTAACGCCACCAGACCGACATAAACCACAAACAATAGCCGATTGACCAGCACCACACGCAATTGGGCCAAATTCAGAATTCGATTCCGCAGTGACGGAGTCGTCTGGCAGGTACAAGCTGCATCTGTGCAGTCACTTGCATCTTGCAATGACCCGCATGAACCAACATCAGTGACGCATCGGGATTTCATAAAGTGATACTTCTCAGACGCAACTTACCCGAACCGGGTGAAAGCCAGGGAACCCCGTACGCCTCCCCGACGTCATCGTCTGAAAAGGAATCATCAAGTTTCTCTGGAGAGGAATGAAACGCGACAGACGAATTCCAGCATTTCGTATCAACTTGCCACATCGCTCTTTACGACTGGCATGTCGTTCGAAATAATGAAACTCGCGCACGATTCTTTCAGTAACCATAGGTTGCGTTTTGGAAACATCAGGCCTTTTGTCAGGGAAATCAATCTACTCGACGAATTCAGCACGAAAAATCGTCAGAGACGGGATTTCCAGACTGAATACTTGTGATCCACCCCTGTCGCTGTTAGCCTGTTGGTAACCGCAGATTCAAGACACCGTCCCACCTCCTCTCGTTGCGACGCTTTGCCGATCGCGATCAATGCCATGATGGAATTGTCGGAATGAATGAGCTCAACAAGTCGGCTGAGCATTCCTCATATCGTGTTCGTCTCTTGCTCTTGAGCCTCACGGTTCTCGTAGCTGGCTTATTCACATTGCTCAGTCCAGAATCTGGATACGCACAGAATCCCCCAGATGCCCCCGCTGCAGTCCCTGCACCGACCGGCTTTAAAGACGTCACTGCCTATCCCCCGCTGCCAAAACCATTCTCTCGTGGGAATTTCACCCCACAGGGCGGCAGCAAAACAGGCCCCTACCTCAACTTCTTTATCCTGGCCTTCCTGACCGCGATTTTCCTGCTGTGGTCATGGTCAACCAGCTGGGCCTATAAAGACGGTAAAGCCCTCAAACTCAACACCGACCAGTGGTGCAGCATCATGCTCGTCGCTGGCTTCGTCACCTTATTACTGGCCTTCCAGCTTCCCAATGCCCTGCTGGCTTGTCTGGTCGCCGTCCTCGGATACGCAGTCCCCATCGGCGTCTACGTCAAAGAGCGAAACGACGTCGTCCCCGAATCGGCCAAGGTCCTGACCCCCAAACACATTCGCAATCTCTCGATCCGCTTCCTCGCCCGCATGGGGATCCGCGTCGGAACCACCAAAGCCATGGAATCGGCCATCGGCCCACCGATCTCCTTCATCGGGAAATCAGCCTCCGGCCCAGACCGCGGTGCTGACCGCAATCGACAGGTCGAAACGTCCCGCGGCTATCTCTCTGCCAAAGAACTCATTTACGACGCCATTCTCCGACGCGCGACCGACGTCCACCTCGAACCCAAAGAAGACGAGGTCTCCGTCCGCCTGCGGATCGACGGCATCATGTACCCGACCGAGCCCTACGACAAAGGCACCGGCGAAGCCATCATCAACATCTTCAAAGTCCTCTCCGCCATGGACATCACCGAACGACGTCGTCCTCAAGACGGCTCGTTCCGAGCCGAAATGGACCTCCGGGAAATCGACTTCCGCGTCGCCACGCAGGGAACACGCTTCGGCGAAAAAATGGTCATGCGTATTCTCGATCAAGGCAACTCGGTCACCAGCCTCGCTCAACTCGGTATGCGTAAGCAGGTCCAGGAACGCCTCGCCAAGGTCATCTCTCAACCGCACGGACTCTTCCTCGCCAGCGGACCGACCGGGGCAGGTAAGTCGACGACACTGTACTCGGCGCTCCACGAAATCGACGCGATGCAGACCAACATCATCACCGTCGAAGATCCCATCGAATACAAGATGGCCAACGTCACTCAGATCGAAATCAACAAGAAGTCCGGCCAGTCCTTCGCCACCGCACTCCGCAGTATCCTGCGTCAAGACCCCGATGTCGTCATGATCGGCGAAATTCGAGACAACGAAACCGCAGGCATCGCCTGCCAGGCCGCCAACACCGGTCACATGGTTTTCTCGACCGTCCACGCCAACGACACCTTCTCCGCCCTCTTCCGCATGCTCGAACTCGGCGTCGAAACGTACGTCGTTGCAGACTCCGTTTCAGCGATCGTCGGTCAGCGCCTCGCACGGCGTCTTTGTCCGGATTGCAAACTCCCCTACAAGCCAAACCCCGAGTCTCTCAAGGCAGCCAACATCTCGACCACCAAGATCGAGAACTTCTTCAAGCCGCCCACCGATCGAGAACTCGATTGCACAACCTGCGGCAACCTCGGCTACAAAGGGCGTGTCGGAGTCTATGAGTTCCTCGAAGTTAACGACCGCATTCGTGACCTCGTCCGCGAAAAAGCGCCGATGAACACGATGAAAGCCGAAGCCCGCAAGAACGGAATGCTTTCGATGAAAGAAGAAGGCCTCCGCCTCGTCGTCTCCGGCCTGACCTCGATCGACGAACTCCTCCGAGTCGTCAAATAATCATTCTTTTTATTCTCCATCCTTTTAACTGAGCCCTGAGTCCAACTCATGATCGACCTCCTGTTACTTGTGATCCTCGGCGTTGTCACGTGGTGCGTGGCCAGCGAAGGACCCTGGGGAGCAGCCTTCACCTTGATCATCGTCCTGATCTCAGGATTGCTGGCGATGAACTTCTTCGAGCCCCTCGCCGTTGTCCTCGAAAAGACCCTTGACTTGGGAAGCGACTGGAAGGCCCGCTGGGACTTCATTGCCCTTTCCCTCCTGTTCGCAGGGGGAATCTTCGGACTCCGCGCCGCCACCGATTACCTCCACCCGGGCTTCATTCCCGTCCATCCACTGCTTCATGACGGACTCCGCTGGGGAGCAGGCCTCCTGACTGGCTATGTCACGATGGCCATCCTCCTGACCTTCGTTCACACCGCAGCACTCCCCCGTGACTTCCTCGGCTTCAAACCCGAACGCAAAAACCTGCTCGGCATCGCCGCTCCCGACCACCAATGGCTCGGCTTCGTCCAATACGTTTCCGAGAATGGCATGTCCCGCGGCAAAAATGGCCCGATCTTCGATGGCCCCGAATATGCCGTCATCGCCGGACAACCCCCTCAGATCTGGCCTTCCTTCCCCATCCGTTATGCCTACCGCCGCGAACAAATCGGCGGCGGATCTCAAGCCGCCGCGCCCGTCGACCCACTGCAGCAAATGCAACCCGTCAACCGCCGCCCCGCCCCAGGCTCCGGCTTCTGATACCGATCTAAGAATGATACTGATATAAGAACCATGAAAATGACCTGAGAATGATGATGTTCGAACCCACATTCGTCTCCCCGCTCCCATCGCTGGCCCAGTCAGCAAGAGCGGCTCGACTCAATGTGGCTCGTCTCCTCCTCATCATCGTCGCCCTCGTCAGCTTCGTCGAAGCAGGACTTTCATACCGCTTCAACTTGAGAGAAATCGACCGCGGACTCGCAGGCGAAGTCCAGGCACTCCGAGACACCGGATTCTTCGTCGATCAGACCCAACTCGCCCAGACGCGCGAACGTATGCGCAAAGTCGCTCACCTCAACTTCGCGATCTTCGCCACCCTCTCAACCATCTATCTCTTCTCGGGCCTCTTTATCGCCAGCGCCCCCGTCGCACTACCACTCCTCTCGCTCATCCTTTACATCTCGTCCTGGGCCATCTTCTGCGTCATGGACCCCGCAAATCTCTTCCAGTCGATCGTCATCAAGCTCCTGGTCATCCCCTTCCTCTTCCGCATCTGCCTGACCGGCTATGCCTTCTCCAAAGGCGAACAGACTAGCGAACTCAACTCGATTCACACCTCCCTCCGCGGTCGCCCCACAGGCTTCCTCATTGTCCTCCTCGCCTACGGCGTCCTTCTCTTCTCCACCGTCCTCACCTTCCTCTCTCTGACCCTTCAGGAAACCTACAACTACGACATCGACGAAACCGCGATGTTCCTCGGCTCTGGCGCCTTCTGCATCACCCTCGTCGCTTTGACCTCGTACCTCGTCGCTCCCGTCCCCAAACTCCCCGCACGTTCCGATCTCTCCAAACGACTCGCCTGGTCCCTCGCGTTACCCGCCGTCGCAGCTTCGGTCGCCTTAAGTATCAGCTACACCAACCTCCTCAACAGCTATTTTCAAATCCCCACCACCTACACCCTCGGCTCCCTCTTCGCCAGCAATCCCCTCTACATCATCGCTTTCTACTGCCTCATCCCCGCCACCTATGAAGAATTCTTCTTCCGTCGCAACATGCTCAACTACATCGTCCCGATGACGAATCCCCATACCGCCATCTGGCTCGTCGCCGCCGCCTTCGGCATGTCCCACCTCGGCCAGATCTTCTCGATCCCCTACCTCATCGTCGCCGGCGCCCTCTTCGGCTACCTTCGCTACTTCTCCCGCTCGATGACCCTCCCCATCATCGCCCATACCATCCACAACTCCGCCATCTTCCTGTGGCATTTTTCTCACACACCCTGATCTCATACCCCCTTGATCTCATTTATCCTGAGCGAGGCTCCCATGGACATCGCCGACGAACTCAAACCTCACCTGGCCGCCGCCCGCTCCACCTACGGCGAAAACGAAGTCCACGCCTTCCCTTCCCGCGAAGGCGCCAAGCTCTCCTGGTCCGAACGCCTCAACCACTTCTGGACCTCCTCCAACAATCAGGCCGGCGTCATCATCACCCCCGAAGGCCTTGCCCTCAAACAAGGCAACATCCTCGGGTATGCATCGTGGTCTGAAATCGAGCGGGTCTCCTATCGGGAGCACAAAGCCTTCCAACTCACCGATCCCAACAACCACCTCACCCTCACCGTCCCAGGCTGCGACATCCACCTCCCCGACATCTACACCACAACCCTCGAAAACCTCCACCAACTCATCCTTGAATACTGGAAAGTGTCACCGCGATCCGAGTCGGTCTAAGCGACGAAAGCCCCCTCTGATTTCTCATCACGCAGGAACCTGTCTTACTTCTGCTCCAGACGTCACATACTTTGAAGAGTTGGAGGTCATCCGTCGGGTGACTCTCAGAGGACCGGCTGAACTGACCCGGCCAGTTTTACAACTCCGATAAGGTTCACTCTGATGTCATTCGATAAGATCTTCTTCGACAGCTGGCAGGGCATCCTGCGAACGTCCATTGTCGGCGTCCTGGCTTATATCACGCTGATTCTCGTCATTCGGCTGGCTGGAAAACGGGTCCTTTCGAAAATGAATGCTTTTGATTTCATTATTACGATCGCCTTGGGTTCGATGCTGGCGACCATTCTCCTCAATAAAGATGTCGCCTTGGCAGAAGGGGCCACCGCTCTCGCCTTGCTCGTCGGACTTCAATATCTGATTACCTGGACCAGCGTTCGAGCCCCATGGGTTCGGAAAATAGTAACCGGTGAGCCAGCCCTGTTGTTTTACGAGGGAGCATTTTTAGAGAGTGCGCTTCGCCGTGAACGAGTGACAGCGGATGAAATCCTGGCGTCGATCCGTGAAGCCGGACTGTCTGATCTCGAGCAGACAACTGCCGTCGTACTTGAGACGGACGGCTCATTCAGCGTCATCAAGAATTCTCTTCCCGCCGGTCAACAGCGCACCAGCCTTGACGGGATGTCGATCCCATCTCGGGCGTAAACAGTCAGCACTCCCTGCTGGCAGCCCTTGAGATTCGAGCCATTCAACTCAACCGGTATCCTTCCGCCCCGCGCCCGAAATCCATAAAATGAACACTCACCCCGTCCCTTCTCCCTTGAGGGGAAAAGGGGGCAGCACAACACCTTAGGTGTTTACTGAACACAGTGCTGACGGATGAGGGTGAGCGCTAGGCAAGCGTTCGCTTCCCTAGCGCAATCTACGCAAGGTGACACGCTCCCCTCTCAATCAAAAACCCAAAAAACATCCCATCACCCTCGGTGACACTCCATGTCCTCGGCGGTGAACCCTCTCCAAATATCAAAGGCCTTTACATGTCCCAGTTCCGCACCGAAGTCGACTCCATGGGCGAAGTCAAAGTTCCCGCCCAGGCCTACTACTCCGCTCAAACCCAGCGCGCCGTCGAAAACTTCCCCATCTCCGGCTGGCCTCTCCATGCTGACCTCATCCACGCCATGGGTCTCGTCAAATACGCCTGCGGCATCGCCAACCGCGATCTCGGCAAACTGACCGGCACTGGCAAGAACCCCCTCAGCGACGCCCAGGTCAAAGCCATGCTGACCGCCGCTCAGGAAGTCGCAGCCGGCAAGTTCGACAACCAGTTCCCCAT
>SXPC01000027.1 GCA_005778225.1 Planctomyces sp. | reverse complement strand
GATTCTCCGTCAACAGCAGCGTCAAATCTTCCCCGCGAGGGCCCACCGCATGGCGCTCCAGCAGCCCCGCATCCGGCGCATACTTGCAGACCGACATCAGAAACTCATCGATCCCCAGATCATTCTTCGTCGACACACAATAGATCGGAACAATCGCCCCGCTCGTCACCGCCTGCAGGATTGCCTGATCAATCTCTTCAATCGAGATCGCCTCATCGTTGAGATAACGCTCCATCAACTCCTCATCCGACTCAAACGCCAGATCCAGAATCTGCGTCCGAATCGCATCAATCTCAAACCCCTCTACCGAACGCCCATCCGGCGTCGGCTCCAGCACATCCACCAACGACGTGAACCCGCTCCCCGTCGTATTCGGCAGCAGAAACGGAAGACACATCGGCCCCAGTTGCTCCTGCACCTGCGAAATCAACCGCGGCAGATCGATATGCTCCGCTTCGCATTTATTAATCAAAATAAACCTGGCCAGCTTCATTTCACCGGCCAGCTTCCACACCCGTCGCGTATTGACTTCGATCCCTTTATGAGCATCCAAAACAATGACCGCATTCTCCACAGCCGACAGCGGTCCAATCACTTGACCAAGAAAATCCGGGTAGCCAGGGGTATCCAGGAGGTTAAAGCGAAGGCCCTGGAAATCAAAGTGAGCAGTATGCGAGGAAAGCGTGAAGTGATGTCGTTTCTCTTCATCATCATTGTCGAGCAAACTTGTCCCGTCGTCGACCGACCCGACCTTTTTGGTAATACCAGCTTTGAAAAGAAGTAAGTCCCCCAGAGTCGTTTTGCCCACATGGCCGTGACCGACCAGAGCAAGATTACGCGTCTTCTGACCACTGCTCGAATTGTTGAGGTTCAAAACATCTGCCGCAGCTCCCAGGCCCACGGCCACGCTCGATACACCGCTCGTTTGCATAACAAGGTCCTCCGTTGAAAAAGAAAAAAGAAACCGCCCGACAGCCTGTCGAACGCCAGATGTGAGTCTTGAACTCTTCTCCCCCGGGGAGAAGGTGGCCGAGTCGAACCTCTGGTTCGCAACCAAAATACAGTCGAGGTCGGATGAGGGAACTCTGCGAATTTCCCAAAGCGAAAATTAAAAATGCGAGCTGTGAACACCACTCTCAAAAAACAACCCGCGCCTCCCTGGCCCACCATCACCAGTCCCAACACAATCAACGATAAAAGCAGCTCACTCATGCCACCGCCTTATCAAACGCATCCGGCTCTCAGTATCACCCACGCAATTCCCCATTTCAAGATTATTATCAATGAATCTTGATGCAAACGCCCGGTTCGGTTCCCCTCGACAAGTCGATGCCCCAATCGAACCAAGACCACTCCCATCACTTTTACCACCCAAAACCTGATTTTCAGACTACCCGTCTTAAAACTCCCTTCCCAAAATCGCGCACCCCCAACCCCCTTCCCCTCAACACCTTCCACCCTCCCCTCCCTATGCTCCTTCGCAATCACGCTGTCTATATAACCCCATCCGCGCAACACTTCCCGGTAGGGTAGAGAGCCCTGTGTCGTGCACACACCGGATTCTCACCGTTGAAAATCAACGAGACAAAATCAGCCGATCAAAAATCCAAAACAAGTTTACCACAGAGCCATAGAGGTCACGGAGTCGTCAACCAAAACCCTCCTCCTCATCCCTCTCCCTCCGTGCCTCTGTGGTCAATTCCCTCTGATCATATTCACAACCAACGATCATCAACATCCGACTAAGCCCCAATCCCCAAGCCCTACTTTCACCCCAGTTCGGAACCAACGTCCCATGCCCACGACTCTCCCAAACAGCCGACCAAGCGAACTCCTTCTCCGGGTGGCACTGCTGGCTTGCCCAGCAGTGTCTTCTCGCAGAGTGTTCCAGGCGTCCGCAGGATCACAGGGCATGGTCCGCTACGATCCCAACCCTCAGCATCATCGGACCGACGAGGCCCCTCGTCGTGACCACTGTTCTTCAGCGGTGGACCAGAAAAAAGTCAGCCAGTGCCAAGGACGCCCTCAAAAGCCTCCGTTCCGATGTGACCACCAACGACCCAAGCAGTCGAAACCCAAACCGTTCCGAACTGGATTTTTTTGAAAACGTCCTTCCCCCGACGAATCCAGCTGACTTGATTGTCTGTCGGGGACCGCCGAGGTAAACTTGGATTTTGCAAAGGACTGCCCGACTTATGGCGAGTGAGACTTCGATCGATGCAGAAACGGACGCCGATTTCGGGCGGATTCGTCAGCTCGATCACAGCCTGATCAACAAGATCGCAGCCGGCGAGGTCATCGAACGCCCAGCCAGTGTCGTCAAGGAACTGCTCGAAAACAGCCTCGATGCCCTCTCGACCCGTATCGACCTCGACCTCGAACACGCCGGCGCGACCCTGATCCGCATCGTCGATGACGGCGAAGGCATTCACCCCGACGATCTGCTCCTGGCCGTCTCCAGCCATGCCACCAGCAAGATCCGGCACTCAGACGACCTCTTCCGCGTCCAGACCATGGGCTTCCGCGGCGAAGCACTCGCCTCGATCGCCGAAGTCTCCGATCTGAAAATCCGCACCAAGCGAGCCGACCAGCCGAATGGGCGTCAGTTGCATGTCGTGGCAGGGAAATACGAAGCCCCGCAAGTCTGCGGCTGTCCCAACGGCACCCAGATCGAAGTCCGTGAGCTGTTTCTAAACACCCCCGTACGTCGCAAATTCCTGAAGTCCTCCGGGACAGAGCTATCCCACATCACCGAAGTCTTCGCCCGGATCGCACTGGCCAATCCGCGTCTCGCCATGACTCTGCGTCACAACGGCAAACTGCTGCACGAACTTCCCGCGACCGATTCGTTCCTGGAACGCCTCGTCACCTTCTTCGGAAAGGAACTGGCCAGTCAGTTGATCCCGGTCGAGTCCGAACACAACGGCCTGCGCATGTGGGGATTCGTCGGAAACCCGGACGTCAGTAAATCAGCCCGCAAACACCAGTATTTCTTCCTTAATGGACGCTGGATTCAAGACCGCTCGCTGCAGCATGCCCTGACAGAATCGTACCGCGGCCTGCTCATGGTCGGACGACAGCCGATTGCGTATCTGATGCTGGAACTCCCACCCGATGAAGTGGATGTCAACGTCCACCCGCAAAAATCAGAAGTTCGCTTCGTCGACTCCCAAAGGCTGTATCGCCAGTTGCTCGGGATGATTCGTCAAAAATTCCTGACGATGAACCTGCAGGCCAAATACCAGTTTTCCAATCAACCCTCGACCCCCGCGATTCCCAACTCTCCCGAAACAGAGTCCGATCTGTTTTCGTCATCTCGTCCCCAGCAGTTGCGAGATGAGTTCGCCGGGTGGGCGCAGTCACAACTAGAAGGCCCGAGAGGTCCACAGCAAATCGACCTCGGCCCCGTCCCCTCCCAACAAGGCTGGCGACCCCCGTCCCTCGAAACCCCCAGCTACGGACGTTACACCGAATTCAAACCCTTCCCCGACAACTCCCTCCCGAGGATCACGGACATTCCCGTCCGTGATCAGGATCCGGGTGCCACTGCTGGCTTGCCCAGCAGTGTTCCGCAGGGCGCGACCGACTCCGCCAGTCCTCTCCCTCTCCGCACCAGTGCCCTCCAGGTCGATAACTGCTACCTCGTCGTCCCGACCGGAGATGGCCTCACAGTCATTGATCAACACGCTCTCCACGAACGAATTCTCTACGAACGCCTCCGCGAACGGGTCCTCGCCGGCAAAATCGAGACGCAGCGTCTCCTCGTCCCGACCACCGTCGTCTTCAGTCCACAGGAGCATCAACTCCTGCTCGACCACGCTGACATGCTCAGCGAACTCGGCTTCCACATCGAAGACTTTGGCGGCCACATGGTCGCGATGATGAGCTATCCGGTGATGCTGCGTCGCAAAGACCTGGAGGCCCTGCTCAAGGACATCGTCGAGACCCTGCGAGATTCGAACCGCAAAATTCAGCGACGCGAACTCATCGACCACATGCTCCACTCCATGGCCTGCAAAGCCGCCGTCAAATCCGGCGACCGCCTGACTGAAGACGAAATCCAATCCCTCCTTGCCCAACGCCACCTCATCGACGACGCCCACCACTGCCCCCACGGCCGCCCCACGATGCTACGCTTGACCAAAGCAGATCTCGATAAGCAGTTCGGTCGGTTGGGTTGAGATCGGAATACGGATGAAAGTAACTGCGAACGGTGAACCGTCAGCGATTCTCATCGCGAGTTGAAAATTAATTGCATGGTGAATTTTTAAATAGATGTGTAGGCAATAAGTGGACGAAGTTGCTGCAGTTTTGTAGAAGCATTTGCTCGCTTCACGACATTTACATCGGGCAGGACCATGAGTTGGAATATTGGCAGTAAGAAAGCAAATCGAATTCTGGGAGCAGCATGGGCACTGGTTTGCGTGATCGCAGGACTCTTTCAATGGCAAGTCGGGTTAGGACTCTTACTGATCTCTGCGATTGGTTTCTCCATAGTTGCGGTGGTAGTCCATCGCCGTCATAACATGGATAATCCAGAGGTCGATGGTTTCCGCAAGCTAAAAACTTATCGAGGCGACCTGTATACATCCAAAAGTATGATTTTTATCGACTTGGGTTGTAAGCCAGATTCCCGCTTTCGGGATCTTTTGGTCCTTGTTTGCTTGAAGGTTCCTTTGATTCATTCCTGGTCAGCTTGGATGAGTCTGCGATCAAAAATTCAAACTACGTTTCTCGAAAATTCCGACGGTGCATTCAAGAAATATCTGAATCAAGCCATTCATCAGGCAAGTCAGGCCGATCCGAATTACAGCGTGAACCTCGATGCAAAGCACATGTTTGGGCAACAATATCAGCTTGTGAAAGTTCGAGTCGCGACCAATGGTCTGACACGCCGGCTTTTTCTAGGGAATCCCGATGAAATGATGTCGTTAGTCAGTGTGCATATCTACGACCAGAAAAAAGCATCAAAGCTTGAATTTCGACTTCTGGGCTTTGACTCGGAAAGGCTTGAACGCAATCGTAAATTTCGTCTTCATGAGATTTTCAGCCGACCTCACCAGTTAACTCAGGCGGTTGTTGTTCAAGCCAACAACGCTATTTTCACCAACGATGATGAACTCGATTACCCCGGGTTAGTTCTATTCAGCTTGAATGAAAGGTCGAGATTGTTTCAACTCGCCCCGGGATTGATTGAGCGAATCGTCGGGCTGCGAAGTCGTGATCTGTCGACGTTAGACGATTCCAGCCGCGAGATAGCGGGATTTTTTGCGAGGAATACAAATGGAGCAATCGCCTATCAGCGGATTGCTCTGCCTAAAGATTGGTGTGGAGGAGAGGAAATCTTTCTCGGTGATTTGTATTTCCATCGAAAGGCGATGGCCTCTGGGAAACTTGATCAAGCTGTTGTCGATGTTGTTGTCGAAGGCTCTCCCTATAATTCACTCGAGCACATCTCTGTGGAAGACGTCTCGACTTTTAAGCAAAACTCAGTGTAGGCGGTTCCGTCCAGGTTTGCATTCAATAATGCATCCTGGCGGCTTTGCGTTATCCCTGGATCCCCGTTTTCACCCCCGAACGGTCGAAAACCGGCGGGTGTCTGTTATGCTAGTAGGTCAATTATCTAAGCCCGAAGCCCTATTCCCTAAGCCCCATCCATGATTTGTGTCAGTATTGGCCGGACGCGCCACCAGATGATGATTGCCGAACACCAGGCGCTCGCCGATGCGGGGGCTCGGCTGGTGGAGTATCGCATTGACTGGTTGAAGACGCCGCCGAATATCTCTCGACTGCTGGAGAAGCGCCCGACCCCGATTGTGATGACGTGTCGTCGTCGTGAGGATCATGGTCGCTGGAACGGGACCGAGGAGCAGCGTCAGACGTTGATTCGCTCTGCGATCGTGGCGGGCGTCGAGTTCATTGATATCGAGATGGACATCGCCAAGGCCATTCCCCGGTATGGCAAAACACGCCGGATCATCAGCTACCACAACTTCGATGAAACCCCGGCGGATCTCGAAAAGATCTACGAAGAGATGCTCAAGCTCGACGGGGACATCGTCAAGATCGTGACGATGGCAAACTCCGCGGCTGATGGGGTCCGCATGATGAAACTGCTGCAGTCCGCACCGAAGCCGACGGTGGCGTTCTGCATGGGGGAGTTCGGACTGTTCACGCGGATTCTGTGTGGACGCTTCGGCAGTCCGTACTCGTATGCGAGTTTCAGCAGTGAGCGTGAACTCGCGCCAGGGCAGGTGTCGTTCAAAGACATGGTTGAAGTTTATCACTACGACGACATCAAGAAAGACACAAAGATGTTCGGCGTGATTGGCGATCCCATCAGTCACAGTCTTTCGCCATTGCTGCATAACACGACCTTTCATCAGGAAGGTTTCAAAGGGATTTACGTCCCGCTGCGAATTCAGCAGGATCAACTCGCGACCTGTATCACTGGTCTGAAAGAAATTGGGTTTGAAGGCTTCTCCGTGACGATTCCTCACAAGGAGAACGTCATCAGTCAGGCACATCATGCCGACGAGCGGGTCAAGGAGTCAGGAGCAGCCAATACTCTGTTCAAGGCGACGAGTGGTGCCTGGGTCGCTGCCAATACCGATCTCGAAGCCGCCATGCAGACGATTCGAGCCGGGATGAAGACCCCAACTGGCGAACAGATTTCACTCGAAGGAAAACGGATTCTGATCCTCGGTGCGGGGGGAGTTGCTCGTGCCATTGCGCTCGGACTGATGCAGGCTGGCGCGGTGGTGACGTTGACGAACCGGACTCGCAAACGTGGCGAAGAACTGGCTGTTCAACTTAAATGTGCCCACATCACTTGGGAAAACCGCGGGGCAGAGTTCTACGACGTCCTCGTCAACTGCACGCCGATCGGCATGCACCCCAACGTCGATGCATCGCCCATGCGGGACAACTGGCTGCGGGAGGGAGCGTTGGTCTTCGATACCATCTACACCCCGGAAAACACCTTGCTCATCAAGCAGGCGCGTGAACGGGAATGCCGCGTCGCGAGCGGGTTGGAGATGTTCGTGCGACAGGCAGCCGCCCAGTATGAATGTTTCACACAGACCGTTGCACCGCTGGAGAAGATGAGGAAGACACTGCGGCAGGCGATCTCGCCAGTGAAGCTGGAGAACTGATGGACTGATCGCATTGTGGTGTCGTCGCTTAATCAATTTCGCAGAGTTCCCTCATCCGTCGGCGAAGCGCCGCCACCTTCTCCCTGGGGGAGAAGGGACTGAAAACCGCTCCCCGGGGGAGAAGGATCAAAATGGCGAAGCTGTCAGGCCAATTTCCAATTCCTAATTTCTAATTTCCATCCCACTCTCCTATGCTCATCACCCTCATTGGCTATCGCGGAACCGGCAAGACGTCTGTGGCGCAGGCGCTTGCGGAGCGTCTTGGGTGGGCGTGGCTGGATGCGGACGTGCTGCTGGTGGAGCGGGCCGGGAAGAGTATTGCAGAGATCTTTGCGACTCAGGGGGAAGCAGCGTTTCGAGATCTGGAGTCGAGTCTGCTACGCGAACTGATGAGCCGCAAGAACACGGTCCTCGCGACCGGGGGCGGGATTGTGATTCGACCGGAGAATCGAGACCTGCTGAAGACGTTGAATCCAGTCATCTGGCTGACGGCAACTCCTGAGACCATTCAAGCGCGTCTGGAAGCAGACGTCAAGACCACAGCGAACCGTCCTGCCCTGACGAGCCTGCCGGCAGCGGAGGAAATACGAGCCTTGCTGGAGTTGCGCGGTCCGTGGTATACGGAAGTCGCGACCCTCAAGGTCTCCACTGATGACAAATCGACCGACGCGATCACTCACGAAATTCTGACTGCTCTTCAACTCGACCGAGGCACGGCATGACGCTCGAAGCCAAGTATGTCATCACAGGCATCATCTTTGTCCTTGGCGTCTTCGTCGGGCGGTTTTTGAATCGCTGCATTATTCGTATTCCTGAAACAGTCGGCCTGACCAAAGAGCTGAAGCAGATCTTTCTCAAGTCGCCCCGACAAGGCTACTACCCGCCGACGCGCTGGTATCACCGGCTCCCGGTCGTCGGGACGATGTCCATGCTGGGGCGCTCTCCCTATTCGGGACGACGTGTCCTCAAACGAGAGCCCTTCATTGAACTCCTCAACGGCGCCTTGCTGGCGTGGCTGTTCTGGCTGGAAGTTCCGGTAGGGCTGGACCCGAAGGCGTCGTCGTTAAGCTGGATCCTCGGGCCGGAGTGGATTACGGGTGTGTTCCAGCCTGATGGGGCGTTTCTGGTCCTGCGCTATCTATATCATGTCGTACTGGTCGAAGCTCTTGTTGTGGGGACATTCATCGACTTCGACCATTATCTGCTCCCCGATGCGACGACACTGCCCGCGATGCTGGTGGGGGTTGTCGGTGCAACGATTGCCGGTTGTTTCTGGATTGTTCCTATCTGGTTTCAGAATAGTCAACTGCTCGATTTGCTGGTGCTGTTCTTTCCCGAGGAGCTTGTGCAGTCGCTGAAAGGGCCGCCGTTTCCTCCCTGGATCACGCTGCACCCACATCTGCATGGCTTTCTGAATAGCCTGGTCGGACTGATCGTCGGATCGGGGATGATCTGGGTGATTCGCTTCATCGGGTTCGTGACGCTCAAGAAGGAAGCCATGGGCTTCGGCGACGTCATCCTGATGGCGATGGTCGGGACCTTCATGGGGTGGCAGAACTGTGTGGTCATCTTTTTCCTGGCACCATTGTTCGCGCTGATCTCCGTTATTCTGACGTTTGCCTTCTTTCGACGAGCGATCCCGTACGGGCCGTATCTGTCACTGGCGACGCTGGCGGTCCTCTACGGCTGGCCGATGATGCAGGAATCGGTCTTTCACTTTTTCGCCCACGGGCTGTTAATCCCCATACTGGGGCTCATCATGGCCGCATTGATGTTTGCTTTGCTCTACATGATGCAACTGCTCAAACGACTGGCGGGAATTGATGATACCTGGGAATTCGACGCCCAGGCGGCATGGTCGTCAGGGGATCACCTGGCACATTACGCAGGCGAAAATATCGATCTTCAGCAGGGACAGTGGAGGAAGGCTCAGCACCCGCTGACGGTCGCAGGACGTGGTCAACAGTTTCAGCAGACCTGGCGAGGGAGATGAGAATAGCTCCGTGTGCCACGGCTGTGTCGGCCGTGAGTTTGGGTTCGACGCGAAACGAGAACTCGCACGGCTGACACAGCCGTGGCACACCCAATCAAAAGCCGAACACTTGCGAATTGCGGCGTGTCCACCTACCGTGTCTGTTTCTTCCTAACGCCTAAACCCTAACGCCTAGCGCCTATTATGATCACGATCATCGATTACGACATGGGCAACCTTCGCAGTGTCCAGAAGGGCTTCGAGAAAGTCGGAGCGACGGCGTCCTTTGCGCGTCATCCCGAAGAGATTGTCGCAGCAGAGAAGCTGATTCTGCCAGGAGTCGGCGCGTTTCGGGATGCGATCGCGGCGCTCAAGGAGCGCCAGTTGATTCAGCCGATTCTGGAATATGTCAAAACCGGCAAGCCGTTGATGGGGATCTGCCTGGGGCAGCAGTTGCTGTTTGACCGAAGTTACGAAGACGGCGACTACGAAGGACTGGGGCTGATTCCAGGGGAAGTCGTCAAGTTTGAGCCGGCGGACAAGTCGCTCAAGGTGCCGCACATGGGATGGAACTCGTTGACGTTCCGTAAAGAATCGCCGATCACGCGCGGGCTGCCTGAAGGGGCCTTCGTTTATTTTGTGCACAGTTATTATGTGAAGCCAAAGGATGCGGGTGTCACAGTGGCGACGGCGAGTTATGATGTCGACTTCGCTGCGATCGTCCAGAAGGACAACGTGATGGCGACACAGTTTCACCCTGAGATAAGCCAGAACATCGGCCTGAAGATTCTGCAGAACTTTGCAGAGCTGTAAGTTAATAGAATATAGGAGAAATAGTTGGAACGCAGAGAGAACAGAGTGTTGCGGAGGTCGCAGAGAAGAAATTCACGATCGTATTGCAAGTTGCCAGAACGAGTGACCTGTTTCTGAACCTAAACCTTGAACTCCTGAAACTCTTCTTTAGCCCATGATTGCGATTGAATCTTTCCTCAGCGACCTCTGCTCAACTCTGTTCTCTCTGCGTTCCAACCCTTTCCGTCCACTCTTCATCGTCACCGAAAACGATAGAAACTTTCTGATGACCAACTTGAACATGATTGAGTACTTTTATTCGGATGACGATAACGAAGAGTCGTCTGATTCAAGCTCGGGAACGCTTCAGGATGTCCTGGCGACCTGGGAGCGGATTTGGAAGGCGTCTTCGGGGTTCTTTGGATTCATGAGTCCAGGCCGAGTTCCGGTGCAGGTCTCCTGGGAAGAGTCGAACGAAGCGGAGCTCGATATCCCGATTCCTGAACGTCAGGGCTCGATGAACAAGACGATTCTGCTGAGCGAGTTTCCAGAGATCATCGATCAGGTGATGAAGGGAGCCGATCCCTTTGAACTGGAAGGGTTGGAGTTCGAAGCCTGGGACGACGAATCAGAGGATGATGACGACGACGAGGACGATGAAGAAGAATGGGACGACGAAGATGAGTTTGAAGACGACGAGTAAGACCATCTTCTTCGTGAACTGTTTTGATCAGGCCAACTTCGAGTAACGAGTGACTTCTATGCTTCTGCTTCCAGCGATTGACCTGCGTGACGGAAAATGTGTTCGACTTCGTCAGGGGGATTACAACCAGGAAACGATCTTCGGCAATCAGCCTGGAGAGATGGCGAAACGCTGGGCAGACGAGGGAGCCGAGATGCTGCACCTGGTCGATCTGGACGGAGCCAAAGCGGGTAAGCCGGTGAATATCGAGGCGATCAAGGTGATCACGTCGAGCATCAACATTCCCTGTCAGCTCGGCGGCGGGATTCGCGATGAAGCGTCCATTCGGATGTTGCTGGAAGAGATGGGGATCGCCCGTGTCATCGTCGGGACGAAGGCGCTGCGTGAACCGGACTGGTTCGAGTCGATGACGACGAAGTTCCCCCACAAGATCGTACTCGGCGTCGATGCCAAGGACGGAATGGTCGCGACAGAAGGCTGGCTGGAAACGTCGAAGACCTCGGCATATGACCTGGCGAAACGCTATGCCAACCTGCCGGTCGCGGCGATCGTTTATACCAACATCGCCAATGACGGCATGATGCAGGGGATCGATGAGGGAACGCTCAACGATCTGGCGAATCTGTCAGACTTGGGAATTTCAACGGTGGCATCAGGTGGTGTCACGACTTTGCAGGACATCAAAAACCTACAGCAGATGCATCAGTCCCACCCGCATCTGGACAGCATCATCATCGGGCGTGCGATTTATGAGGGGACGATTCGGTTGCCGGAGGCGTTGGCGTTGGTGAAGCGGTGAGTCAGAGGTAGAATCTAATTACGTTTTCTTAAGTTCATACTGGTCACAAATGCTTCGTGATCAGGAGATGAAACACCAGCTTCGAGAGTTTTCATGACTCCGCGGATGTCGAGGCGAAGTGCAGCGGCAACATCGAGCCAAAGCCCTCCAAAGATTTTACTTTTGAGGACTCCGATTGTGACCGCTTGAGGGGCGAACTTTCCGTTGGTCAGGGAGAAATAGTCAAACTCGCCCTCTTCCACTCGCCAGACAAGATATTCCAGAACCCCAGATTGTTCGTAGTTATTTTTCTTGGAACCTAGATCTCGATCCACAGATGAGACGCTAATTTCGACAACTAGCTCTGCTGGACCGCGAACATACTGATCACCCTTGCTGGCTCCTCCATACTCATCAGTAATTCGAAGGCAGGCATGTGGTTCAAGCATGTTCGTTCGATCAAGAACGAGTGACACGCTGGGAAAGCTTTCGACACCTTCGGTTGCTATTTCATAATTGCCTAACCAGGTTGCAATGATCTGTTGAGGACGTCCATGATAACGTCCAACGGCAGCATTCATGACCACGATCCCGTCAATGAGTTCAGCATGCGAGTAGCGAGCCTCGTTGATGTCTTGTTCAACAAGTTCGATGAACTGATCCGTCGTAATCAGTTCTTTCGTTTCTGCGAGTGACTGCAGAGTTCGTGTTGTGGGTAGTGAGGTCATCGTTCGTACCTTGATACTCTATTTCAACAGACTTCGCTCGAGCACATCTTTTGCGTCCGCGAAGTAGGGTTTCCATTCGATCTCGGGTTTGCCGTCGCGCAGGCAGTCGCGGATTTTCTGGAGGGTGTTGCGGGCCATGTGGGGGCAGCGGTTGCAGGCACAGGTTTCGCCGGTGTCAGCGAAGATGCCGGGGACAGGGATATATTCGTGCTGGGGGGCGATCTTCTTGAGGGCGTGGATCATTGCGACTTCGGTTGCGACCAGGAACCGTTGTGGTTCTTTGAGTGAGACAACGTACTGACGCATCTTCTCGGTACCGCCGATGAAGTCGCAGATCTCCAGAATGTTTTGTGGGCATTCCGGGTGAGCCATGATGATACTCTCGGGGTTGTTCTTCTTGGCGCGGATGAGATCCTGCTTGGAGAACATTTCGTGGACCATGCAACTCCCCGGCCAGAGGATCATCTTGCGCCCGGTTACTTCCTGCAGGTAACGGCCCAGGTGCTGGTCGGGAACGAAGAGGATCTCTTTGTCTTTGGGAACGCGGTCGATGATTTCTCTCGCGTTGCCGCTGGTGACGATCCAGTCGCAGAGGCTCTTGGTCGCAGCGGTCGTATTGATGTAAGCGACGGTGACGATATCTCGGCCTTCAGCTCGCAGTTGATCCTGCATGGCTTTGAGATCATGCGGGTTGCAGCTGTCCGCGAGGGAGCAGCCAGCGAGCAGGTCGGGGACGAGAACCGTTTTCTCGGGCGAGAGAATCTTCGCCGATTCACCCATGAAGTGAACGCCGGAGAAGACGATGATCGGATTAGTGATCGAGGCGGCGTCCCGGGCGAGCTTGAGGGAATCGCCAGTGAAGTCAGCAATGTCCTGGATTTCGCCGTCGGTGTAAAAGTGGGCGAGGATGGCCGCGTTCTTCTCTTTCCGCAGGGCATCGATTTCGTCCATAAGATCGAGCGGATCTTCTTCGACGAAAGTCGGTTTCTCAACGATGGGCAGCGTAGTCACTTCTTACTCCAATAACACGCCCGGACTGGGCAAAATCGTCTCTCCACGAACGTGTATTATAGTCGTCGACTGGGGCGTGGCACAGAGATTTCCAGATGAGGAATTGGAGGATTTCACAACGTCGGTCTTAGAATAGCCAATTATTTGCATTCTCCGCCTTATTGACGATGCTGCTCCGATTCCGATGCCGTTATAAATCCTGCTGGCTGGCGGTTACGAGGTGTCCCTGCTCGACGGGATGTCTAAAATGATGAGACGCCTGTCGGCGTTTTCAAATGATACAGAATTTCTCGGGTATGTGCGGATTGTCATGAGACTTGTTGTTGCTGTGATTGCCATGTTGGTCGCGATGCCGGTGTGTGGTGAGGAGCCGTCCTCGTCGCCGCATCCGGGATTGAGGCATTTGCGCGAGACGATGTACCTACCGGAGTCGTTCGATCAGACGACGTTTGATTCGCTGTGGTTGACGTGGCCGATCGAGGCGAAGAAAGAGGTTGCGAAGCTGTCGCTGTCGGAACGTCGTCGGGCGACGATGGCGCGGTATGGGTTGGTCGTTGATCCAGAGAGTTCTCCTGACGAGTTGAACCCGATCGGTTACATCGTCGATCATTCCGGCGGGTGGCATATGAATTGTTTGTCGTGTCATCAGGGGACGGTGGAGGGGAAGCTGATTCCGGGAGTAGCCAATCAGCAGTTTGATCTGCAGTCGCTGACGGAGGATGTTGCGACGGTGAAGCTGTTTCGTGGGAAGCTGACGAAAGTGCAGGATCTTGGTGCGCTGGCGTTTCCGATGGGATCGACTTCAGGGACGACGAATGCCGTCATGTTCGGGGTGGCGTTTGTGGCTCAGCGGACGCCGGATATGTCGGTGGTCCCTTTGCAGCGAGTTGAGTTTACTCATCATGACATGGATGCTCCTTCCTGGTGGCATTATGCGAAGAAGTCTGGGATTTACATTGATGGGTTTTCGCCGAAGCACCATCGGGTGTTGATGCAGTTCACACTGGCACCCTCGAATGACCGTGACACAATCTACAGCTGGGAGAAGGACTTCGTTGAGATTCAGGATTATCTGAATTCACTGAAAGCTCCGAAGTATGAGGGACTAATTGATGAGGCGTTGGCGAAACAGGGGGCCGTCGTCTTTCGAGACCATTGCTCAAGCTGCCATGGCACCTATGCGACGAAGTATTCTGAGGACGTCGCGAGCTATCCTAATAAGCTTGTTCCGCTGGATGACGTGGGGACGGATCGGGTGCGGTTGGAGAGTATTGGGCCGGAGCATCGTCAGTGGATCAAGGACAGCTGGATGACGGAGTATGGGAAGCAACCGGTGATTCTGGATCCGCAGGGATATGTTGCGCCGCCTCTGGATGGGGTGTGGGCGTCGGCGCCGTATTTTCATAATGGGGCTGTGCCGACGTTGGAGGAGGTTCTGAATCCTGAGAAGCGGCCTGTGGTGTGGATGCGGGAGAATGATCGCTATGACTACGAGAGGGTGGGATTGAAGGTGGAGCGAGTGGAAGAGATGCCGAAGGGGGCTATGGATAAGGCCGTGAAGCGTCGGTATTTTGATACGCGGCTATTGGGGAAGGCGAACAGAGGGCATGATTACCCGGGAGTGTTGAGTGAGACGGAGCGGCGGGTGTTGTTGGAGTATTTGAAGGGGTTGTGAAGCGGTTTTGCCGGTATCACGTGTGGCATTGCCTCACCAGCGTATCGTGTTGAATGTTCACAACCTTTCGTGGCCATCTATCTCTTGTGCAGAGCGGGTGTGTCGCAATGCAAAGTAGCGGCTCGGACGGAGCCTCGCCCTCCCGGTCAACCGACAATCGTTACTGCGGAACGCTGGGTTTTTCGTTGCTCTTTTTCCAGAGGCGGTAGGCCTGGGTGACGCCGGCGATGAGGATGGTCAGGTCGTCGACCTGGCCGACGCCGAGGAAGACGTCCGGGATGATGTCGACGGGCCAGACGAGATAGCCGAGGGTGAGGAGGAGGATGCTGACGGCGGAAAGTTTTCTCACGGTTTGCTCCTGATATGGCAGAATTGCCAGCAGGGAAAATAAGTATGCAATAATTGCGCCAAGATGACAGCCTGTCAGCTCCATTTTGCTTGCCATTCGCGTCTGGCTTCGTCGAGCTTTTTCAGCAGGGCTGTCCGAGTGATGGCATTGGCTCTGACAGTTAGAACTGGATCGCCCGTGTTGATGTGGGTGCCAGGGCGAGGAAGATCCGCGAGGAAGGTGTTGTCGAGGTTGAACCATTTCCAATTAATCGGGACGCTCATATCGCAGGTCGCGTAGATGATCTGTTTCCCGCTGTAAGGTGTTGGAGATCCTTCTAGCCGAGCCACCTGGGGCAACAATTCCATGCTGGCGGTCCAGCGGGGATTGACTTCGAGGACGAAGATTCCGCGGTCATTGACGATCAGGTCGATGCCGAAGAAGCCCGTCAGTTGAAAATGAGATTGAAGAAATCGGCCGAGGCGTTTGACCTCGTGGTTCCATTCGCTGGACATCCCCTGGTGTCGATAGAGAGAGCCCTGGTAGGTAAAGTCGTCGGTGGTGAGTGCTTGTGTGGTGCCGAGAAGTTGCAGGCTGATTTGTCTTGGGGAGAGATTGAATTTGTCTGGACTCAATAGAGTGGAGAAGAAGGCCACGCTCATCTGATTTCCTGTGAGATGCTTCTGCCAATAAAAGCGATCGGTCAATTGATCTGCTTTCGTTCGGGGGTTGCGAACTTTCTGGATGCCAATTCCACCGACGCTCTGCAGAGGTTTTCGCATCCAAATGCCGGTGGCTGGGGATTGCTGGCCTGAAAGAGTTTTGAGTGAGGGGAAGCCTGCGAGTCGTAAGGCTCGTTGCAGGAGGATGGGATCACGGACTCGGCGAAGGGTGTTGGAGTCGTTTCCCCAGAGTGGTCGTTTTGCGTTGATCCGCTGGATGAGATCGGGATTGTTTTCGAGGCCGCCGGTGTACATCAGAGGGATCGAGCGGTTGAAGCGGTCGAGGGCGGGAAGGAGGTTGTCGGGGTAGCCTGCTCTGTCGAGCTGGATGACTTCGGCGGCGTACCAAGAGGTATCGACATCGGCGAAGAGGTCGATGGTGGCGACTCGCAAGCCGGCGGCATGGGCGGCCTGGCAGGCGGCGCGAACGGAACCGCCTGCGATGATCAGGTCAAACTGAGCGTCGCTCATCGTGCTTGCTCGTCGTCTTTGTCGGGTTTCAGATAAAGCCGGAAGCGATCCTGGATTTCATCGGTCATGCGTTTCGGGCGTCCTGTTTTCAGATCAATGAATAAGCCACGCTGACGGCCGGTGGCACAGATCTCATTGTTTTGATTGGAGAAAACGAAGTTGATCCAGGCAGTGATGGCGGTCAGCTCTGTCAGCCAGACTTGCACTTTGACTCGGTCCCCGAGACGAAGGGGCTTCTTATAGACGATCTGCGTCTCAATCAACACCGGACCAAACTGCTCAGCGGCAATCTTGGGCACGGAGAGATCGACAGCGTCCAGCAGGTGACAACGTCCCATCTCCATCCATTGGATGTAGACGATATTACTGACGTGGTCCATAAAATCGATCTGGAACGGGTAGATCGATACTTCGAAGCAGATTTCCTGCATACGATCCCCTGTGAGACTTGTGGGAAGGATGGTGAGTTTGAGCTTTGCAATTCATCAGTCCTCGGGTGTATTTTGACACGCGATCCGTTATTCTGAAAGGGGCCTGGTGCACCATTAAGAAAAGGTCACAACCTCGCTGTGCAGGACTTTTCTTCTAGAACTACAGGCTTTGAAATCAATGATTTTCCTGCACGACTCGGCGACTGCTGAGTTCTCATCGTCTCAAGCTAAAGGATATGCATTATGTTGATGAGCGTTGGTGAAGCCCTCGTCGGAGAAGGCAATGAAATCGCGCACATCGATCTGCTGATCGGTGACAAGAGTGGTCCTGTGGGTGTTGCGTTTGCGCAAGCTCTCGCGAATCAGTCCGCTGGACACAGCAATCTGCTGGCGGTGCTCGAGCCGAATCTGGCTGTCAAACCATCGACGGTCATGATCACCAAGGTCACGATCAAGGGTGCCAAGCAGGCTGTCCAGATGTTTGGACCTGCTCAGTTCGCCGTTGCCAAGGCAGTCGCTGACAGCGTTCAGAAGGGTGTGATCCCTGCTGATCAGGCTGAGAACCTCGTCATTGTCTGTGGCGTCTTCATTCACTGGGATGCTGCTGATGACAAGAAGATCTTTCAGTACAACTATGATGCGACGATGCTGTCGATCGCTCGGGCGATGAAGAATGAGCCATCTGCTAAAGAGATGGTCGATAAGAAAGATACGGCGAAGCATCCGTTTTCTGGGGTGTAGTCGTAAAGAAGAGTGGTGTCTGTTGTTTGCTTCAGGTATGGGAGCGAATAATTGCCTAGAGCTCACCCTCATCCGCCCTTCGGGCACCTT
>SXPC01000240.1 GCA_005778225.1 Planctomyces sp. | reverse complement strand
TCGATGGAGTCGAAGCGGCCGGTGGAGGCGAATAAGCGGATGACGACCTTTTCGCCGTGAAGGGTCGGGAAGACGCTGATGCGGGTTTCGTCCTGCGACATGGGGGCGATGATGCGTCCTTCCTGGGGGACGTCGACGCGGTAGGTCAGGAGACCTGCCAGGACTTTGAGGCGGGCGATGATGTTCTTGCTGATGGCTTCGGGGAAGGTCGTGACTTCGTGGACAACGCCGTCGATGCGGAAACGCATTTCCATGCCGTTGCCGGTGGGTCGCAGGTGGATGTCGCTGGCGCCGATCAAGCGAGACGTCTTGAGGATCGTCTCGACCAGTGAGGGGACGGAATCGGGGCGCTCGAGCGAGAGGCCCTTGGGGGAATGCTCCCGAAACCACTGTTGCAGTTCCACGGGTATGTGCTTCCTGTGAGGTGAGTGAGATGGGAGTGGAGACTTGATTCAACTTGCGAACAGAAGGGAAACTGTCTTAGCTTTTGCTCATGCGATGGGCAAGTTCGTGGCGTTGGCGGGAGACGGTGTCGACGTGTTCCCAGGTGCCGATGCCTTCGTAGGAGCAGGTCATGACGCTGTCGCCGACTTTGAGGTCGAATCCATTGCTGCGGTCAGACGACGCCTGCATTGTCGAAGTCGATACGGTGATTTGAGGGCCGAGTTCGGAATGAATGCCAATCACAGCGGCCATCAACAGCGCAACCGTCACAAAGCTGGAGACGGCTGTTCGAATGCGGTGATGACGTTCCATTTCCGCGTCGACGTAACGGAGGACGCTGCGTCTGCGTTTGAGCGTGGGCATCTGCTGCTCGCCGACGCGGCGCAGGAGAACTTCGAGCGAGCGTGAGTCGCCGAAGTCGTTTCGAAAGGTGGGTTGGTTGACGTTCACTGCGGGAGACTTTGTTTAAGTATGTTTGGTTTGAATCAGGGTTTGTGTTGTCGGGAGGACTCGAGCAGGTGTTCGAGTTTTTCGAGGGCGTAACGGTATCGGCTGGCGACGGTGTTGGGGGATTCGCCGAGGATGCTGGCGATTTCCAGGAAGGTCAGGTCTTCCCAGATTTTCAGGACGATGACTTCCTTTTGGTTGGGTGGCAGATGTTGCAGGGCCGCGGCGACGGCGTCGCCCAAGTCGATCTGCCAGCAGACGTCGTGAGTGGAGACGTCTATGTCGGGGAAGCTCGAAAGGAGGTCGATCGACTTCTGGCGGTCGAGGAGAGTCAGGGCTTCGTTGCGGGCGATGCGGAGCAAGTAGGCCCAGGGATGTTCCGCCCGGGAGAGAGCCTCGGGGTGTTTCATCAGCTTGAGAAGGGTGGCCTGGAGGACGTCTTCGGCGTCGTCGTGGTGGCGGACGATGGCCCGGACGTAGCGAACGATGCGGGGGCCGACCTGATCGTAAACCGTTCCCAGGGCGCGCAATCCCTCCGCGGCGAGCAGACGGGCTTGCCGACGGAGAAACTGGTCGAATTCCTGACGGTCGTGGGTATTCATCATAGACAGGATGTCTGGGAATACGTCGATTTGTCTACGGGCGTTCAAAAATTCTGAAAATTTCGCGAAATCGCATCGCGGGCGATTGTGGTCGAAACCGTTCGGCGGGACATTCTCTGATTGAAGGTCCGCAACTGGCGGCTTACTATAAAGAAGACAAGGCCCGCGAACACATCCAGGGAGCCCAGTCGGGTTTCATCGCGGGCTAGTCGCTGAAGGGCATTCCATGGCTCGCCTCCCCGGTCGCTTGGGAACGTTGGTCGCTAAAGACCTGATGACGCCTTACGTCGTCACCATCACTGAGAAGATGACAGTCGAGGATGCGATTCGGATGCTCAAGGAGAAGAATCACTCCGGGGCACCGGTTGTTGATGAGTATGGCCATCTCGTGGGGACGATCTCCGTGCGGGATATCATGCAAAATAAAGATGGACCTCACCGCGCGGCTGGTCGAGGGTATCGATCTGGCTCGGTCGACAATTCTGCTCTCTGGCCTGTCGAGTTCGCCGAGCAACCGATTGATGAGCATAATCAGGATCTGGTCTTCAACTGGATGCGACGCGAACCTCCTGCGGTAACTGAGTATTCGCGGTTGATCGATATCTCGCGCTTAATGTGCAGCCATCATATGCACCGATTGCCGGTGGTCAGCCATACGGGGAAGCTGGTCGGGATCATTACGACGATGGATATCCTGGCGGCGCTGGTGAATATGGCGGATGAGTCGTCGCCTTAGTTGAGATTGAAATGACGCATTCAGGTGAGGCACGGAAAGAAATCGTTGAGAGGTATTTTTACCCTCGGCGTTGGAGACTTTTGGGGATCGCGCTGACGTCATTCGTCATGTTCTGGTGTATCTTGCTATTTGGCGCTAATCTACTGGACCGGCCATTCGCTTTAAGTATGATCGATGTGTATCGCAGTTTTGCCCGCAAACTTATGGTCAATCATCACGCGAGATCAGGTGTAGTTATTGGCGGGGTTTTACTGGTTTTCTATTTTTCGGTCGGGACATTGTGCTTGTACTTCCTGACAATATTTAATCACCAGTACCTGGAACGCATGAAGGTCATCTCCAAAAGACGGAATCGATCCACTACCGGTTGAGTCGTAATTGGTCTTCCTTTGGCGATATAATCAACTCGATTCTGATTCGAGATGTGACCCCTCAGGATGAACACCATGTTTGCGCTCAATACACGTCTGAATGCGACTGCTGATACTTCGCCGCTTGGTTCCGAGACGGCGGCTGTGGTGATTGATATTCTTCGGGCCTCTTCGACGATGGTGCATGCGTTGCAGGCGGGGGCGAAGGAGATCATTCCTGCCTTGACGGTCGAGCAGGCGATGGAATGGTCGGACCATCTCAACAGCGACCAGTGTCTGCTGGCGGGCGAGCGACACGGGACTTTGATTGAAGGATTTGATCTGGATAATTCGCCACGGTCATTCACCAAAGAGCGGGTACTTGGTAAGTCGATTATCTTTACGACGACGAATGGGACTCGCGCTCTGATGATGACGGAGATGTGTGCAGGAACCTACATCGGGGCTTTCAGCAACCTGACTGCTCTTGCCAAACACCTCGTGACGATCGATGTTCCGATCACGCTGCTGTGTGCCGGGACGGACGGGAATATCTCGATGGAGGACTGCCTGTTTGCAGGTGCCCTCGCGGACACGCTGGTCAAACTGGCTCCCGGTCGTTATGCGTTGGATGATGCCTCGACGATGGCGCGACGCTTTTATCAGCATCAGAAAGAAGAAGCCAATGGTGTGCTGGAAACGCTGAAAGCCAGCCGGGGCGGGAAAAATTTGCTGGAGCTCGGCTTCTCCGAGGACGTGCTTGCCTGTTCTCGCATCGATTTATTCGATATCGTGCCTCACTGGGATGCGACGACCAACACCGTCAAGCTGATCACCACAGGTGAAGCGTACGACGGTGCGGGGATTTGAGATCTGCGAACATCCCAGTATTGCACGTGTCAAACACGCATTGTCCGCGGCATCCAGTCGTGGGTGAATCATTGAATCATTTACAGTTAAAGTAGCTCACCATGGCCGAAGAAAACCTGATGGATAAAATCGTCTCGCTGTGCAAGCGGCGGGGCTTCCTGTTTCAATCGTCGGAAATCTACGGCGGGATCAACGGGTTCTGGGACTACGGCCCGCTGGGTGTCGAGCTGAAGCGGAACGTCAAAGAGGCATGGTGGCAGGAAATGGTCACCCGCCACGATAACCTCAGCACGCTGCCGAATGCTCCTGATGCGTACAACATGGTCGGGCTGGATTGTTCCATCATCATGCATCCGCAGGTCTGGAAGGTCTCCGGGCACTTCGATCTCTTCAGCGACATGATGGTCGACTGCACCGAAACGAAGGAACGCTTCCGCTTCGATCATCTCAAGGGACGCTGGGCCGAATATCAAGGCAACCGGGTGTTCGTCACCACGAACAAAGACAGCGACGAAGGGCTGGCTCACGTTACGCAGGCGGCGTTGTCGTTTTTCAAGCTGCGGAATAAAGATGTCGAGAAGATCACCTTCGGGACCGGTCCTCACGGCGGGTTGAGCTTTGACGGCACAGCAGCCGCAGTTAATTTCACTCCTGCGACTCCGGTCGACAAGCTGGTCGATATCTGGCATGCCGACACGTTCGATCATGTCCTCGCGCCAACCGCGTCCAAGCCAGGGACGCTGACCAAGCCGCGTGAATTCAATCTGATGTTCAAGACGATCATCGGAGCGACCGGAACCGAACAGGATGCCGCGTTCCTGCGTCCGG
>SXPC01000239.1 GCA_005778225.1 Planctomyces sp. | reverse complement strand
TTTCCTGAGAAGACTACCGCGTCGTTGACTCTTGCCTTCTCGGCAAGAGCCAACTCCTTGCTCCCGCCCGCTCGCCTTTTTGATGGAAGAATTGTTTTTACCGTCCAATGTTTCGTGAAAATGGACTGAGGTTCGGATGGATGACTCCTCAACACCCTTGAATGATACGGAATTGTTCATCAGCCTGCTGTCGCGGTCGGAGCATGCGCTGGCGGTGTATGTCCTGGCGCTGGTAGGGCATCCTCAGGATGCGGACGACATTTTGCAGCAGGGGAAACTCGTGATGTGGCGGAGTTTTACTTCGTTCCAGCGCGGGACTAATTTTCATGCCTGGGCGAGGAAAGTGTTGTTTCATCAGATTCTCACCTATCGAAAACGGAAGAAGCGGGATCGCCTGGTTCTTTCGGATGAACTCCTGGCGATCGCCAATGAGGCAATCGAGCAGCATCCTTTCATTGAGTCTGCACCGGCGTCGCTGCTGGCGGGTTGTCTGGAGCGACTGAGCCCGGAAAACAAGCAGATTCTCCAGAAGCGTTACTACGAAGAAATGACTGTGGAAGCGATTTCAGATCAGTCGGGGCGGACGGTGGAAGCGGTTTATCGACTGCTGAGTCGTCTGCGAAGTCGGCTGGCGGAGTGCCTTCAGCTCGCGATCAAGCGACAGGAACATCCCGAGGTGTCATTATGAGTCGATCGTCTGACAGTCAGGAGTCCGGGTTGAATTCACTAGAGAACGAAGAGTTCTTTGCGCAAGTCGATCGACTGCTGGACGGCGCTGTAGACGAGGCGCTCGAAGCGGAGGTGATGGCCCAGGTTACGAGAGACGAAGCCCGAAAGAGGCAGTTTGCTGAGCGCTTGTACCTGAACGGGATGATTGGTCATACGCTGCAGGGGGTGTCGCTGGCAGACGGCAGTGAACTGCAACAGGCGCTCGCGATGCCGATAAAGAAATCAGGGACAGCGAGCGGGGCGGTGCCGCCGTGGTTGTTTTCCGTGGTTTCCGTAATTGCTATTTTAGCGATGTTTGCTGTGACGTATCAGACGAGTGCCCGCTGGATGAGAACTGCGGAGACAGTCGCCAGTCAAGAGAAAAATACTCCGCTGTCAGCGCCTGCGCCGGTCGTGGCGATACTGACCCATGTGGGACGATGTCAGTGGGGCAGCAATGCACAGCCAACGTCTGTGGGAACGGCGCTTCATGCAGGGACCGTTGAGCTGATCGCAGGGGTAGCGGAGTTGTCTTTCGTCAATGGTGCGAAGATGAAACTGGAAGGGCCAGCGGTTCTCGATTTGGTGTCGCCGATGCGGTGTCGACTTGCGTCGGGTGCGGTCACAATGTCCGTGCCCGCCTCGGCACAGGGATTTACGATTGAGTCGCCGACGGGTGATGTCATTGATTACGGGACCGAGTTCGGGATGCGGGTCGAGCAGGGTCGGGCTCACGTGCAGGTCTTCCAGGGCGAAGTTGAAGTGGCTTCGAAAAACCTGAAAGAGACCGAGCGATTGTTTCAGGGGCATGCAACGACGATGACAACGACGCGGATTGACGTCGAGAAGCAGCCGAATAAAGAGTATCCCTCGCTGGAAGAGATGCGAGCCGCGCAAGTGGCGATGAAGTCGCGCCATCGGATTCCCAGTAGCGAGGGGAACGGAGCGGCGGAGTATGTGTATTCGCCGGGGAGCTACAACAACATGTCCGAGACGCTGCTGCTGGTGAAACATCAGGCGGAACAGTCTTGGCGCCGGATTGCTTATCTGCGGTTTGATGTCTCGAAGCTGCCTGAGACAGTAAAGGATTACAACGCCGTGTCGTTGACACTGTCGTTTGTGCCGTCGGGGATCGGATATGCCTCGACGATGCCGGATTGTGATTTCACGGTGTATGGTCTGCTCAATGAAGAAGCGGACAGCTGGTCGGCTTCGGGACTGACTTGGGAGAATGCGCCGGGGATCAACGGCGAAGAAGATTTGAACAGAAGCTTGGTCGTCCCGCTCGCGCGATTCCGAATTGATCGCGATGAGACGACAGGAGTCCGTGTGTTAGCGACGCCGGAGCTGACGGAGTTTTTGAAGCAGGATACGAACGGACTGGTGACTCTAGTGATTGCCCGGGACACGCTGGGCGTCGGGTCGTCGAGCCTGGTGCATGCGTTTGCGGGGAATCGCCACCCGACGGTGGCACCGCCATCGCTGGAGTTCCGGAAACGCGGGGAGTAGGAAGCGTGTGCCACGGCTGTGTCAGCCGTGAGGTGATGTGGGCGTGATGCGCAGTTGCACGGCTGACACAGCCGTGGCATACGAGACGAGAATCGGGCGGGTGGCGTACCTATAGTGGCGATGTGATTTGCGAGCACAAGGGACAGGGGGTTGCTTCCCTGAAAAGACTACCGCGTCGTTTACTCTCGCCTATTCGGCGAGAGTAAACTCCTTGCTCCCACCCGCTCGCCTTTTCAGATGTTAGCTGAGTCGCTTCAGCATCGTGATGCGGCCGGGTTCGACCCATTCGCTGACGATGATGTTGCCGTTGAGGTCGAACGTCGCATCGTGTGGGTGGACGAACTTGCCGGGAAGCCACTGGTTGGGATCTCTGCGGATGGTTCGGTTGCCGTCGGCGTTGATACGCTCGTGGTCGTCGCCCAGATAGGCAAGGACTTTGTTGTCCTTATCGAGCAGGGTGACGCGGCCCTGGAGCTCGGGAACGAGCATCGTGTCTTTATAAAAGTCGATGTGGCAGGGTTGCTCGAAGCCTTCCAAACGCGACAGGTATTCCCCCTCGGCGGTCAGGCATTGGATGGAATTGCGGCTGCGGTCGGTGATGTAAAGAATCGTGTCTTTGCCATCACGTCGTTCCTGAGCCAGACCGTGACAGGTCGCGAACTTGCCAGGACCTTGTCCGGCGCCGCCGAAGCTGAGCTTCCACTCGCCGTCTTTGGTATAGCGGTGGACGGCGTTCGAGCCATAGCCATCGGCAACGAGGAAGTCCCCATCATTGAGAAAAGCGATATTCGTTGGCTTGAAGCGGTTCGGGCCGCCGACGCCCTGGAGCGGAATTTCACCCGAGCGAATGCGTTGAGGAAGCGTGTCTTCCCCTTCCGGATAAATCCCGGCCTTCATCGGAGCGAACTGTTCCCAGATCATCTCCCCTTTGAGGTTGGTTTTGACAATCGATTGAACGGGGTTCGGATTCGAGAAGTACAGGAACTCTTCGCCGTTCTCTTCGCGGAGTTCCATGCCGTGGGCACCGCCCTGGAAGTACTGGCCGAAGGAGCGAATGTACTTGCCGTTTTCATCGAAGACGAAGACGTTCGGGTGTGTCTTCTTGTTGTAGTCGCCGGTGTGGTTGAGGTAGACGTGTCCGTTTTTATCAACGACGACCGCCTGCGTTGTCTGCCAGGTGAACTCGCTGGGGAGTTGAGCCCAGCCATGGATGACTTCGTACTGATAGTCTCCTTGGCCAGTGATCAGGGCCTTTGATTCCGACTTGTCGGCGGCTTTGACAAAGGGAGCGCCAGCAATGAGGCCAGCAGTGGCGGCACAGGTCGTTTTCAATACGTCACGTCGAGAGAGAGGGAGAGTCATGAAGTCCTCATCGGGCTTGATGCTGTTGACAGGCTCGGGTAGGGGTAGGATACCGGATTGAGGGGGGCAATGACAGGGAAGAGTTTCATGAGGCGAGAAGTTATGCGTGTGTCGTACTCTGAGTGGCGATTTGGATTGATAGCACAGGGGACAGGGGGTTTATTTTCCTGAGAAGACTACCGCGTCGTTGACTCTTGCCTTCTCGGCAAGAGTCAACTCCTTGCTCCCGCCCGCTCGCCTTTTAACAGGGGCATTAGCTGCGGGAGGAAGTTGGCGAAGGCTCGGGCGCGGTGGGAGAGGTATTGTTTGACGATAGCGGGGAGTTCGCCGAAGGTCTGGTGGTACTCGGGGATGAGGAAGTACGGATCGTAGCCGAAGCCACCGGTGCCGTGGGGTTCGGTTGTGATGATGCCTTTGCAAGTGCGTTCGGAGGTGAGGCGGATAGTGCCCTGAGGGTCGGAGAGGGCAATGTGGCACAGGTAGGCGGCGGTCCGTTTGTGACGCGGGACGTCTTGCAGGGATTCGATGAGCTTGGCGTTGTTGGACTCGTCCGACGCGTTTTCTCCACTGAAGCGGGCTGAATTAATGCCCGGGGCGCCGTTGAGGGCGTCGACGATGAGTCCGCTGTCTTCGCCGATCGTCCACAGCCCGAGGTGCTTGGCGGTTTGAGAGGCTTTCTTGGCTGCGTTCTCACCGAAAGTCACGCCGTCCTCAATGACTTCCGGGACGCCGTCGAACTCAGCGACATTCTTGACGAGAACGTCTTGAGAGGAGATGCCAAAGGCGTCGAGGAGGGCCTGGACTTCCTTACTTTTCTTGGCATTGCGGGACGCGATGACGAGGGTGGTTTGTGTCATGGGAGTGAGGATGTTTCTTGAGTTCGGGTGCGGGCTAAGCGAGCGGAGCCTGTCATGCGTGTGAAAATTACAACGGCCTGGATCGCGGTTGATCGCTGGAATGTCGGGGTTTATGTCGAATTGGCGGCTGCATGGGCTGCGGAGGCTGTCGGCAGTTAGAGTGCGGGTCTTGACAGAAAAACGTGATTCTGGAGTAATACGCGCCCGCTGGCAAGCGCCCGACGTGGCCTGCCTGTCAGTGATCACCTCCTCTCTCACTTCAAGATTCCCACCTGTCCGACTCTCTCCCTTCTCCTCTTCAACCACCTCGACGATCTTCGACATTGATCACAGCCGTGCACCGCCCGGTTGAGGTTCGATGCTGGACCCTGGTGATCCACCAGGGACGGTTCCGTTATGGCCAAAGCACCCCCAAAAGACGATGCACAGAAGAAGCCAGCCGGCGCTGCCAAAGCGATCTGGTCGAAGCTGCTCGTCCTCGGCGTGTTGCTGATGCTGTCGGTGGTGGGAATTCCGTGGGTCGTGGTGACGTCGTTTCAGGAACCGCCACCGACTCAAAAAGAGTTGTTTGACCAGTCGATGGAAGCTCTCGAACAGCGAAAGCACGCTGAGGCCCTCAAGCTTGTGAGGCCGCTGCAGACGCTAAATTACCTTGACGTCGATTTCTCAGGGGGTGTTGATTACATCGTCGGAATGATTGCTTTTCACGATGCCCAGCTGATGGAGGGTGCCAGTCAGCAGAAGATGTATCAGATGACGGTCAACTATCTGCGGGAATCGGAGCGGAAGGGGATCATCAAGAAGTATTACCCGCGGCTGACTTACGCGCTTGGGAAGAGTCTTTATCACCTGAACAAAACAATCGAAGCCTTCGAAGTTCTCTCGGAAGCTTACGAAATCAATGAGGAAGCACACCCTTCGATTGCGGTCATGCTTGGCATGCTGCATTTGAATCCGAATACGCGGCCACAAAGCAAGCTGTCGTTTGAAGAGCGGTCTGCGTGGAAGATCAAGCGAGCCGGTGAATTTGCCGAGGAAGCACTCGCGAGTGGTCACTTAAGCACGGCAGAACGTGTCGAGGCTTTTGAGATCAAGGCGCTGGTCGCGATTCAGAATCGTGATCTGGTCGCTGCTGATGAGGCGCTCAAGGAATATGGCGAGATTCTCGATCGACTGGATCACTCGGATGATCATGAGCACGTTGACCTGCGACTGAAGAAAGAAATCGAACGCGTTCTCAGGGGACGACGCCTGCTGGCTGGCGGAGACCCGGCTGGCGCTGTGAAGATATTCGAAGAAGTCATATCCGACTACCCTGTTCTGGAGAACTCGTTCACTCGACAAGCCTGTTTACTTGCGGGTCGCTGCTATCAGCAGTTGAAAGATGATGACTCGGCGATCAGATACTATGAGCACCTGCTATCGCATATTGAAAGTGACGAAGCTCTGGTCGCCACTTTAGAGCTCGCGGATATCTTGCGCGTGGTGAAGCTGCAGCATGAGAAGGCGCTTGATCTGTATCGTCAGATGCTCAAGCGGATTACTGATCCTGATACTTTCAACAATCAATGGATTGCAATCGAAGAACTTCAGCAGAGAATTCGTCGTGCCTGGGATCAATGGTCCATCTCAGGAGAACAAGAGACGGATGGATTTCGATGGGCGATCATTCTGTCGGAATCGATGACCCCTTTATTCAAGACGTCCTACGCCTACGAACTGACAGCGATGGCAAACGTCCGCTGGGCCGATCAGCTGGAAGCTCAGTATTCCCGGAGCCCGATCTCGCATCGCGTTTATCTGACACCCAAGATTCGCGAACGCTATCTGGCGGCCGGAGTCGCTTTCTCAAAGCTGGCCCAGACACGCAAGTCAGAACCTGATTACCCCAATGCCGTCTGGCAGGCTTCTCAGGCGTATCTGAAGGGCAATGATTTCCGCAGCGGGCTGGTGATGATTGACGAGTTTATCAACTCGCGTCCTGATCAACTGCTCGCGACGGCGCTTGTCAGGAAGGCGGAGATGATGATCAACCTTGATCCTTATCTGGAAGAATCACAGCTGACCGTTGCCGAGGACATCCTCAAGAATGTCGTCACCCAGCACAAGCATGACCCGATCAACTTTCGGGCTCAATTCCTGCTCGGGCAGGTGGCGCTGGAACAAAACCGAACCGAGGATGCGATCGCTGCGTGGCGGAAGCTGCTGCAGTCGTCCAACCTGACGCCTGCTGCCCAAGAATGGGAGATGGCGCTGCTCAGCTTGGGGCGGACGCAGTATCACACCGCGGAAGCAATGCTCGTCTCAGAACGAATGACGTCGTCGCAGAAGAGCAAAGTCAAACAGCCACAGCAGGAAATTCCGAGTGGTTATGTGAAGCTGAAAGAATCGATCACGCGTCTGGACGAATTCCTGATGCGCTATCCCGATCATGAGCCGGCCAATGAGGTTCGCTGGATGCTCGCCAAAGGGCTGACGCGTTACACCGACTTCACACGCTGGCAGCTCGAAAACGCCGAGACCGTCAATGCCAAAGCCGAGCTGATTCGTGAACTGCGAGCCATGCTCGAAGACAGCATCGCGCAATACAACTCACTGAAACTGACACTGACGCCCATGCGGACGATGGATCTGCTGGATGCCAGCCTGATGAAGATTCTACGTGATTCCTACTTCGAGCCGGGTCATGCCGAGTTTGTACTCGGCGAGTTCGATGAATCGGGAGTGACGTACCGCAAAGCGATCGCGACCTACGGCCAGGCGATCAACCAGTTCCCCACTGATCCGCAGGTTGTCCTGGCCTATTACCAGATTGCTCACTGTTATGACCGACTTGATCGTCCGGATGAATCGGTTCGTCAGCTGCAGCGGGCGAAGGTGATTTTACAGACGTTCTCCGAGGCACAGTTCACAAAGGATTCCACCAATTACACGCTGGCAGAATGGCTGGCGATTCTGGATCAGGCGATTGAAGTTCATCGATTGACTCAGAATGTCGCTGGAGGAAACAACTCGAACTGATGGCCTGTGACTGGAGATACAGATGAGAGTCTGCAAGTGCCTGGCGCTCACCCTCATCCGCCCTCCGGGCACCTTCTCTCCTCAAAGGGAGAAGGAACGAAAGCCCGCTTCCCTCAAGGGAAAAGGGACACAGACAGATCTAACCACTTCTTTACTTCACTTCATTTTTCACCCAGGGCGATTTCGTCCGTAGCCTGTCTTCGCCGCGTTTGTGGCAGATCCTACCCCCCCATGTTAACCGTCACTAACCAACCGGGAGACGATGGTCCGTCGATCCTCGTTCCCTACAAAAGAAATTTCAAAAATGGTTCAACTGGATTATGAAGCATTGTTTCAGCAGCGTCGCGCGTATCTGCAGTCACTGGCCAGTCTTGCCTGTGATCAGCAGGATGCCCTCGAAGCCGAGGACTACACTCAGCTGCTGGAACTGCTCACTTATAAGCAAACAATCCTGGGGCGTTTTGAGGAGTTTTCTCAAGAGCACCCCGAACTGGTCTCTCGCTGGCATGATGATCGGAACCGCCTGAAACGCGATGTCCGTGAACGCTGCGAGGTTCTTCTGGAAGACATGGAACTGGCGCTGCGTGAACTGATCGAGTCGGAAGAATCGACGTCGCATCAGCTGAACAACCGCAAGTTCGGACTTCAGAATCAAATGGAACAAATCACGGTGGGCTCACGGGCTCACTCCGCCTATCACGATGAACCAGTTTCGCGTTCGCGACTGGATCTGAATCGATAAGGAATATCGCGATGATCAACGATCTGCTGTCGACATCCACCACTCCGCTGCTCGAGAAAGCCGCGATCTTCGCCGAACGACGCCAGGAGGTGCTCGCCGGCAACATCGCCAATATCGACACGCCGGATTATCTGATGCGGGATCTTCCTGTGTCGGATTTCAAAGCCGCGATGTCCTCAGCCATCGAACGTCTGAAGCGTGGTTCCGTCAGCGGGCCGACAGGAACCAGTTCCTACGCCAACGATCCTTCGCCGAATGCCTCGATCCCGGGCTATCCCAATGCCCATTATTATGCGAACTCTTCGGATCCGCTGGGACTTTTGTCTCCATCGACTCCAGGTTCGCCGACACAGCCGTCGATTCCCGAAGCAGGTGTCGACCTGGCGAGCTACTTCCCGAAGGAGTTGTTCGAAGCCGACATTGCCAAGTCCGAAGACGTCCTGTTTAAGGATGGCAATAATCGCAGTATTGAGCATCAGATGATGGAAATGGGCAAGAACTCAACCGTTCAGCGATTTGCTGTCGAGTTGCTCAATGCTCAGTTTCGCAGTCTCGATGCCGTGATCAGTGAGCGTGCGTAAGCGTGATTTGAATTGAAACTTTAGAGGGTCATCAAGCGTTCCCTCATCCGACCTCGAAGACTCGGCCACCTTCTCCCCGAGGGAGAAGGAACATTCAAGAGAGAAGACCATGTTGAAATCGATTGATATCTCGACGAGCGGGTTGATTGCTCAGCGTCAGCGGATGAACTCGATCGCTGAGAATCTCGCGAACATGAATACCACGCGTGATGCAGAGGGGAATCTGTCGCCGTTTCAACGTCGACTCGTCACCTTTCAACAACAGGAAACGAACGCCGACCAGGACGGACGAGGCGTCGGCGTCAAGGTACAAGTCGACATCGACCAGACAACACCAGCTCGTAAGGTGTTCCAACCCGGCCACCCCGATGCAGATAAAAGTGGCTACGTCTCCATTCCCAATATCAACATGGTGACCGAGATGGTCAATGCCTTGGAAGCCAGCCGGGCCTATGAAGCCAACATCGCCGCGATCAACACATCCAAGCAGATGGGCGAAACCACGCTGGAGATTCTGAGATAAAACCGGGCTTTGCCCAGCCGTCACATGACAAACACAAACTTGCATTCACAACAGAGAGATTAGACCATGAACCCGATCCAGCCGATCAAGATTGGCAGTTTGCCGCAGGCCATGTCTGGCATCAGTAGCCCCATGACCGCCAGTAGTCCTGTCTCATTTCAGGACATGCTGACGGGTGCCATTTCCGAAGCCAACTCCGGTCAACAGGCCGCTCAGCTGGCCATCCAGGACGGACTCGCCGGGAACGACATTACCAATGCTGAGGTCTTCACAGCGGTGAAAAAAGCAGATATGTCTTTGAGGACGATGGTGCAGATTCGCAACAAACTGGTCGATGCGTTTAACGAGGTTCAGAATTTGAGAATGTAAGAGTACGTCATTCGCAATTCGTAAATCGGAATTTGTCGGAACACTCACTGGACAGCGAATCCTCACGCCGCGTTCAGGCTTTGGGCGTAAGTGCGTTCGAGTTCTGCGTGAATCAGGCAGCCCCTGCAGATCGTGAATGGCGTATGCTTCACGACCCGGGCATTCGAGAGGACGACCGGGCCAAAGGATTCCCGGAAGCGTTTCATCAGCATGGGTGCAGCACCATCGAGCATGGTCAAGCCGCCACCAATAATGAGTGGCAGCGGATGCCCGATACCAAAGAGGGCTTCACTCTGGTGGCCGAGTTGAGTGCCCATCTCATCTTCAACCTGAGCGAGAAGGTGATTGAAGGCTTCGGCGAGTTGCTTGTCTTCGTCAGTCTTGGGACGATGCAGGTTGGGTTGTTCGGAACTCATCCAGTTGCGGACCGACAGGACGTCCAGAAATCGTTCGCCGGTTGGCGTGAAGGTAAAGCGTGATTGCTTCTGGGCGAGTTGTTCTTCGATCCACAGTCCGCCCATCGGCAGGTAAGCATAGGCGAGTTCGACGCCATAGCGGATAACGCTGAGTTCGCAGCAGCTGGCTCCAAGCGTCAAGGCGACGCCCGTAAAGGAAGAATCGCCGAGCTCAGCCAGGCCAAGAGCCAACGAGGCATGCAGCGGCATGATCGTGTAGTTCTTCAGCCCGATGGCACGCGAGAGGTAATCCATTTCAGGATTGCTCGCCAGATCAAGGTGACCGCCCGGGAGCGCGAGAACGCAGAGTCCTGCATCCCCTGTGATCGTCGGCAACAATGCATCGAGAGCATTGCCGATGAGCTGACGGGCGATCGGGTCGTTGGCAGGAATTTTTCCACCATCAAGAAAGGGTGTCAGGGGAGCCTGGACGAACTGCGACATCTCGATGGCGTCATCGCCAACAATCAGTTCGAATCCTTCCGCAGAATTCGTCGAGACGCCGGTCTTCCGGGCGAGCTTCGCGGCAGGAGAATGCGAAGGCACGGAGATGTATTGAGACGTGAGACGTCGAGCAGTCAGTTGGGCACCAGTGCGACGCAGCGTGCGAAACGACATGCTCCCTAAGTCGAGTGCAATGTTCATTTTTGTTTCTCCCGCTGGATGTAGGCTCGGGTACGTTCGAGAAGTTCCTGGGCCGAGACTTCGAAGTGATGAGGCTTCTCTTTGGCTTTATCAGCAATCGGCGACTCAGGGCCATCGACACGGAACATCAGCGGTTCCGATGAGACGTCTGACGATGCGATTGGCTCAGCCTGAGGTTCCTGAGGAACGATAGGGATCTGGGCTTCTTCGCTGATCGTCACCTTTTCTGCAGGCGGTTTTGGACGCTGCTTGAAGTGAGGTGCAGACATCGACGATTGATTGACTCCGGCCTGAGCCTGAGTCGAACTGGGTTTGATCTTGAAGTGTGGCCCAGACAGCTTCACATCGCCGCTTTGCGGATCGACATGAGAGTCGTCATAGCGGAACAGCTTGCTGACGTTCGGCTCGCCGTAGAGAGTCTGCCCCATGCTGACAGCGGCCGATTCTTCGACGATCGGCAGCTGGTTCTCGATGAGAGCCTGAAGCTGATCGTACGTCGTCAGGGTCATCTTCTGGACGGGTTGATATGAGCTCGTCACGATGTTCGTTACTGGTGCAGAATGAAGCTGCAGCGATGGCTTGGTCGCAGCTTTGGTCTGGACAAGCCTGCTCACCGTGAACCGGCTTCCAAACTTCATCCACAAAGAAGCAGTGGCGACGCAGATGACAGCAAGCCCAATAATGCCCATTGCTGTCCAGCGGTACTGCTGGGCGGCGTAGGCTTCTTTATGCATATCGAAAGGATCGTCGGTCGGGAGCGGAACAAGCTGCGTGATGGTCGCATCGGCACTATCAAGACGATCGTGGACCACCGGCGGCTTGACCGCTGCAGCAGCCGATTCGTTCTCCGGAAGATTCTGAAGGAACTGACGTCTCGGGAAATCAGAACGGACATCATCGTAAGGATCAAACTGCGCAACGCGGTTATCGACCGAAGCAGTCTGCACGGGAGACTGGCCAGTCATGTCAGTCGAGGAAACAGGATCAGGTACCGGCAGGTTCCAACTCGATGGATCTGCAGAACGCTCTTGTTGTTCGATCTGTGCCGTCAGGTCGATCGGCGTGTTGGCGGGCAGCTGAGCAGATCGCATTGGCACAGCATTCATTTGTCCGCCATTCATGTGCCCGGCATTTATTTCCGCAGAGGCCGTTTGCATCGATGCCATCTGCATCGCCTGCATCTGCTCAGGGGACAATTGCTGACCGTGATGAGACGCCAGCTGCGCCATGATCGCCTGCATCTGAGGCGTCATTTGTCCGGGCTGTTGAATATTTTCACTGCGATCACGGACGTATGCCTGAGGACCTTTTGGCTTCGAGGCGATGGCAGGTGTCATCGTCATGCCCGAATAGGGCTGCTGCATCTGCGGTGTGGCTTGCGAAGGCGTCAGCGGAGGAATGTTCATCTCGAGCAGGTCGCCCTGGCGGACATAAGGCTGCGGGCCTGATGCCGTCGGCGGGGCAAGCATGGTCGATGAGTCCGGAAGAACCGAATCAGCAGACTCGAACGAGTGGGCAACGCGACGATTCGCTTCCGGTGCACCAGGGGTGATCTCGGGAAGCGCGGGCGGGATGAAGGCTTCGCCAGCGGGCTGCGTATGAGAGGCGAGCTTGACTTCAAAAGGCTGCGGAAACTCCGGAAGAGCATCCCGATTGACCGAGCGTGCATCGAACACGAGGACAGCCCCATCCGTCAGACGGTACTCGGGAGTGATCGGCTCGTTGCGAGGACGTGCGACAGCTTCAATCAACTGAGTCGATTTCACGATATCGGGCGACTGTTTGAGCAGGTCAAGAAAGACGGTCTTCAGGCTCGCATCGCCCGGCTTGAGGGTGACGAGCATCGGGTAATCGAGCAGGTTGACCAGACCGATCTGGACGTTGTTCGAAGCAGGAGTCTCGTGAGAAGCCTGTCGGAGTTTCGACAGATCAATAATCTTCTGTGTCGTCGGCGATTTCGATTCGACAATGAGCAGGTCAGATGGCTTGAGAACGAAGTTTTCCTGCGACGGAAGGAACAGCTTCATGTTGACATAGCTGCCACGGACGATCCGGATGGAACCGGTGGCTGACTCGGTTGTCTGGCCTGCCTGTTCAAGCAGCTGCTTAATGGTGACTTGATCGCCCGGAAAATGATACACACCCGGAGTTTTGACCGCTCCCATGACGCCGAGGATCATCTTCGGGTTGGACAGAGCCGACATATCGATGGTGGAACTGCGCTGATTCGGGCGAGGAGTCAGCGTCGACTGAGCCGTTACGGTGAACCCGCAGACGAGGTGCCACGACAGGAGCAGTGACAATGCTCCCATCAGACACGTCAGGAGTGTCAGTCGGGTCTTCATGGGACGACTTCCTTTTCATTCCAACGTCTGCCGGAGCGATTCGAGATCCATCTCAAATCGTAAGATCATCCCGGCAGGGATGTTGTGACGAAGCCGATCGCAGGAGTCCCTGCAAAAAACGAGCATTGCGGAAAGTCTGTAACGGTCCCGCGATACGCATTTGGCCACGCACAAACGGTATAATCGGCAAATCCCGACCCGCGCTATGAGCAAAATCAAACAGCGCATCAAAAAAACCGATGAACAGTGTCCATCGGTTTTGAATTGATGTCGTTTGGCGATCAGCCTTTATGACAAACATAATAGTTATTCATGATGTCGTGCTCCAACCGATATATCTCGATTTTGGCAAACCCGGCCGCCTTGAGCATCGTCTGCGCAAGTTCCTCCCCCCAGCAGGCACCGAGCCCAACTCCCCCTTGTGCAAGTGACACGGACATACAGTGCGTGCACGAAACCGTGTAAAGGAATGTCCCCAGGGGGTGATCCATGTTTTTTTCGAGATAAGAAGAGGTGTAAATATCCTGCATGAGGAAACACCCATCGTCTTTCAGTGCTCGATGAAGATTTCCCAGAACGATGTCAGGGTAAGCCTGATCGTGGATGGCGTCGAAGGCGAAGATCAGATCGAATCGCTGGATGTCATCGATATTCGTTGCATCTTTGATGATGAACTGAATGTTCTTCAAACCCTTACGCTGAGCATTGGAATTGCCCATGCCGACTGCTTCCTCGGAAAGGTCGTATCCCGTGAAGCGACTCTCTGGAAACAGTCTGGCGAGCTTCGTGATGGAACGACCTGCTCCACAGCCGATATCGAGAACTTCGATGCCAGATTTCAGACGGTTGATAAGACCTGGTTCGAGAGGAAGAATGGCGCTCTCCAGCATTGCTCCGACGGTCTGATCACTTTCCTCTGCCATGACGTCATGAAACCGGTGATAGGCGCAATAGGGCACGCCTTTGCCAGTTTTGAAGGCTTCGAGGACCTGTCCTTCAACTGCTCCCAGGACAGACACCCATTGCCCATCGAAGCGAAATTCTGCGGCACAGCAGCGCGGGTCAGACAGGCGGCTGATGACAAGGGCAAGTGGTAAGTCTTCTGGTCAGGGTCGTAGGAAACGAACCGCGATGTCACCATTGCGCCGAGCCATTCGCGGACATACCGTTCATGAAGACCTGCACGCGACGCAATCTGCGCTGCGTTTGCTGGCCCCATTGTGGACATCACATCGAACAGTCCCGTGCGGTGACCCAGCGAGACCATAATGAGTCGCGCGGAGGCGTTCATGTCCCCGACGAATCGCTCCATCAATTCTTCGGTGGTCAGCGTTGGTGTGGTGGCGGACTGGCTGTGTGTTGAAACTGTCGTCATTGCTGTCATTACTCCTGTGTTGAGGGAATATCAAACCCGCAAGGGACTAGAGCGACTGATCAGCGGTGATGTTACAGGGAATTTTCTTGAATTCGTCAGCGAACTAAAAACTCCTGCCATCTTCATGATTCAGTAACCATCGCGTGTTGCACCATTCGTTTTCTCGAATGACGAAAAAAGGCGGCAAGCAGCGAACGCAGAAATCTCATGTCTCCAGAGTCTCTTCCGCCTGCTTCCGAAGTTCCGCACGTCGATCCAGATAGCTCTGCAGCATCAACAGCGCTGCCAGTTTATCGAGCTTGCCTTTATGCTTGTGAGGCTTGAAGCCCGCTTCGACCAGGGCATCAGCAGCCAGCGATGACGTATAGCGTTCGTCGTGGAGAGCCACCGGCAGCCCGGTAAACTGATTCAGCCAGCGGGCGAACGTCTCTGCTTCCGCGGACTTCTGGCTTTCACTGCCGTTCACGTGAATCGGCGAGCCGACGACGATCCCCTTAATGCGGAATTCCTCAATGACCTTGCGAAACCGCTTTTCATCCTGAACAAGGTTTTGTCGCTGGTAGGTCTCGAGAGCAGACGCGATCGATTGAGAAGGCGTCGAGATGGCAAGGCCGATGCGCACCGTCCCATAGTCGACTCCAAGCAGAGAGCCTTCAATCGGGAGCGGAACATTAATCTGGCCGGGTGGAGACATACGGTCATATTACCAAAGAGAACACTACGTTTCACAGAGGTTCACGGAGAAGAGAACTGATCTCGTGAAAAAAGACGTCGCACATTGTCTCACAACGATTGCAGATCTTTCTTGTATTTCCCTGTGTGCCTCTGTGTGACTCCGTGACCTCTGTGGTGAAAACACTCTTAAAGATACTCCGTCAGCCCGCGCTCTTTAAGCGTCTCAACCAGCTGCTTGACCGCCTGATCATCCGAAGCGTCAGCGACGAGTGTCGCATCAGGTGTGTGGACGATGATCAGTCCTTCGACGCCATAGGTCGAAATCAGGTGGTCACCAGAACTGCGGATGATACAGCCTTTGGTTTTGAGCCCCAGGTGTTTGCCGAGGATCGTATTCTCGTCAGCGTCCTGCGGATTGAGTCGAGTCAGAGACTGCCACGAGCCGGCGTCATCCCATTCAAACGGCGCTTTGATCATCACACAGTTGTCAGCTCGTTCGAGGACAGCATAGTCGATCGAGATCGACTTGAGTGTCGGAAAGACTTCCGCAAGGGCAGCATCGTAGGTGGGCTTACCAATGTGTTCCTTCAGCTTGAGCAGACCCTCGGTAATCGTCGGCTCATGCTGGGCGAGCGTATCCCAAAGAGTCTGGGCTTTCCACATGAAGATCCCCGAGTTCCAGAAGTAACGTCCCGACGCGAGGTAGGCCTTGGCCGTTTCGAGGTCGGGCTTCTCCTTGAAGGACTCGACGGCATGCACACCTTCTACAACTGTCTCCTTAGCCGCTTCGATATAACCAAAGCCCGTCGCAGGATATTGAGGCGGGATACCAAACAGGACGAAGCGCGAGGAATCTTCCTTGATCAGAGATAGCCCTGTTTGAACTGCTGACTGAAACTCGCTGATCGGGCTGATCACCTGATCGGCTGGAGTCACCAGCATGACCGCCTCAGGATCTTTGACAAGCAGATGAAGCACAGCCAGGCCAACGCAGGGAGCGGTATTGCGCGCACACGGTTCAACGAGGATGTGGTCAGCTGGAAGACTCGGAATCTGGCGCGCGATTTCTTCGCTTTGCAGCTTGTTGGTCACGACCCACATCCGGGAAGCAGAGACCAGACCATCGCAACGAGCCTGAGTCTGCTGAATCATGGTGCCATCACCCGCCAGCTGAAGAAGTTGCTTGGGCATCTTGGTACGACTGGCAGGCCAGAAGCGGGTGCCAGAACCGCCAGCCATAATCATAACGTGAAGCATGAAATTCTCACTCCGGAGGATAAACGAAGGTGTCGTCTTGGGACCTGTGCTTATGACTTGTGATAGTAAAAGCGGAAAGCAGTTCATATGATGCGCTTCAGGACAGACGCAAGTCACTCATGAAATTTTCGAAATGGAAATCAAGAGGTCTTGATCTTTCGATTGACATGTTGAGTTACCTGCCGTGATATTCCTCATCTTTCATTCACACTTCTGCACCTGCTTTCAAGCCGACTCACGATGACCAACACCCCGAAAGTCAGCGTGTGCATGATCACTTATCAGCACGAACGGTTCATCGAACAGGCCGTCGAGAGTGTGCTGAGCCAGAAAACCAATTTTGACTTCGAACTGGTTGTAGGAGAAGACTGCTCTCCGGATGCGACACGCGAAAAACTGATCGCGATTCAGAAGCGTTTTCCGAACAAGATTCGTCTGTTGTTGCGAGAACGCAACATCGGCATGCTGCCCAATTTCATCGACACGTATCACAGCTGCCGCGGCGAGTATACTGCACTGCTCGAAGGCGATGATTACTGGACGTCCGATGACAAACTCGCCCGTCAGGTCGCCTATCTTGATCAGCATCCGGAATCGTCACTCTGCATCCACGTGACCGACTATGTCGACGAGCGAGGCAAGCCAACAGGCGTCACGAATCCCCCCGAGAACTGGCGAGACTTCACGCTCTCAGCATTGATCCGACAGAACTTCATGCAGACCTGTTCGGTCATGTTCAGAAGACGCTGTCTCCAGACGCTGCCGGGATGGATGTCGACCATTGGTTTGCCGGACTGGCCGACGTATATCCTGTTGGCAAGTCGTGGCGAGATTGGCTTCCTGCCAGAACACATGGCAGCCTATCGTGTTCATCAGAGTGCAGCATGGTCGGGGACGAAGGCAAGTCATCACGTCGCGGTCATGCGTCACTACCTGCCAATGCTCGAGCAAGAAATCGGGCCAGGGAATGAGACCGACTTTAATGCGTTTCGTCGCTGGCTGTCCAACTACGAGATCTCATCCATCCTGGAAAGTGGTGACCTCCAAAAAGGCAAGGAACTCTTCATTGGCGAGATTATCGAGCAGTATGATCGCTCGAAGATTGAAGATCCAAGACTACGACTAGATGCCGTTCTCAAAACCGTCGTCGAAGACTCAGCCGTGTTTGATAAAGTCCGGGAATATCAGCACCAGCTGAAGAGGATCCAGAACTCCATGATCGGCAGAACGGGATTGGCCGTCTACCGGAAGTTAAAGCGCCTTGGACTCTGGAAGAAGCGATAGAAAATCCTCTGATGCCCAGTCGTGATCAAGAATCTGATGACTTTCACGCGGCGGTCATGAGCGCCCCTTACTTCGCGGAGTTAAACAATCCCACGCCTCCCGCGAAGACCTACCCGATCAAGACAGCGCTCAAAAGTATCATTCAAAAGGTCGCACCCGGGCTGTTGAAGAAAAAGGAAACCCGACACGCCCGGGACGATGCACCAGCCTATGAGAGGGCGAAGATTGTCAAAGGAGACTGCCGCGATCAATCGTCGTCGTTCTACACGATTTACTCAACCTGGGATCCGCAGTCGATCGTTGATGAGACCGTGTTCCGGGTTCTGAACGAGTTGAAAGTCGCCGGATTTCGCACCGTTCTCGTCAGTACGTCCGAATCCATGTCCCAGACAGACGTCGAAAGACTCCAACCGATCTGCGAAGCAGTGATCTCGCGAGAAAATGTCGGACATGACTTCTACTCGTACAAAGCCGGCATCGAGTACCTGAAATCCCTGGGACACCTCGATCAGGCCGCAGGTCTGTTGATCATGAACGACAGCCTGACAGGTCCGCTGGGTACGTTCTCGATATTGCTGGCCCGCCTAAAAACCGCATCGAATGGGTTATGGGGACTCAATGACAGCCACCAGAAGGGACATCACCTGCAATCGTGCTTCGTGTACTTTCCATCGGCGTTAATCGCCAGTGAGACATTCCGCGAATTCTGGAGTCAGGTCGAATCGACGCTGCCCAAGCAGGAGGTGATTAACCGTTATGAAGTCGGCCTCTCGCAACGATTTACAGACGAAGGGATCGAACTCAAACCCCTCTTTAAGACCGATGTGCTGATCGAAGCTGCACAAAAGATCTTATCCCAAAGGCATTCTCCAGAGATCGTCGCAGCGATCCTGAACCGTGACGCGGTCAACCCAACGCTGCTTTTCTGGTCAATTCTGGTGGAGAGGTTTAATTTTCCGTTTGTGAAACGCGCGGTATTTCTCGAGCCAGCATGGAATCCGCAGTCAGGGAGATCCGTATTTGACTTTCTGGAAGGACGAGATCTGCACCGTCGAGATGAGGTCGTGACGGTTATGAAAGCCTATATTGAACGGGTCAGGCCGATTTTCGGGAACACAACAACGACAAACGCAACACAAAGCGTAGACTTTCATCATGAGCGACGTCGTCATCCGGGTTGAAGAACTCGGCAAGAAATTCAAACTCGGCAGCCACATGCCCTATCATCGTCTTTCCGAGACGCTGCAGAACTGGGCATTCGGGGCGTTACGTGCCCCGGCGTCATGGTTGACGGGGAAAAATGCAAACGAGTCGAAAGAGAATGCCGCTGCCCTATCCGAGTTCTGGGCTCTCAAGGAGATCAACTTCGAAGTCAAACAAGGCGAAGTCTTCGCGCTCATCGGCCGCAACGGCGCCGGCAAATCAACGCTCCTGAAAATCCTCTCCCGCATCACTGAACCGACAACCGGTCGCTTCGGCATCAAAGGCAAAGTCGCCTCTCTCCTGGAAGTCGGCACCGGGTTTCACTCGGAACTGACTGGGCGCGAGAACGTCTTCCTTTCCGGATCCCTCCTCGGCATGAAGCGATCCCAGATTCGCAAACGCTTTGACGAAATCGTTGACTTCGCCGGCGTCTCACAATTCATCGATCTCCCCGTCAAACGCTATTCCTCTGGCATGCAGGTCCGCCTCGGTTTCGCGCTCGCCGCCAACCTCGAAGCCGACGTTCTGATCGTCGATGAAATCCTCGCCGTCGGAGATGCCGACTTCCAGACCAAGTCCGTCCAGAAAATGTCCGAGATGGGACAAAGCGGACGAACGGTCCTCTTCGTCAGTCACAACATGAGCGCCGTTCAGCGCCTCTGTCACAGCGGCATTCTGCTCGAACAGGGAAAGATCATTCAAATCGGCAAGGTCGAAGATCTTCTCTACCAATACCTCTCCAAAGGCGGACGACTCGTTGCTGAGAAAACCTGGGACCCGCCAATCGGCAACGACGTCGCCAGACTGTCGCGTGCTCGCATTCTGAATGCCAACGACCAGCTGGAGCCGTCCGTCAATATCGCACAACCCTTCAAGATCGAGATCGACTATGAAAGCCTCTCACCGGACCTGAGAACGACCGCCGCCTTTCACATCACCAATGAGCAGGGGCTTCTCGTCTTCTCCTCACACGACTTCAACAACCAGCAATGGTGGTCGACACCTCGCAAACGTGGCCACATCACCAGTACCTGCACCATTCCCGCGCACTTCATGAACGAGGGGTTCTACAATGTGCTCATCGCCGTGACGACGTACAATCCCGATACAGTGCACGCCATCGACCTCAATGCACTAACCTTCGAGATCGTCGATCAGTCACGAGGACAGGGAGTCCGAGGCCCCTACGAAGGACCATGGCCAGGAGTCATCAGGCCCATGTTCGACTGGTCGATCAAACAGCATTGAACTCACAACCTCAATCACTCAACTTCTCAACGCCATCATAAACCACTCCAATGCCATCACCTTTACTAAGAACTCGATACTGGCTGGGAAACCTGCGTGACAACACGCTGGCTCGCTTAGGTCGCCTATATGCCCTCACGGTCGCCAAAGCCGCTCCCGAAGGATCGCTGGTTCACCTTGCTCGTTATTACCAGACCGACAAACAAGACAAACATTTCTACGCCGAGCATTACCAGCAGCACTTCCAAAAATTTCGCGAGAGGAAATTTAACCTCTTAGAAATCGGAGTCGGTGGCCACGAGAAGCCAGACGTCGGCGGGCATTCTCTGAGAATGTGGAAAGCCTTCTTCCCCCACGCCCAGATCTACGGCCTCGACATCTTCGATAAATCCGCTCTCGACGAACCTCGCATCAAGACACTCAAAGGCAGCCAGGCCGACGAGCAGTTCCTGAAATCGATCGTCGACCAGTACGGCCCCTTCGACATCATCATCGACGACGGCAGTCACTACTGCCAGCACGTCCTCGAATCCTTCCGCGTCCTCTTCCCGCTCCTCAGCGACGGCGGGATCTATGCCATCGAAGATCTCCAGACCTCCTATTGGGAAAACCTGACCGGCGAAAACTGGGGTGGCTCACACGACCTCAACGCCCCCTTCACCAGTATGAATTTCCTCAAGTCCCTCGTCGACGGCCTGAACTTCGAAGAATACGTCGACGACCATTACCAGCCGACCTATTACGACCGAAACATCGTTTCCATCCACTTCTATCACAACCTCGCCTTTCTCTATAAAGGCAAGAACAATGAAGGCAGCAATTTCCTGGGGAATCGCTTCTGGAAGGACGAACGACCCGATCCAAGGTCAAAATAATTCCGACATCAACACTGAGTCTTCATCATTCATTAAAATTTGCTTTGCACAATGACACGTCGGTTCCGGGTCGTCGTTGACTCGAATCGTTTCGACACAAAGGAATACAAGTGAGCTCGAACACAGCCGAAGACGGCTTCCGCTATTACGGCCCACGTCCCAACTGGCAGTGGGTCGATGTCGCGGAGCTATGGCGTTTTCGTGAACTCATCTGGACCTTCGCCCAACGCGATCTCAAGATCCGCTACCGACAAACCGCCGTCGGAGCCGTCTGGGCGATACTCCAGCCGTTGCTCACCATGGCTATCTTTGCCGTGTTGTTCGGACTGCTTACAGCAAAGCCGACTTCCAGCGGCATTCCGTATGCCATCACCTGCTTGTGTGGGCTTATTCCCTGGAAGCTGTTTGAGGGCACGATTACTGCATCGACGACCTCGCTCGTCCAGAACCAGAACATCCTCCAAAAAGTCTACTTCCCCAAGATGATCTTGCCGCTGGCATCACTCATCCCTCCTTTAGTCGACTTCGCCATCGCTTTTTGTCTGCTCTTAGTATTGATGCCTTTCTTCGGCGTCGCCTACAGCATCAAGATGCTCGCACTGCCGCTGGTACTCATTGGACTTCTCGCTGTCTCACTCGCTGTTTCGCTGTGGCTATCCGCCCTAAACGCCATCTACCGCGATGTTCAGTTCATCGTCCCCTTCATGCTGCAAATTGGCATGTTCATCAGCCCCGTCGTCTACGAAATGAACGCCATTATCCCCGAAAAATGGCGCTGGCTTTATTCTCTCAACCCCATGGCTGGCGTCCTCGAACTCTTCCGCTGGTCGATCCTCGGCTTACCCGCCCCGTCATTCAGCTCTCTCGCGATCTCTCTGTCCGGAACACTCCTCCTCCTCCTTGGCGGCATGTTCTACTTCCGACGCATGGAACGCTTCTTCTCCGACCGCATTTGACCTGAAGGTGACATGAGCGATGTCGTCATCCGGGTCGAAGGACTCGGCAAGAAATTCAAACTCGGCACCAGTGAGCCGTACTACCGACTATCCGAAGCGATCGTCGGCCTGGCCAGACACGCCGCAGCCTTTCCAAAACGTCTTTTCTCCAGTAGCACATCATCAGACGCGTCTAACAACATACCTGCCCATGCCCCCAACGAATTCTGGGCCCTCAAAGACATTAACTTCGAAGTCAAACGAGGCGACGTCGTCGGCATCATCGGCCGCAACGGCGCCGGCAAATCCACCCTCCTGAAAATCCTCTCCCAGATCACCGAACCGACCGAAGGCCGCTTCGGCATCAAAGGCCGAGTCGCCTCCCTCCTCGAAGTCGGCACCGGCTTCCACCCCGAACTGACCGGCCGAGAAAACATCTTCCTCTCCGGCTCGATCCTCGGCATGTCCAAATTCGAGATCAAACGCAAATTCGACGAAATCACCAACTTCGCCGGCACCGACAAATTCCTCGACACCCCCGTCAAACGCTACTCCTCCGGCATGCAGGTCCGCCTAGGCTTCGCCATCGCCGCCCACCTGGAACCCGAAATCCTCATCGTCGACGAAGTCCTCGCCGTCGGCGACGCCGAGTTCCAAAAGAAATGCGTAGGGAAAATGGGAGAAGTCTCAAAAAGCGGCCGGACGATTCTGTTCGTCAGTCACAATCTCGCAGCAGTGCGATCCATGTGCAACAAATCGCTCTTACTTCAAAACGGAATCGCCCGTTTCTTTGGCGACACGGATCATTGCCTGAAAGAGTACAGCAACAGTTTTCGACAGCCCATCCAAAATCATGCCGCTCATTTGGGCTCACAGATTCACATCCTGAACGCCTATGTCGATCTACCCGACGAACGACTGTTAACGACAGATGATCGAGTCACTCTAAAGCTCGTCTATCGAGTTTCGCAACCACAAATCACGATCTCAATCGGCCTGGCTGTCTATCGTGAGGGGGAATTACTTTTCAGTTCTGTGAATCGCCCCGGTGCTAGCGAAACCCCAGATCCATTCTATAAAATTCCAATGGATCCCTGTGTTTATATCTGTGACTGCACACTCCCTGGATACTTTCTTAATGATGGTGACTACTTTATTACTTTTCGCATCTATGACAATTCAAACAATACAATTGCAGAGACATCCGGAATCCAGTTGACAATACATGATTCAGCAACGATGCGCGACGACTACTTAGGAATCTGGCAGGGAATGATCCGCCCGCAGCTCAGTTGGAACACCTACAGACAAGATCACACTTTGGCGGAAAATAACTATGAAACTTGAACTCCCTCCCGAATGGATTTTCCACGGGCGAAATGACTGGTCGCCAGAACACGTTCGTCGTTATTGGGAATGGGTCTCAAGCAACCCCAATCTCCACAAGATTTACTTCTCCCGGCAGGTCGCAGGTCAACTTACTACCATACTCGACGCCGCCGGACTGCTTAATGGAAAAATACTCGATTACGGATGTGGCCCGGGATACTTCGTCAAGTATCTTGCTGACATGAAGATGGATGTCATGGGAGCTGATTTCTCTTCCGAATCAATTGACTCACATCACTCCAGAGGTGATACAAGAC
>SXPC01000026.1 GCA_005778225.1 Planctomyces sp. | reverse complement strand
TTCGGGCACCTTCTCCCGAGGGGAGAAGGGAGCTATGTGTGTGCACTTCACATGACTCTCTACTCTACCGGGAAGTGTTGCGCGGAGGGGGGTTATTAGACATCGTGATTACGAAGGTGTATTGGGATGAGTTGGTGGAAGGTGTTGAGGAGAAGGGGGATAGGGGTGCGCGATTTTTTTGTTGTAGTTTTAAGACGGACAGTCTGAGAATCATCTTTGTATGCACGAGGCTTCGAGACGCTGGGGCATCGGGTGTGCGACAAGTCGTCGCTGATTCTTAATCATCGGACTGGATGAAACTTGTGCTGGATTGGATGGAGTGAGGCGATCATAATCAGAGCGGCGATCGCATCGTTGTTTTTATCTGGGTCAAAGAGAGAGTTATGAAGCAGAGCAATACGTGTCCGAAGTGTGGGTCGAAGGATGTGATCGCGGATGCGATGGCAGTGGATCACGGGGAGGCGAATATGGAACTCGAGATGACCGTGGCGACATTCAAGACACCGGAGAACTGGCTGTTCAAGGGGAAGATGTCGACGAAGGTTTCGGCGTGGGTGTGTGGTGGGTGTGGGTTGGTGGAGTTTTATGCGGATGAGCCGGGGAAGTTGCGGGGGTGAGGGGGTGGGGCAATAAATAGGTAGTGCGCCATTTAGAAAAAACTTCATCTTTACCTTTTGACATCTTTGCCTTGATAGATAAAGTGCATTCTTGTCCATTCCTCTTATATTCGCTGGGACATCGGCATGAATCGCACGTTCGTTCGTATCTTTCTAGTCTTCGCTCTTTTGCTGCAGTCTGTCCCAAGCTTTTCTCAAGCGGTGAAAGGGAAGCCTGGGAAGGACAAGAAAGACGACGAATACACTGCCGTGTCAGCATGGGCAGCCAGTCTAGTAACGATCTCGAAGAAGTACGGTAAAGGTTCGACGACCGTCCAAACAGATGCCGCTTTTACAGCATTGATCGATGACATCGAATCGTCTTCTAAAAAGTCAAAGATCAAAATCGAAAGCAAAGTCCATAACGTCATATGGAAAGATGGGATCGCGTCCATCTACACCGAACCGGAACTGAAAGTGAATAAACTCGGCGCCCTCACCTTCATGCGTTCGTCGCCATTTGAAGTTGAGTTGACGCAGGCCGAGGCGGGACAAATCAACAAAGGGGACAGCTTCCAATTTGAAGGAGAGCTGGATTTCCACCCCAAAGCATGGGGAAGGGTCGGTGTTACCAACAAAGCACAGCAGCTCTACACATTGCGTCACGAGTCGTTCATGTGGCACGTCGGAACATTTACCACTAAGCAATACCAGATCACCGTCGATGGCAAGCAACTGCAGGGTTGTTGGGATGAGAAGTAAGTTTGTGGCCTGATGTCGAATATCATTAGGCAGAGTCTGCTTTATTTGGTTCCTCGCAGCGCGACTTGCAGAAGTCGAGGTAGTCGTCGACGGAGTCCTGGAAGGCTTGCTTGAGTTCGGCGACACTGGTGCCCTGGAAGGTGACGACGTCACGGATGCCGAGGACTCGGCCCTGGAAGGTTTCGGAGTCGGCGTCGAATTCGGCGGTGGCGGAGTAGGTTTTGTAGGTCAGAAGGTCCATAATCTTGAACTCATTGTGATCCAAATCTCAAAAATCCGCGTTATAACTCCAGACAAATCCCGTTTCAGGAGGCTGGTAATGGCAAACGAGATTCCAGAAACAGCGGCACAATTTGTTGTCCCGCTTCTGGTGGCTATTGTTACACTTCTCGGTGGAATATTCATTGCGATCATCAATCAAGTTCTCACGGCTCGTCGCGAACGCCTTTCAAAAAGAGAACAGATAAAACTGGAACTCTACGTTGATATTGTTGATCTTATTATGTTGAACACAGAAGTCCTTGCAAATCGTTCGGCAGAAGGTTCGACACCATCAATCGACACTCAAAAGCAACGAATACGTATTTCACATCGACTCGCACTTCTTGCTTCTCAGAACGTAATTGACGCTTACAATGAATATCGCAAACTGGTATTCGAGGAAACAGAGCAACCTCTTGAATATAGACCGAGGAATCCTAACGAAGTGCATGATAAACGAGACGTGCTAATCAAACGAATGAGACAAGATCTACTTAATGGGCAGATTTAGAATTTAGTCACCCTACTTTAAGCGGAACAGCTGCTCCCCCGCTTTCCTCACAAGCAAAACCCCGTCATCCTCGCGATTCGCAAAGCTCTCGACATCAATCGTCGCCGGATCGCGATATCCGAGGTTAATTTGTTTGCAGACTTCTTCGGGGATTTGGGTGGCAAGGACGACGTTGACTCGGAGTTTTTCAATGCCCGTCGCCGGGTCGTACTCCCCTGCTCCTCTCACGTGGGTGCTGTGGGCTAATGTGCCCCAGGGCATGTGTTTGAATTGGTCCCATTGTTTGACGAAGTAATCTCGGCAGTGGTAGCCGATTTTTTTGATGATGTGTTCGTGGACGACGGAGATGCTGGAGAGGTGTGGGGCGTAGATGATGACTTCGCCGCCGTCGGCGACGGCGGGTTCGAGTTTGTACATGCATTTGCCGGCGACCCAGAGTTCGTCGTACATCGGCGGGGCGCAGCTGAGGACTTGTTTGTAGGGTTTATCGACCCAGGTGATGTGGACCTGGCTGGAGAGGTCGGCGGCGTTGGACCAGGCGTCTTCGGGAGTGCCGTAGAAGAGGCCGTAGAGGCTTTTATCGGGGGCGACGACGAAGGTGAGAGCGCGTTTGAAATTGGGGATGAGGGCAGCGGCTTTGTCGACGACTTTGCGGACAGGAGTTGATTTGACGCCGATGATGCCGGCGTTGGTGACGAGAGCGCCGAGCCAGTGGAAGAAGTTGAGGAGCTCGGGGCCGGAGATGCCGGGGAAGAAGTATTTGTTGCCGCCGGAGAAGCCGACGACTTCGTGGGGGAAGACGGGGCCGAGGACGAGGAGGTTGTCGTAGTCGCGGATGCGTTTGTTGATTTTGACGGGGACGTCGACGGCGAGGAGGCCGTCGGAGATCTCGAGCGTGTCGGCTTCGGAGAGGCGTCCGATTTCGGTGAGGGTGTCTTCGTTGTCCCACTCGTGGTTAAAGAGGTTGGTGGCGAAGAAGAGGCGTTCGCGTTCGGAGTCCTTGATGCCGAGGAGCTGGCAGATGTGCTGTTCGGACATGGGGGGGTGGGTGCCGAGGGCGACCATGACGTCGAACTGGGTGACGTGTGGGCGGAGCTTCTGATAGAGGGCATCGAAGAGGAGCGGGAGGGGTGCGGTGCGGGTGTGGTCGGGAATGATGAGGAGGAGCGACTTGCCTTTGTACTCGGAGGCGTCGATGTTGTGGTCAATCCAGGTGCGGACTTGGTCTTCGGTGAGGAGGTTCATATGGGGGATTCACCACTAAGGCTCTAAGGACACGAAGGTTCACAAAGAGGGAATTTAACGGAAAGGCGCGGAGACGCAAAGGGGGAGCGGCAGACACAAAAACAACAAAACCATCTAGGTTGCTTTTGTTCATAGGGTTAGTATGACTGCCAGGCATTCCAGATCGTGATCGAATTGGGGATTGGAACAATGAGTGATGAGCGTCGCGAGAAGCGTTGGATGCGATTCGGTGTGGGGCTGGTGATCGTGGGAGTGATTGCAGCAATTGCAGTGACGATCTTGGATCCTGGCCCCCGGCTTGCTGTTGGGCAGATCGTTGATCAGCAGGGGGTGTATCGGTTTCCTTGTGGAGCACGGAAGGTAAAAGTCTCTAAAGATGCGGACAACAACCTTTCCATTCGCACGTTTCAAAGATCATGGAGGCAATATGTCGTCTTTCCAGTTTGGGTCGAGATTGATCATGTCATATTCGAATCGGAACGAGAATGGTTTCTGGCTGTGGATGAATACGAACGAGCTTGGATCTACCGGGGGGGCTGGGAAGATAGCTGGGGTGCAAGTCGGAGAATGCCCAGAGGAGGGACTGTTCCGCGAACTCCAGATGTTATCGCATTCGGAGCATTTTCAATTTCAAGTTGCGAGTCCGGTGGGTGTGGGGTGGTCGTTTCAGCAACAGGTTACTGGGCTGGTGTTCCAAACGAATTCTTGGAACGTATTTCAGAACAGTCTCGCAATATTTGGGCAGGGATCTCTCATTATCCCACAGTGCCAGTAGCTCCTCCAAGTTTGAGTGCCAGTGATCAAGTAATACTTGCGCGATATCTTTCAAACAGCAGGCGACGATGGTGGTAAGTTTGCGAGGCATATTGACAAACACGATTTCGCGACATTATTCACCCAATAGGGTGAATAATGTCGAAGCTACTGGAAGAGCGATTGGATCGGACGTTGGCGGCGCTCGGAGATCCGACGCGGCGGGCGATTCTTCGTCGGTTGTCGCGTGGGGAGACCCGGGTGACGGATCTGGCGGAGCCGTTCAAGATCTCGCTCAACTCGGTTTCGAAACATATCCGGGTGTTGGAGAAAGCGAGTCTGGTGACGCGTCGGCGCGAAGGGCGAGAGCATTGGCTGGCGTTTAATCGGAAGCCTCTGGATGAAGCGTCGGCGTGGATTGAGGCGATGCGTCGTTTTTGGGATGAGCGACTGGATGTGTTGGAACAGGAACTGAACAACGAGGACGGGAAGACGTCATGAGCGAATTCGGGAAACGAACGTCGAAGGATACAGTGCGGCTGGAGCGATTGCTGCCGGGGCCTGTGGAGCGGGTGTGGGCGTATCTGGTCGAGAGCGAGAAGCGGGGGAAGTGGCTCGCGAAGGGGGAGTTGGAGCCTCGGGTGGGAGGGAGGGTGCAGTTGCAGTTTCTGCACTCGAGCTTGACGCCGGTGCAGGAGCCGATTCCTGAGCGGTTCAAGATGATGGAATGTGGCGTGACCGGCGAAGAGACGGTGACGGTGTTCGAGCCGCCGACGAAGCTCGCGATGACGTGGGGGAATGGGACGTCGGAGGTGAGTTTCGAGTTAACGCCTCGGGGCGAGCAGGTGTTGTTGGTCATTACGCATACGCGACTGGGCGAGCAGGAGATGATCCTGGTGGCGTCGGGGTGGCATACGCATGCAGGGATTTTGGAAGCGAATCTGGAGGAGCGGACGCCGGGGGCGTTCTGGTCGGTGTTCCTGGAGATTGAAGCAGAATACACGCGGCTGTTTGGCATGCAGGAAGGTGAGTCGAAATGAAAAAAGTTCTGAGGGTGATTGCGGGAGTGGTGGCGGGGATTGTGGTGTTCTTTGCGGTCTTCATGGCTGTCGAGGGATTCAGTGCGATTGTGCATCCCTATCCGGCTGACTTTCAGGGAACGCATGAAGAGATCGTGCGTCAGGTGAAGACATACCCGGCCTGGGTTCTCGTCGTCGTGGTTCCGATGTGGATGGCGATGATTTCCCTGACAGCGTGGACGGCAGGGAAAGTTGGCGGGGTCGTTTCGTATGCGATCGTCAGCGTTTTGATGACGGTGGCGTTATTTTGCAATTTGACGATGCTGCCATATCCGATCTGGTTTCCGATGGCGATGTGGATCACAGGTCCGTGGGCGGTTTATCTGGGGTTGCCGAAGGGGAAGACGAGGGGCGTTGCTGGTCCGGAGTGAAGGGGAAGCCCACGTAGTTCGAATATAGACCGACCCAATCCGCCTTCATGTCGTGAAATTTGTCGGAAAATCATCGTAGTTGGGGTTGACGGAATGGGGACGGGAAAAAGGTGGTCGAGGGTGGCTGGTCAAGGGGGTTGAGGGATGATAGGCTTGGTGGTTTGGGCGCGAGGTTTTGCGTCTGTTGTTGTGCGCTGACTGGAATGGCGAGAGCTTTGCATCACTGAGGTGGTGGGCGTGTTCGTGATCTGGTTGGTGGTTGAATATCCAAGGGACAGGGGGTTGATAACTCCCCGCTGGCCTTTTCTGAGATAGCAGGGACGGGTTTGTGTCATTAGCGAAAGTTCTGGAGCATTTGTTTCGTGGGGATGTGCGTCACCGTGGGGCGGCTTATCTGAAAGCGACCCGGGTGTCGATTGTGCGCGTTTCGCCGGACAATCTGTATGCGGTTGTGCGCGACGGGCAGGAGCATCAGACGCAGCTGTCGCGGGTCGATGGCGAATTGAAAATGTTCTGCAGTTCGGTCGAAGGAACGAATAAGCCGACGACAACAAAGTATGTCTGGGCGACGATCCTGGCGGTCGACGAAGGTGGCTACCTCTCGGGGACTCCCAAGCTGGGGGCGATTCCTCCGTTTGTCACGACTGATCCTCATTCGATCTATGAAGGAGCCTGGGACGCAGAGGATGACGATGGTGGGGACGATGATGATGTCGGATTAGGGGGCAAGGCGAGCGTGGCGGTAAAGCGCGCTGCGGCGGCTGCTTCGGCGACGGCGGCCTCTGTTGCACCGTTGCGGGCGACTCCTCTGCGTGACTGGGAGCAGCGACTCAAGAAGATGAAGGACGAGAGTCCGTCCGCAAATCGCCATCGCGAAGTCACCGAGCGGGAATCGGAGATTCTGTACGAGATCGATGTCGAGGCGTCCAAGCAGACGCTGGACCTGGTGATTCAGTTGTCGATGAGACAACGTCGGACGGGTGGCGGCTGGGGCAAGATGAAGGCTTTGAAGTTGAAGCCTGGGCAGCTCGACCATATCGAGAGTCCGGAAGATCGACAGATTCTTTCTTACCTGCATGGTGCGTATCCGGAACGTCCGAGTGCGGCGAAGGCGGGGCTGGATCGGCCGGTGTCGGTATCGCGTTATCGCGTGGCTGTCGAGCTCGCGGAGTTCCTCTTCCCGATGATGTGCCCGACGGGTCGTGTGCGGTTTCTGGGAGACAGCGAGACCAAAGGAGCCAAGCTGGGCTGGGACTCGGAAGTGCCCTGGGAGTTCTGTCTGAACCTGAGCTGGGATGAGAAGCTGACCAAGTGGAAGCTGGATGGCGAGTTTCGTCGTGACCAGGAGACGCTGGCGCTGAGTGCGGCTAAGCTGATTGTGCCGGGCGGATTGTTCGTGACCAATGAGAAAATCTGTCGTCTGGTCGACTATCAGGCGTTCGACTGGATTCGCACGATTCAGCAGGATGGGCCGATCTACGTCAAAGAAGGGGAGCAGGAAGAGCTCATCGACCGACTGCTCGATCAGCCGGTGTTGCCTCGACTGGAAATGCCGGAAGAGCTGCAGTTGGAAGAAGTTCACGTCCAGCCGATGCCGAGTTTGAGCGTGCAAACGCCGGCGGCGGGGATGAACTGGATGCCCGATCGACTCGAGGCGGATGTCGAGTTTGATTATGGAGGGGTTGTCGTTCGAGGGTCGTCACCACAGTGGGCGCTCTTGCAGCGAGAAGAGCAGCGCTGCCTGGTGCGAAGTCGGAAGTTCGAGCGGGATTGCTGGTCGCAGTTGCAGCAAGCGGGGTTCCGTCGGTATCTGGATCAACGCTTGAAGCAACACGATGTCGAGATCTCGGCGCGAAACCTGGGACCTGCGGTCAAGTCGTTGATCGACCAGGGGTGGCAGGTGAAGGCGAGTGGTCGACAGATTCGCAAAGCTGGAACTCTGGCGTTCAAGGTGCGATCAGATATCGACTGGTTCGGCCTGTCTGCGGAAGTCAATTTCGAAGGGGCGACGGTCTCGTTTCCGGAGCTGCTGTCAGCCCTCGTGCGTGGTGATACGACGATCATGTTGTCGGATGGATCGTTAGGGATTCTGCCGGAGGAGTGGGCCCGTCAATATGGCCTGCTCGCTGGACTGGGTCAGTTTGATGGCGAAGAGATGCGGTTCTCAGCCGGTCAGATCAGCCTGCTGGATGCCCTGCTCTCGACACAGCAGGAAGTTGATTACGATCAGAAGTTTCTCGATATTCGCGCGAAGTTCGATCTGTCGAGTTCTCCAGAACTTCTGGTGGAACCGATCGACTTCCGTGGGGAACTGCGTCCTTATCAGCGACATGGTTTGGGATGGCTGCGGTTCCTGCAAGAGCTCAACTTTGGCGGGTGTCTGGCGGACGACATGGGTCTCGGTAAGACGATCCAGGTCCTCGCGCTCTTACTCGATCGAAAGACGCAGCATAAAGCAATCCACCCTTCGCTGGTCGTGGTGCCGAAGTCGCTGTTGTTCAACTGGAAACAGGAAGCCGAGCGATTTGCGCCGCAGCTGCGGGTGCTGGAATACACGGGGTCGAGCCGTGGCGAATTGCAGAATTCGTTCGATCAGCATGATTTGATCATCACGACTTATGGAACACTGCGACGGGATGTCGTCGGCCTGAAGGATCTGCAGTTTGATTACATCGTGCTCGATGAAGCGCAGACGATCAAGAATGCTCACTCGCAGGTGGCGAAGTCGGCTCGACTACTCAATTCGAAGTTCCGACTGGCTCTTTCGGGTACGCCGATCGAGAACCATCTGGGCGACCTGTGGTCGATCTTCGAGTTCCTGAACCCAGGGCTGTTGGGGAAGAGTTCGATCTTCAAAACGGTCACTGCCGACGTCAAGAACCTGGAGTCACGCAAGCTGCTGGCGCATGGGCTCAAGCCGTTTGTGCTGCGTCGTACCAAGCAGGAAGTCGCGACGGATCTTCCCGAGAAGACCGAGCAGACGATTTACTGCGATATGAACGAGGATCAACAGCGCCTGTACGACGAGCTGCGGGATCACTACCGCGCGTCGCTGCTGGGGATGGTCAAGTCGCAAGGCCTGGGCAAGACGAAGATGCACGTCCTCGAGGCGCTGCTGCGTCTGCGACAAGCCGCGTGTCACCCTGCCCTGCTGGATGCGGGGGCTCGAGGAGAGCCGTTTGCTAAGCTGGATGCGTTGTGTCCGATGCTGGGTGAATTGATCGAAGGAAATCATAAGTCGATCGTCTTTTCACAGTTCACATCGATGCTGTCGATCGTCAAAGAGCACCTCGATAAAGCGAAGATCAAATATGTCTATCTCGATGGTCAGACACGCAACCGCGAAGAGATCGTCAACCAGTTCCAGAATGATGAGACGGTTCCGGTGTTCCTCATCTCACTGAAGGCGGGGGGACTGGGTTTGAACCTGACGGCAGCCGAGTACGTCTTCCTGCTCGATCCGTGGTGGAACCCTGCTGTCGAAGCTCAAGCGATCGACCGGGCTCACCGGATCGGTCAGACGCGACAGGTCTTCGCGTATCGTCTCATCACACGAGGGACGGTCGAAGAGAAGATTGCGGAGTTGCAGAAGAGCAAGAAGGAACTGGCGGATTCGATCCTGGAAGCGGATCAGTCAGTCATGAGCAACCTGACGGCGGAAGATCTGCACATGCTGCTGTCGTAGGGGGCAGCGTAGTGCAGAGGCCTGCAACACAGAAATGCTCGGTAAGTGTTATACTTGCCGAGCATTTTGCGGTTTCGTAAGCGGCACTTACACAAGCATCCAACGAAGTGAGACTGGAATCCGTAATATGGTCAGACTCGTCTCACCATTCGTGCGGAAAGTTTGGCCATGACTTCTGAGCGTCAGCGACAAAACCGACACCTTCGTGCTTTGCTGGTGCATCTTGCGGCTGTTGGTCTGCTGGCGGTGATTCCGCTTGTCGTGACTTCCAATTTTACGACGATTTCAGCAATCCTTGATCAGACATTGGATGGCACTGTGTCGCCGCGACACCGCTCATTGATCGTGAATGCGTCGGTGGAAGTATTTTATGTTTCCGTGTTTCTTTGCGGCTGTTATCTGGCATTCAAGATTGGCGACACAATCCTGTCGTTGCAGTCGATCCAGCCATATCGCTATCGACGCAAAACCGATTAGGTTTTTATGCTTCTAGTGACTGTTCCAGGTGATGAAGCGGTGTCTTGATGAGGTCTGCGGAGTGGAGCATTCTAAAGCGATTCGCCCTGAATTACTTCTACTCATCGCTGCCTGCACATCGGCGATCCCGGCTGCGATGGGGTACGGTTTGTTGAATGAAGCAATAGAGAATGGCAACTATGACAATCCGCTCGATTTGACGTTCCTGTACTCGATCGCATTCTTGACCGCGCATGCGTTTAACATGGCATTGTTAGCGAGGCTGTCACTGGGACAGTTCTCCTCATTCAAGTTGGAGCTTCTTGTTGTCGTGTGTTTTTTCCTCTCGCTGTTGGGTCCCGTTGTGAGTGTCGCCCTTTCTTTTACCGTCTATACAATTCTGCCTGACTTGCTCAGACAGTTTCTAGAAGTCTCTCAGTTTCCGCTGCTGTTCTGGTTGGCGACGGCTTGCTCTTTCAAGCTGATTCTCTGGAAAAGACTTCCCGTCAATTTCATTCCATTGCTCATCTGCAGTGGACTTCTTACTTTCGGCGTTATGGGCCTCTGCCTGCTTGGAGTTCCTGGTTTCTTTACGCTGTTGGGGGGCGTTGTTTTTATTTACCTTTGTCTTGCAATTCCTTCACTGGCTATCACGGCTTACTTCATTCGTAACCAGCAGATTATCAATCCTGTCTCGGCTCAGTTTGAAACGACCACCTGAGGACTGTGAACCTGCTTACGTTACACGAGAACGATTTTGTCTCATTAATGAAATGGTTAATCGGAACATGCTGTAGAGGAAAACTGCGACGACAACTGTTAACAGGAGCTTGTGAGTGAAGGTACTGGCGCTGAAGGTCAGGCTGGCGCCGGTGAATGCGAAGATGTAGGCGGAGAGGCAGATCGGGCACTTGGGAATCAAGAGCCAAGTGATGGCGCTGAGGAGTGTGAGGCCGAGGTGTCGTGCGGGGCGAGGAGTGGTGTGATTGGTGGGTTGGCAGCAGCAGGGTTGAGTTGGAAGTGTTTTCATTCGCTTTGGCCTTGGGGAGTGAATGGGCGGATTGGTAGTCCGCCCTGATTCAGAACAGAGATTGACGTCGAGTTGACGTTGAAGCGTTGCAATGCGCGATCGCGGCTCGGACGGAGCCTCGCCCTCCCGGTTAGACTACGCATGTTGTTCGGCCCAAGGGTCGACGTAGTGGGGGGCATCGTAGTTGTCGTGGTGACGAAGCCAATTCATTGGCGGTTCGTCCGGGGCTTCGTCGCGGCCTTTGGGGGTGAGGTCGAGGAAGTTGTAGAAGTTGAGGAAGGGGTCGAGGCCGCGGGCGTAGGTGGAGTAGGTGTGGTAGATGTCGCCGGCTTCGTCCCGGAGAAAGACGCTGAGGCCGGGGAGATCTGTGATGGGGTATGGGGGTGAGACGTAGTTGTAGATGGAGAGAGGGTTCTTGAGTTCTTCTTCGGTGAAGTAGACGCCATAGTCGCTATTAAAGCGATTGTTACCTGACGAGACCCAGGGGAACGTCCAGCCCATGCGGTCGCGGAAGGTGAGGAGTTTTTCGATCGGGGCCCGGGAGACGGTGACGAGGTTGGTATCTCGGTGACGCAGGTGGATGATGGTATCGTCGTAATGGTCGGCGATGGCGGAGCAGGATTTGCACCCTTGAGACCAGTCGGGAGCGAACATGAAGTGATAGATGAGGAGCTGGTTGCAGCCGTCGAAGAGCTCCGAAAGAGTGACGGGACCGTTGGGACCGTCGAAGGTGTAGTCCTCGTCGAGTTTGACCATGGGGAGATTGCGGCGCTCGTCGGCGAGTTGTTCGCGCAGGTGGGTGAGTTCTTTTTCTTTTTTGAGGAGGGCTTTGCGGGCGGCGAGCCAGGCGGAGCGAGTGGTGGGTTGGGGCATGGGGAGGTTCCTTTTTGAAGTTGAAGAGTGTTGGTGGTTGTGGGTGTGTTGGGTGCGGTTCGGAGACTCTTCGGCAGCGTACTTTCCGCTGGTCGTTGATTGTGAAACGAGGGCGAATAAGTGCCTATCGCTCACCCTCATCCGGCCTCGAAGACTCGGCCACCTTCTCCCCGGGGGAGAAGGGTCAGAGGTCAAGTAGCTATACGTTTTTTGGCTAATTCGATGATCCGGTTTAAGCTGCCTTGCCAGCCTTCGTTGACCCCTTGCAGGTGGTCTTCGGCGATGAGGCCGAAGCCGGTGTGGAGGAAGGTGAGCCAGGTCCCCTCCCCCTCGGCGCGGAGCTTGTATTGGAGGTGGTTGCTACCCGCGTAAGACATGAAAAGAGGGCCGGCGATTTCGATGAGCGTGGGCGGCTTGATGACCTGGACGTGTCCCCAGAAGTGGCCGGCGTTGTTGCCGAGGTCGCGGTACCAGCGGCCGCCGGGGAAGCTTTCCAGGACCATGGGCATCGGTTTGCCGGGGAGTTGGTTTTCGGGGCCGAGTTCGTCGAGGATGCACTCGTAGGCGATGTCGATCGGGGCGGCGATGTAGGTTTCTTTGTGGACGCGGATCGTGCGGATCTGGTCGTCGGTGGCGGCGGAGATGGGGGTGGCGGGCATGGGTTGGTCCTTTGGGGAGGAAGGGGTTGTTGTGGCAGACGTCGATGAGTGAATGGGGCGAATGAGTGCCTTGGCGCCACCCTCATCCGTCGGCGAAGCGCCAGTCCCTTCTCCCCTCAAGGGAGAAGGGACGAAATGCAGGCGTGGTGAACTTCGCAGAGTTCCCTCATCCGACCTCGAAGACTCGGCCACCTTCTCCCCGGGGGAGAAGGATCAGACTTAGTTCTTCTGGGCGCGCTCGGCGGCCTTTTGTTCGGCTCGGGTTTTGATGCGGGCGAGTTGGGTGTCCCAGAGTTTTTCGTAGGGTTTGACCCAGTCGTGCACGGGTTTGAGCACCTCGGGTTTGAGGAAGTACAGACGCTCCTTACCAGCCTTTTCGACATCGACAACGCCGACAGCTTTCAAGACAGCCAGATGCTTGGAGACCGCTGGCTGGGGATGCTCAATGGCTTCGACCACCTGCGTCACCGACCATCGCTGCCCATTGCTGAGCAAGCCGATGATCTCGCGTCGACGAGGTTCAGCGATCGCGTTGAAGATGTCGGAGGTGGTGGTTGCTCTGGGCATGGCGTATCGTATTCCGTTATTGGAATATGTCAAGAAGAATTTGTTTCTCTTTTTGTATCACTGCCAAACACTCATTGAAGATGCTTTAAGCTACTTGTTTTCGGAGCGAATTTATTTCATCTCCCCGAGACAAATCGATTAAACTTGTGTTTAGTATAGCAATCTATTCCCACTGTCGGAGGTTCTTGCGATGCTACGAACGGACTTGATTTTCGCCGTCTATCTGGCGTTCCATTGCGGAATTTCGACAGTCCTTTCAGAGGATCTTAAGCAGCCGCAGTTTGATGAAGCGACACAAAAGAGGATTGATGATCGTTTTGTCCGCGATGTCTTAAAAAGAACAATCGATGTGAATGAATTGTGGCTGAAACCGCAGCCTGTGCGGATTCACTACAAGGTTCAGGGAAATGTTATTAATAGTCCGCACGATAGTCGTTTGGAGTATTCTGTCTGGCTGGATGACCAAAAGTCTCGAATGGAGCTCCAGTTCTCGTCTGGCGAGCATCAACAGAAATCGCTGCTCATTGCCAATGACGATGGGGTCCAGTTCATGAATATCAAAGACTCAACAAAGGTGAAGGGACCTGAGATTTCGGACCTCCAGAATTGCCTGGGAGCTGGGCTGATTCGCAGGACGGCATTGCAGGTTATTGCTCAAAAAGGTCTACCGGAGAATGTCACGCTCGTTAGCAGGAATCCGATCTCAGGCATTCGAAATACCTCTGGAGAGATCGTAACAGTTGAAGTCGACTTGAAGGACGAGCGGTTTCAGTTCGGGGTTGGAA
>SXPC01000238.1 GCA_005778225.1 Planctomyces sp. | reverse complement strand
GTCAGTTTTACAGAGCTGTCCAAAGAAATTTGCCACAGAGTTCACAGAGGGCTCGGAGGGAAGGAAGAGAACCACGGATAGACACGGATTCACACAGATGAGAACAGGAGAAATTTTCTTTGTTCTTATCTGCGTCTAACTTCGTTCAACTGCGGTTCAAATATCTTGAGTCTTTTCGAATCCGTGTTTCTTCGTGTTCATCCGTGGCTCGTTTTTCTAAACTGATGCCAACAAACGGAAACAATTGAACAAGGAAAATTTGATGCAGTCGATCGCGATTCAAAATGGCGGCCAGCTTCCGAGCGTGGGGATGGGGTTCTGGAAGGTCGAGCAGGAGATCGTGGCTGAGCGGGTGGTCGATGCGTTGAAGCTGGGGTATCGACATTTGGATTGTGCCTGTGATTATGGCAACGAATCTCAAGTCGGTGATGGGTTGGAGCGAGCCTTCCAGGAGAAGATCGTTACCCGGGAGGATCTGTGGGTCACGTCGAAGCTGTGGAATACTTATCACGCTCCCGAACATGTCCGCCCTGCTCTGCAGAAGACGCTGACGGATCTGAAGCTCGATTATCTCGATTTGTACCTGATTCACTTTCCGATTGCCCAGAAGTATGTGCCGATTGAAGAGCGCTACCCGCCGGGCTGGTTTTTCAATCCGAATGACAAATTACCCAAGATGGAACCGGTCAACATTTCGATGTCATCGACTTGGCAGGCGATGGAGGAACTCGTCAGCGCGGGGCTGGTCAAGCACATCGGGATCAGCAACTTTAATATCAGCCTGATTCGAGAAATCCTGGCCACGTCGAAGATTCGTCCGTCGGTGCTGCAGGTGGAGGCGCATCCTTATCTGACGCAGGACAAGCTGCTGCGGTTTTGCCAGAACGAAAAAATCGCGGTGACGGCGTTTTCACCGATTGGGGCTAAGTCGTATGCACCGATCGGGATGGCGAAGGAATCGGACTCGGTTCTGGGGGATCCCGTCGTGATCGGGGTCGCGAAAGCCGTCAAGAAGTCGGCCGCTCAGGTCGTTCTGAAGTGGGGGATTCAACGCGGGACGGCGGTCATTCCGAAGGCCAGTCAGGTCGAGCACCTCGCTGAGAATATCGCGCTGGATGATTTCGAACTGTCAGCGGAGCAGATGAGGCAGATTTCTGCGCTCAATCGGAGCCAGCGGTTCAATGATCCGGGAGTGTTTTGTGAAGCGGCGTTTAAGACGTTTTATCCGATTTTTGAGTGATGACGATGGATCAAAAATTAAGAATCAAGAACGTTGTGGATCGCATTCGAAAGCACCACTTTCGGGTGGGGGCTGCCAATGTCGACAAAATCAACAGGCTGCAGGTGAAGCTCGGAGGACGACTTCCTGCTGACTTTGTTGAGTTCTATTCGGAGGTCGACGGTGCCTGGCTTTTTCGTGGTAAAGATCCGCCATTCCGGCTCATGAGCGTCAGCGAGATGGAGAAAGTTGACGAAGGCTACTTCCCCGAAAGTGAAGACAATGAGCGACTGCTCATGTTCTGCTATTGCCAGGACAGCAATTATGTCGGGGTACGATGTTTTGATGACGAGCCAGAGCGAGTCGAAATTGTCGACTGCTGGCATGAAGCCTACCCGGAATTTGGCAGCGACTACACGATTGGCACATCGTTTATTGAGTTCGTGGAAGGACTATTGGATTCAGAAGGCAGAGAGTTCTGGCTTGGACGAAAGCGACAGTAGTACGCGAGTGGCAAGCAAGCCTGGCGAATCGGACTTCAGAAAAGTCAATGTGTGACCTGCTCCAAAGATTGTGTCTCTGACACCTTTTTCCTTCTGCCAAAGCGTCGAGCGAGGCGGGATGGGGTCTGGCCGATGCTGTCGAAGAGGGAGTAGGCGACCGGGGTCACCAGCAGTGTCAGGATCAGGGAGAGGGACTGGCCGCCGAGGATGACTTTGGCCATGCTGGCGCGGGTGCCGGCTCCGGGGCCTTCGCCCAGGGCCATGGGGACCATCGCGGCAACGAGCATGACGGTGGTCATCAGGATGGGGCGTAAGCGGGTGCGGTTGGCTTCGAGGATGGCTTGATCGCGTCTCATCCCCTGGGCGCGGAGTTGGTTGGTGTAGTCGACCTGGAGGATTCCGTTCTTCTTGACGATACCGAAGAGCATGAAGAGGCCGAGCATCGCGAAGACGTCGAGAGACGTGCGCAGGAAGATCAGCGAGATCACCGCACACGGGAGCGTCAGCGGAAGTGCCATCAGGATGCTGATCGGGTGGACGAAGCTTTCGAACTGGGCGGCCAGGATCATGTACATGAAGACGAAGGCGAGGATGAATCCCATCGCGAAGTTGGCGTCGGATTCGGACTGAGTTTTGGCGTCGCCGAGGAACATGTAGCGGTATTCGGGGGGCAGGTTCATTTCTTTCAGGAGGGCAGTCAGTTCGGTGACGGCCGAGCCGAGGTCTTTGTCATCGAGGTTGGCAGAGACGACGACCTGACGCTGGCGACTATGTCGGTCGATGACGTTGGGGCCGAGGGCGGTTTCGAAGTCGACGACGTTGGCGAGTTCGACGGCACCGCTGGCGGTCTTGCTGGAGGGGACTTCAATCATCGCGATGGCCGTCGCGTCGGAGCGGTCCTGGCGGTCCGCGCGGAGCCAGACGTCGTATTGCTCGTCCCCTTCTTTGAACTTGGTGACAGGGACGCCGCCGACGAGGATGTTGCAGGTATCGGAGATACTTTGCAGGGAGACGCCGAGGTCGCTGAGGCGTTCGCGATTCGGGCGGACACGCAGCTCGGGTTTGCGGGTGGCGAGGCTGATATCGACGTCGACGTAACCAGGTTTCTCGCGCATCCAGTCAGCGATTTTGTCCGCGATGCTCTGGAGCTCATCGAGGTCCGGACCAGACAGATTCAGATCGATATCGACTTCGCGAATCGCGGATGAGGAAAGGACGTTGACGATCTGGACAGTCGAACGGACGTCGGGGTAATCCCCCATGATGGTCCGAGCGTCCTTCATAACGGCGAACTGGGTGAAGTCGCGTTCCGCCAGGTCGACGAGCTGGCAGTAGATCTGGGCTTTGGTGACATCCCCCTGCCCTTTGGCAGCCCGTCCGCTCGTTTCACCAATCGTGATGAGGGTGTCGGTGACGCCGGGGAGTTGACGCAGTCGCAGGTCGATCTCGTTCATCAGCGAGTCGGCGCGATCGAGGGTGTACCCTTCGGGGAGCGTTGCGGTGACGAGAAATTCGCTCTGGTCATCTTTGGGAACGAAGTCTTTGCCGACGATGGTGAAAAGAGTCGGCGTAGTCACGAGCAACGCCAGCGACATCGCCATGACGAGCAGGCGGTGCTTGAGTGACCAGCTGAGCAGCCCGATGTAGCTGTTTTCGATGAGCATCCAGAACCAGCCACGGCCCGAGTGACCAAGCGGTTTGAGGAACCGGCTGCAAAGCATGGGGGTCATGGTGAAGGAAACGAACATACTCATGAGGACGCAGAACCCCACGACGTAGCCGAAGCTGGAGAAGAACCTGCCCACCATCCCTCCCATGAAGGCGATCGGGGCGAAGATGACAACCAGAGATAACGTCGTCGCGACGACGGCGAGGGCGATTTCTGAAGTGGCCGATAAGGAAGCTGCTCGCGCGGAAAGATTCTTTTCTTCCATGTGACGGAAGATATTCTCGTGCACGACGACGGCATCATCGACCACGATCCCGACCGCGAGAATCAAGCCGATCATCGTGAAGTTATTGATCGAGAAGCCCATCAGGTCCATGAAGACGAACGCACCGATGAGCGAGGTCGGGATCGAAAGCGTCGCGATGATCGTCGTTCGCCAGTCACGCAGGAACAACATGACCGAACAGCTGACGAGGACAGCTGCGAGGAGCAGGTGCACCTTGACTTCTTCCATCGAGTTCTTGATGAAGCGGGACTGGTCGCGGATAACGATCGTTTTGATATCGGGAGGGAGGTTGGCGGCGAGTTCTGCTAAGCGTGCCTTGACGGTATCCGCGACGATAACGGTGTTTTCGCCGGACTGTTTCTGGACGATCAGGCTGACGGAATTCTCGCCGACCGCATCTTCGGGCTGCTGGCTTTTCATCCATAAGCGGGAGAGTCCCCGCGGCTCTTCGAACGAGTCTTCGACCCGGGCGACATCTCCAATGCGAACCGGATAGCCATTGCGGTTGGCGACGATGAGGTCTGCAAAGTCTTCGGGGGTCTGAGCACGACCCATGGTTCGCAGGACGAACTCGATCGTGCCGCGATCAACACGCCCACCCGGGTCCTCGCGGTTCTCGCGAATGAGGGCCTGGCGGACATCTTCGACAGTCAGGCCCGGGTATTTACGCAACTGATCGATATGCACGATGACATTGATCGCGCGTTGACGTCCTCCCACGAGGACAACGGAACCGACGCCGGGGACGGTTTCGAGATTCTCTTTAAGGCGCTTGCGGGCGATCTCGGTCACTTCGCGCATATCGCGATCGCCGGAGACGGCAATCGTGAGAATGGGAGAGGCATCGACCGCGAATTTATCAATAATCGGTGGATCAATGCCGACGGGAAGCTGACCGATGATCGAGCTGACTTTCTGGTCGACCTCCTGAGCGGCGATGTCGCCATCTTTATGGAGTTTGAAGGCAACGACGACCTGCGAAAATCCTTCTTTCGTCGTCGAGCGGAGTTCGTCGATCCCGGAGATCGTGTTGACGATTTCTTCGATCGGCTTGGTCAGCGAGGACTCGACTTCTTCGACGCTGGCACCGCGAAGAGTTGTCGTGATCGTGACAAGAGGAATATCGACGTTGGGGAACAACTCGACCCCCAGCCGCTGATACGACGCGATCCCGAGGATGATCGGCGCCGATACGAGGACGGTCGTGAAAATGGGGCGTCGGACGCAGAGTTCCCAGATCGTCATGATGTCGTCTTGTTTATGAGGCGGAAACGGAGGAAATATTCACCACAGAGGGCACTGAGGGGCACAGAGTCACACAGGGGAAGAGTAAAAGAGGCTTTCTCTGTGGGCCTCTGTGTGCCCCTGTGAGCTCTGTGGTAACTCATTCTGAGAGGACTGGTTCTACAGTGGGGCCGGCGTTTTCTTTGTTGGCTTTGATCGTAATCGGGACGCCGTTGGCTAGGCGTAGTTGGCCGGTGATGACGACCTGCTGGCCGGGCTTGAGGTCGCCCTGAACTTCGATGAGGGTCATCGAGTGTTTTTTGAGAGGAGCCAGTTTGGTGTCTTTGCCGCGAGTGACAATGACTTCTTTGACTTTATCGCCATCGACGACGAAGACTTTCTGAACACCGGCATAGGAGACGATCGCTTCTTCCGGGACAGAGACGACGTTTGTTCGCATCGCCGAGACGATCACGGCTTTGGCGAAGCTGCCGGGGGAGAGGTGTTGATCATCATTGGGGAACAAAGCTTCGATCTGATACGTGCGGCTGTCTCGGTCAACAGAGGGGCTGATGCGGGTCAGTTGACCGGAGAATTCATTGCCGGGGTGACCTTCAACGGAGAGCAGTACTTGCTGGCCGACTTCAATCTGACCTCGAAAGCGTTCGGGGAGAGTTGCTTGCAGTTCGATGGGGGAGATGATCGCGACTTCAAACAGCTCAGTGCTCATGCCCGCGGCGCCATAGACCATCTGGCCGGTCGAGACATTGCGTTTCGTGACGATGTATTGCTGGGACTGGTTGTCGGCGATTGAAGGAACGCGGACCGCTGTGTCGTTCAGTTTCTGTTGGGCAGTTTCCACGGTGGCGGCTCGCAGGCGGGCGGTTGCGAGGATCGTTTTGGCATCGAGGAGGGCCTGACGATATTCCGAGTCGGCAACACTGTGCTCGGCTTCGACCGCCTGACGTTCCGATTCTGTGATGGCGTTTCTTGAGAAGAGTTGAAGGATGCGATCAAGGCGCTGCTGGGTATTAGCTCGCTGGGCGGCGGCTTTGGTCACCGACGGAAGGGACTCGAAGTTGATCTCGCCCGCGGGAATCTCGGTGAGTCCGAGTTTGGAGAGTTCCTGTTCGAGGGCACGTTTGGCTTCGTTGAGCTGCAGGATGAAATCGGTGTCATCAATGCGAGCCATGATGTCGCCCGACTTAATGACATCGCCGACATCGCAGTCAAGCTCAATGAGGCGTCCTTCGACTTTCGGAACAATGACGAATTCTTCCTGTCCGTGAAGCGTGCCGATGATTGCGATCTTGCCCTGAATGTCCTGAGTGACGACGTCAGCCACATCGACCGGGACGGCTAGGATCTCGCGCGGGGCTTCGTCAGCGTGATTCTTGACGCCATGCCCGCCGGCCAGACCGAACCAGAAGCCGAAGATCGTCAGGCCGATTGCGAGGAGCGTGCCCAGCGAAGAGAAGAGACGAGAGATTAGACTCGTCGGCTTGGTTACGTGATGGGAAGCGGAACCGTCTTTGGCTTGTTCTGCTTCCATCGTGGATGTTGAAGTCATCGGACAGATCTCCGTGATGATTTCTTGGGAGGCTTGGGGGAAGTTTGTGGAATTGCGGGTGCTTGAACAGGTTGACTGCGTGCGAGGAGACGTTGTTCCAGTTGAGACCGGAGAGCATCGTCTGCGGGGAGTAAGCCGAAGAGTTGCCACAGCCACAGCCCGTCTGCGGCCAAGCAAGTGATCCAGTCTTCGAGGGGGTCGGGAGATTGATCGAGAAGCTGAACCACCCAGTTGCGACAGCGGTTGCGTACAACTTCGAGGAGCTGAGGATTCAAGGCGATGGCGGCGAGCAGGGACATCTTCAGCGCCATCGTGTCGGTCTTGGACAAGTTGTTCAGGCCTTCGGCATGCGGTAAGTCAGAGAGTGAAATGGAAATGAAGGCCCGCATCATCGCGCCTTGGGGATTGGGATCAGCTTCTGCCCGTCTGCGAATCTCGAGTTCCTGCTCCTGCTGGAAGTGATCGATCATGCTGCCGATCAGGGCGTCTTTGGAGGGAAAGTGGTAAAGCAGCCCCCCTTTGCTGACGCCTGCCTCTTTCGCGACGGCATCGAGAGTCAGCGACAGCAATCCATCGCGGACGATGACACGCACCGCAGCCAGGAGGATCGCGAGTCGTTGGGTGGTTCGTGACATGGAGCCAAATACTGAAAGAAGGGGAATCAAAGCAAACTATACCGTCTGGACGGTTAATTAAATCAATGATGCAGTCGTTCGTCAAGATTCTTTGCGCAACGTAACAGGGAGGGCAAACCGTGCGTGCGCCGGTCATGCGAAACACAAGCGATGAACTGGTCGTTTGCCACGGCTGCGTCAACCGTGCGAATGGACGTTCATTGCGCGATCGCACGGCTGACACAGCCGTGGCACACAGAGAATGAGCGTGCGTCCATAATCAAGCGGCGCGTTTGGCTTTGAGTTGCTTCGGCAGACGGATAACGAACTGGCTTCCCTGGCCTGCACCTTCGCTGAAAGGTTCGATGCTGCCGCCGTGGTCGTTCATGATGCGGTGACAGATGGAAAGCCCCAGGCCTGTCCCCTGCCCTGCCCCGGCGCGGCGGTTGGTGAAGAAGGGGTCGAAAAGTTTTTCCATCGTTTCAGCCGACATGCCGCAGCCGTAGTCGCGGATACGGATTTCGATCGTCTCTGCGAACTCTTTGACGCTGACATCGACTTTGCCGCCTTGATCGGAGGCTTCGAGGGCGTTGGCGAGGATATTGAGAATGACCTGCTTGATTTCATTGGCGTTGACGACTGCGACCGGATCACCGCTAGTTTCGAAGTTGACTTTGCGATCGCGGTACTGACTGAGGTGCGACACCATGTCGATGACTTCACGGGCAATGAAGTTGACGTTCTTGGGCTCCTTGGCCGTTTCTTTACTGCGGGCAAAGTTGAGAAGACGGTCGGTAATCTCGCGACAGCGGAAGGCTTCGCTTTGGATCATGGTGAGGTACTTGGCGATGACGGAGGCGTCGTTAGCGGCCTGCGGGTCTTCGCTGGTTGCCTGCTGTTCGAGGAGAGGCTGGACGCGGTATTCCAGGGATTCCGCAGCCATCGCGATGGCAGAGAGCGGGTTGTTGATTTCGTGAGCCACCCCTGCAGAGAGGAAGCCGAGGCTGGCGAGGCGTTCGGAGCGGACGAGTTCGCGTGTCTTCTCTTTGACTTTGCGGTCGAGATCATTGTTGACCTCGTTAAACTGACGGACGACCTGATTGAAGACGCCAGCGAGGTCAGAAATTTCATCCTTACTATGCAGATCGATCTGATAAGTGAAGTCGCCGTGGGAGACGCGCATTGCTCCCTGGTGGACGGTTTGGATCGGCTCGAAGATCCATCGATACCCCAGGTAGACGAAGAGAAAGAAGATGACGACACTCAGGGTGCAAAATACACAGAACAGGCGAAAACGAGACTGATACTTCGCTTTGGCATCATCGAGCTTCGGGTGAAGTGACTGGCTGGGGTCGGGCATACTGCGGATGCCGCGCTGGACCTGAATGACCTCGGACAGCAGATTCTGGCAGACTTGATCGCAACGAGCGGGGTCCTGCAGGCCATCGGAATGGAGCTTGATCATGCCGACGCGCTCATGCAGATTGAACGTGATGCGTTTGCAAAGTTCGATCTGCTCTTCGATACCTGCACTGGCTGGCAGCGAATTGAGGCGATCGATGAAGACTTCGATGGATGCTTCCAGGTCGGAAAGAGTTGCCTGAAATGCTTCCGCGCGTTTTTTGGCGACAAAGGCCTGATCAGCATGCGATTTGATTTCGCTGATCTTCTTTCCATCGAGCGGATCCATCAGCGTCGCCACCGCCGCCATGACGTCAGATCGACGGGGAGCCGAGCGGACACTGAGCTCAAGGTCATCCAGCAGGCGACCGTAAGAAATCATGCCATCGACGCCGGCGTATGCGAGAACCGCAAAGATTCCGACAATCAAACTCAGGCCAAGAAACAACTTACGACGAATCGAATTCGTGTGAAACATCCATGTCCCCTGAAAAAGCAGGTCGTTTCTCCGAACGACTGAAAATGACTCTAACACAGCGGTTTCGCCGCAGGCAAGCAGATTTCCGGCCAACAAGAGGAGTTTCGTTCAAGAAATGCCCCTGACTTCGTTGAATGCAAGGGGCTGCTTCATTATACTCCTCCGTTTCTTCGCCTTCCGGCCAGCAGGCCGCCTGCGCGAGTCTGTCTTGCAACTTGTTCCACTCAACTACTTAAAGTTTACGTGCCGTCATGTCACAAGATCCAAAAGTCGTCTGCCAGGTCCGCACCACTCTGGGAAGCTCAAAGAGCCGTCAGGCTCGCGCCCAAGGGCTTATTCCTGGCAACATTTATGGCCACAAACAAGATCCTGTTGCCGTGACACTGGCTTCCGAAACACTGGTTCCGATCATCATGTCGGGCCACAAAGTTGTCGACCTGGAAATGAACGGTCAGACAGAAAAAGCCATCGTTCATGCCGTCCAGTGGGACGTCCTGGGTTCTGAAATCCTGCACTTCGACCTGCTCCGCGTCGATGCCACCGAACGAGTCACTGTGAACGTTCCGCTCCTGATGAAAGGAACGGCTCCTGGGGTTGCTGCTGGCGGAATTCTTGAAGTTCCTCACCACTCAATTCCTGTCGAGTGCAACGCCATCTCAATTCCGGACAACATCGTCGTCAAGGTTGCTGATCTCGAAATCGGCCAGGCGATCCACATCAGCGACATGGAATTCCCTGCTGGTGTCACTCCGAAATTGCCAGCCAACGAAGTCGTTATCCACGTCGTCAAACCAAAGGCCGCCGCTGCCGACGAACTTCCAACCCCAGTCGCTGCTGCAACACCTGCTGCCACACCAGCCACATAGTCTTCGAACAACGATTCCTGAACACAACCCGGACCATCTTACGATGTCCGGGTTTTTTCATGCCTTCACCTGACCATCTCACCTGATACTGCGAATTATTATGAAAGTCGTCGTTGGACTGGGAAATCCCGAATCACAGTATCACGGCACTCGACACAACATTGGGTTCGATGTGATCGCGGAACTCGTGCGCAGAACCTCTGCTTCCGGCCCGAAATCGCAGTTCAACGCAGCGATTTACGAAACGATGATCGGCAACGAAAAGACCCTGCTGGTCGCGCCGACGACTTATATGAATCTGAGCGGAAAATGCGTCCAGCCGCTCTTGGCGTTTTATAAACTCAATCCAGCCCTCGACTTAATGGTCGTCTGCGATGACATTAACCTTGATGTCGGTCGGCTCCGCCTGCGAGCCAACGGGACCGACGGAGGCCAGAAAGGGCTGCGAAGCATCATTCAAATGCTCGGGACGAATGACTATCCTCGATTGAGGATTGGTGTCGGTAAACCTCCTGGCCAGCAGGACTTAAGTAGTTATGTCCTGAGTAAATTCCCGGACAGCGAACTGGAAATCATCAAGCAGTCGGTCGAGCGGGCGTCGACGTCGATCGAGTTCTGGGTCAAGGAAGGACTGGCCTCCGCGATGAACCGGTTCAACACGCTGGCAGGCGAGGCGTAAAGCGAGTTCGAGTAAATCTCCGGACGTCAACCGACTTTTTCGCTGCTTTGATTGAACTTTCGTACGTGAAGGTTATGATGTCCGTTTCTTTTGAGCTTTCCCCCGAGACCAGTCATGCGTCAACGTGGGTAAGAAATCGATCAACGCAGGCATTGCCTGTCAGGCATTTTCGAGATAACGACTGAAGATTCAGGGAGTTTCACTTGGCCTCTCGCAACTACGAAGTCATGTTCCTTCTGGACAGCGGCAAATATGCTACTGACCCCGAGCAGACGACTGCTGATATCATGGCGACCTTCGAGCGCGTTGGTGCCGAAGTGAAAGCTCACCGTCCATGGCAGGATGGCAAACTCGCCTATCCGGTCAAGAAGCAATACAAAGGCCTGCACTATCTGGTCTATTTCAGCGCCGATTCTCTGGCGATGGAAGAATTCGGCCGTCTGTGCCGTCTGAACACCAAGATCCTGCGATTCATGCTGATCGAACCGCCTGCACAGCTGTTCGACGTCATGGTCGAAGGTCTTCTCGATCCAGAGAAGGCTCGCAGCTGGGCTGATGAAGCTCCAGCCGAGCAAACCGAACGTCGCCCACGTCGTGATCGCGACCGTGCCCGCGATGAAGAAGAAGCTGTCGAAGCCTAATTGCTTTCGATCGCCCCTCTCCCCTTCTCACTTTTTCGGTGAGATTTCGCAAACAAGATTCTGCCTGATCGAGTTCCATGGCAAGCTTCAACAAAGTCATTCTGGTTGGAAACCTGACGCGCGACCCACAGGTCCGTGCGATCGCGTCCGGCCAGTCTGTCTGTGAACTCGGCCTGGCTGTGAACCGAACCTGGTTCGATCAGAAGTCGAACTCCCGCAAAGAAGAAACGACGTTCGTCGATGTCACTTTGTGGGGTCGTCAGGCAGAGATCGCCGGTGAATACCTCTCCAAAGGTCGTCAGATTCTCATCGAAGGTCGTCTTCAACTCGACCAGTGGGATGACAAAGATGGCCAGAAACGCAGCAAGCTCCGCGTTGTCTGTGAAAACATGACAATGCTGGGCGGCAAAGGCGACGGTGCCCCAGCCGGCGGCGGTGGGGGTGGCGGTTACGCCAGCGGCGGAGGCGGAGGTGGTGGGAACTACGGCGGCGGAAACCGTGGCGGTGCGGGCGGAAATCGCTCGACTGCTGGTGGCGGTGGAAACCGAGCCCCGGAGCGTGAACCAAGCCCGGTCGATGACTTCTACGCAGATTCCGGCCCCGCTTTTCCTTCGGGCTCAGCAGCCGACGATGGCGGATTTGACGATGACGTGCCGTTCTAGGCTCGCAGCGATTCGACTCAACAGCACAAACGCAACTTACACATTTACTTGCATCTCAACAGGTTCTGAATCATGGCCGGTACAACTCCTCCCAGCTCTCGCAACGTCGAACTCCTCCTGGCTGACGACGTCCCGAACCTCGGCAAGCGTGGCGCTATCGTCCGCGTCAAGCCTGGCTATGCTCGTAACTACCTGCTGCCTTATGGCTATGCAACTGTTGCGACAGAAGAAAACAAAGTCGCTGTCGTCGAGCACCAGAAAAAACTGGAAGCATTGGAAGTCAAGCGTTCTCAGGACGCCCGCAAGCTGGCCGATGCTGTTTCGAAGTACTCAGTCACTCTCGAAGCCAACGCCAACACCGATGGCCACCTCTACGGTTCGGTTGTCGGTGCCGACATCAGCAAAGCCCTCAAGCTGGCTGGTTACCCAGTTTCGACCGAAATGGTTCAACTGGATGGTCACCTGAAAGAGTGCGGTATGTACACAATCAAACTGAAGCTGCACCCGGAAGTTCTGACCGACGTCAAAGTCTGGATCGTGCCTTCTTCGAACAAGTAATCCGATCTGGTCGGCTAGTGAATTCAAGAAAAGGCATTCCGCAAGGAATGCCTTTTTTGTTTGGGTGGCCCAGCCGTTCATGGCTGGGTGACGTCGTCACAAGACCCGTCGCCTTCCGCGGCCAAATTCGAGTTGATACGATGAGCTGAGTTCGGGAGCGTATGGCGACGCTTCTTGTTCGCTTTGCTCACCCAGCCATAAACGGCTGGGCCACCCCGCTTCGCCCTCAGTTCACATACGTCATGTGGCGTGAAACAGTTGCTCCACATATAATCTCCATTCGCTTCCTCTCCCCTGCTTCTTCCTGAGTCCGGCATGAAATCGAATTCTCACGACGAACAATTCAATCGCACACCGCCGCATAATCTCGAGGCCGAAAAAAGCGTCGTGGGGAGCATGATGCTCGTCAACTCGGCGATCGATGATGTGCTGCCAATCGTGCGTGCCGAGCACTTTTACAACAACGCTTATCACATCATCTTCGCCACAATCATTGACATGTTCGATCGCGGGATTCGTGGCATCGATCCTGTGACGATCGGGGCGGAACTCGAAAAGAAAGGCACGCTGGAAGAAGTGGGAGGGCTGGCAGCCCTGGTCGATATTCTCGAAGCCGTTCCGCATGCGGCTCACTGCGAATATTATGCAAAAATCGTGCGTGAGAAGTGGCTGGAGAGAACCCTCATCTACGCCTGCAATGATGTCCTCAAGGATGTCTACACGTCGACGGACCCGATTGAAGATGTCCTGTCTCGCTCTGAACAGAAGATCTTTCAGATCGCTGAGCAGCAGGAGTCGATTGATAAAGTCGACATCAAGTCGATCCTGATCGACGCCTGGGACCGGATCAACGAGCGTCAGGACAACGAAGGCACGACGACGGGACTGACGACGGGGTTTCGTGATCTGGATGACCTGACATCCGGCTTCCAGCCCTCGGAACTGATCATCATGGCGGCTCGTCCTTCGATGGGAAAGACAGCGTTTGTCTGTAACGTCGCGCTGGCGATGGCGAAGTCACAGAAGGGAGTGCTGCTGTTCTCGCTGGAACAGAGCAACCTCGAGTTGGCCGAGCGTTTCTTGTGTATTCATGCCAAAGTGAACGGCCACAAAGTTCGTCAGGGTAATCTCGATGAAATGGAACGCTTCACACTCATGGAAGCGTCCAATGAACTCAGCCAGTTGCCTCTTTATATCGACGACGTCGCGGGGCGCACGATGACGCAGATTGCGGCTGTGACGCGCCGTCTGGCTCGCTACAACAACGTCAGCTGCGTGATCATCGACTACCTGCAGCTGATCGAAGCCGAAGACAAGAACCAGCCTCGCGAGCAGCAGATCTCGGGGATTACGCGACGTCTGAAATTCCTCGCCAAAGACATGCGGATGCCGGTGATCGCGCTGTCTCAGTTGAACCGGGGTGTTGAGCAGCGCGAAGACAAACGCCCACGCCTGGCTGACCTGCGGGAATCGGGGGCGATCGAGCAGGATGCGGACGTGATTATGTTCCTCCACCGCCCTGAGGCGTACAACCCGGAAGACGAGCCGGGGGTGGCGTATGCGATTATCGCGAAGAACCGCTCGGGTCCGATTGATTCAGTGAAGCTGACCTGGGTGCGCGAGTCACTGCGCTTCGCGGACTACAGCCCGATGGCAGCACCGGGCGGGGATTGGTAATTCGATGTATAAGTATTCGCTTTCCACATTAGCGACTGCGGCTACATACAAATCAGGCGGAGGAGTGTCCACAATAGGATATGCAGGCATGCACTTTTGCGCCATTGAGCCCGATTCGTTCGGCCAAGCCGTGAAAGACCTTAATGTTTACTTATGGTTCCATAGAGAGCCAGAGGGGGAGATTTTCTCGCTCTACGAGCGATTTGAAGCGAACCGACGTCTCCCGCCTCGGGCATGGTTCAAGAGAAAGAAAAGGCGTTACGAAATCGCATACGCCAGCCAACTTGGAACTTGGGAAGATGTTATTAAGTGGGAGAGCGAGCCTGTTCAATTGCAAAACTTTCGCAATGCATGTGAAGAAATTGCAACGGCGATCAAAGTGAATCTGACGAAGATTAAAGCCAATGATGAGTTTGATAAGAATAACTACTGCAATTTTTTGGATCAGAAACTTCGCGAAATTCCAAAATCAGCCGATCGGCTTCAATTGCTGATCCAGCATTTGGAATTCGTAGAAAAGCAAAACCTTCTTCCGTAAAGAGTGCAATGGCTTCGATGTTTCCGGGTTGCAACATGCCCGCTCCATCCGCACTTTGCTGCCACCACTCATGCGAAAATACATTCGTACGTCCTGAGAATTCATACTCTGGGTGGAAACTGAAGCCAGAATTACCGCGACTGGCTTATTTACCATTCTCAGACCATGGATTTTTCTCGCATGATCGCCCCGAATACACGGTATGTTTGCAAACCGGTTACCTCCCTGACGCTCGCGGAGTTCGATGGCTGGGCTGAAATTCAGGCTCAGCATGCTGCGTATTCGAGCCCGTTTTTTCACCCGCGGTTTTCGCAGATCATGGGGGAGACCAAGGGAAACGTCGACGTGACGATCATTCATCACGGCGGCGAGATGGTCGGCTTTTTCCCGTTCACACGTCAGGGGAAGACGGCTCTGGCGCCGGGGCTGAATTTCTCGGGGTATGAGGGGATCATCATCGATCCAGCAGCACCGCTCGATCTCTCTGCCCTGCTGAAGGCGAGTGGTCTGAAAGCCTGGAATTTCTCGAAGCTTTTGAATTCACACGCTTCATTCAGCCCATATCTGTTTGGAAATGGGAACAGCCAGCTGATCGACCTGACGGGCGGGTTCGACCAATACGTTGCGTCGAAAAAAGCGTCGGGCTCGAACAAGATGAAGCAGTCAAAGCAGAAATACAATCGGCTGGTCAAGGACTTTGGAAACGTGGCCTTCGAGCCGTTTGCTAATGCAGAAGACGATCTGGACTGGATGGCGAAAACAAAGATCAACCAGTTGTCGGAAATGAAGGAATTCAACTTCTTCGCGACATCGTGGACTCTCCCCGCCCTCAAAGCCATGATGGCAGAAAAGAGTGAAGCGTTTCAGGCCCAGCTTCTGAAACTGTCGATTGACGACAAACCGGTAGCCGTGCTTTATAACATCAACGCCGGAAAGCATTCCCACGCCTTTATTTGCACTTACGATCCGTCGATTTACTCGCATTCACCCGGCCTGATTCTGGATTACCTGACGCTGAAGCACCTCGGCGAGCGTGGATTTACTCGGGTCGAACTCGGGTGGGGCGACGCCCGGGCGAAGACCTCGATTGCGACGGGTGCCGATGTCCTGTTTGAGGGGACGTATGATCAAAATCCGCTGAATCGTCTGTCAAAACAGGCATGGTGCGCAGGAAAGGAATATATTCGTCAAACCCCATATGCAGCTCCTCTGCGGAGGATTGTTCGATCGTTGCGGAATCGCAATGGGGTCACAGAAGTCCCGGTCGAAGCAGGAAGCGACGAATAATCTGCAGTCAATAACTTTGCAAACACAAAAGTACACTCACGTCGAATATCTGAGTGCATTTTTTGAGCAAGGGACGTTCGAAACGCATCGATCGGAATGTCTGTGCGAGTAAGCAGCGGTCAACGGCTGTCAGTGAGTTGACCTAACCCTCTGTGACCGTTAGAATTTCCGTTTCTATTTTCCGGGCTGTTCCATCATGGAAACGAGTTCGCGGAGAGAGTCTATCCAGACAGTTTAGAGCTAAGTTCTCGCTGAATTTGGCTTTCCGGATCATTTGCACGGGTCATTTGCCTTAGGATTTTCGTCATGGCCGTTCCCAAGAAACGTCAATCGCACTCTCGTTCCCGTAAGCGTTGGTCTGCGAACCTGCAGAAGCCAATCAAGCTGGAAACGTGCCCTCAGTGTGCATCGGCTCGTCCGTCTCACACGATCTGCCCAAACTGCGGTCACTACATGGGCCGTACGCTGGTCAGCACTGAAGAAACCACTTAACGCGAATCCGCTTAGCTCTATAAGGAATAACGACTTATGCGGATCGCGTTGGACGCGATGGGTGGCGATGCCGCTCCAGGAATCAATCTGGAAGGAGCCATCGCTGCCGTCAATCAAGATGAACATCTGCATATATGCCTGGTCGGCGAAGAGCCCCTGCTGAAGGATCTTCTCAGTCAGGCTGGCTATCACGGTACCCAGATCGAAGTCGTGCCTGCTGACGGTTTTGTGGGCATGGACGAAAAGCCGACGGATGCTCTGCGAAACAAGCCTGACTGCTCACTGCTGGTCTGCTGGAAGCTGATGGCTGGCAAGCAGGTCGATGCGGTCGTGAGCGCGGGTCACACCGGAGCAGTCGTTGTGGCTGGACTGAAGACGCGCCTGTTCCTGAATGGCGTGAAACGCCCGGGAATCGCAGTGACGCTGCCAACTCTGCGCGGCAAGGCGATTCTGCTGGACGTTGGTGCCAATCCTGCTGCCCGACCTGAGCATCTGGCTCAATATGGCGTGATGGGCGAAATCTACGCCCGCGAGATCCTGGGAATCGCGAAGCCACGCGTCGGGATCATCAACATCGGAAGCGAAGAAGGCAAAGGGACCGAGATCATTCTCGAGGCCCATCAATTTCTGTCGAAAAGCGTGATCAAAGACCAGTACATCGGTAACGTCGAAGGCCGCGGGATTTTCCAAGGCGATGCCGACGTCATCATTTGCGATGGGTTCACAGGGAACGTCGTCCTGAAAGCCATTGAAGGCATGGGCGAAATGATGATGCACATGGTCAAATCGCAGGTGATCGAGAAGCTTGATCAGGAAAAAGACCTGGGCAAGAAAGCTCTGGGTGAACTGGCTCGTAACTTTCAATACAGTGAAACGGGCGGTGCCCTGCTGCTGGGAATTGACGGGATTTGCCTGATTGCTCACGGCTCGTCCAGTGGAACTGCGATTCGCAATGCCCTGCAGACTGCCAATCGATTTGCTGAAAAAAATATCAACGGAAGCATTGTGACGGCGCTGGCTGCCTCGTCTTTCTAGGACGAGCAGTGCTGGCGTCGATCTCGCGTATCATACAACTCAGAGGCCGCGTCAGATTGAATGCGATTGGTCACCTCCTGTCGGTCGCGGCTCTGACAATCTCTGAAGACGGATTTTCCTTATGTCTCAGATCGCTTTTCTCTTCCCGGGTCAGGGTGCTCAACACATCGGGATGGCTTCGCCGCTGGTCGATGATTACCCCGTCGCCAAAGAGCTGTTCGAACATTCGAGCCAGGTTTTAGGGTACAATCTGATTGAAGTCTGCAATCAGGGCCCGGCAGACAAGCTGGATTCGACCGTCATCAGCCAGCCTGCCCTGTTTGTCAGCAGCATTGCGGCTCTGGAGATTGTCAAAGAGAAACATCCGGAGCTGATTTCGCAGTGCTCGATGTCCGCGGGTCTGAGCCTGGGTGAATACACGGCCTTGGTTTTTGCGGGCGCCATGTCGTTTGAAGACGGCCTCAAAGTCGTCAAGCGACGCGGTGAAGCCATGCAAGCTGCGGCTGATGCGACTGCGTCTGCGATGGCGAGCATTTTGATGCTGCCGATTGATCAGGTCGAAAAAGTCTGCCAGGAAGCCTCAACTAAGGGTGAGGTCCGCATCGCCAACCTGCTGTGCCCTGGAAATACGGTTGTTTCGGGCGTCACGGCTGCTGTGGATGAAGCGGTCAAGCTGGCCGAGGCGGCTGGTGGGAAGACGGTTCGACTGGCAGTTGCGGGTGCTTTCCATACTTCGATCATGAAACCAGCTGATGAGGCGCTTGCGGAAGTCCTCTCGACGGTGTCGATTCAGGCCCCTCGAATTCCGGTTTACTCGAATGTCGATGCCAAGCCTCACACCGATCCGGAAGAAATTCGACAAATTCTTGTGCAGCAGGTTCTCAAGCCTGTGCAGTGGGAAACGTCGATTCGCAACATGATGAACGACGGCATGAGCGAAGCCTGGGAGATCGGTCCGGGGCGAGTTCTCAAAGGGCTGTTCAAGCGAATCGACCGGAAATTTCCGTGTCATTCTCTGCACGACGGGGAATGAAATCGAATTCATTGACGCGTGATCCAGATGCAATTCACCTGCATTGGAAATCAGCGTGTTGAGATCTCGCCGAGCGGGTCGAAATTAACTTTTCGAATCCACCCAGTTCCCGCCTTTTGCGTCGTGGATTTGAGTTTACACAATTTTCAAAAACAGATATATCATGGGTGCAGCCCGCATTTCTGCGGACAGCTTCCCTGTTCCCATGAAACGAAGTTTTCCGATCGTCTGTCTGTCTCGTCCAGCTCGCCTGACTGCAGCGGTCGCGTGATCATCTCAATGAATTGATCTGCGATTGTGGCTAGAATCTGGTTGTCTGGCGTGAAATACAGCGAGAAGCCTTCCCTCGAGGGCGGGTCTCGGTTTTCATTTGAATAGTGTCGCAATTAGAGAGCTTACAATCTGCTCTCTCTGCTTAAAAACGCAATTCTCAATTTTTCAGCTCTGTCATAGGATTAAGGAGTCGTCAGTGGCCATCGAGGAAAAAGTTATCGATATCGTTAGCGAACAACTGAACGTTCCCAAGGAGGAAATCAAGCGTGAAAGTCGGTTCGTTGACGACCTGAAGGCCGACTCCCTGGACGTCGTTGAGCTTGTTATGGAATTCGAAGATGCTTTCGACATCACGATTCCTGATGATGACTACGAGAAAATCCAAACCGTCGGTGATGCCGTCGAATACATCAGCCAGAAATCTTAAATTGTATGCGTAGACGTGTCGTAGTTACGGGAATGTCCGTCGTTACCCCCCTGGGTCATGAGCTCCCTGAGTTCTGGGATAAGCTCTGCGCCGGGAAAAGTGGTATCGGCCCGATCGAGCGGTTTGACGCCTCTGAGTACAAGGTGCGTTTCGGCGGAGAGATCAAGCATTTCAATATGCTTGATCACGTCGATTTCGATGCCAAGGATCTGAAGCGGTTGGATCGCTTTTCGCAGTTCGCGCTGGCAGCTGCGAACAAGGCGATCAAGATGTCGGGCCTGGATCTTTCGACGGGCGACCCGTACCGACGTGGCGTTCTGGTAGGAACAGGAATCGGCGGCCTGGGTGAAATTGAAGAGCAGCATTCCAAGCTGTTTGACAAAGGCCCGGCTCGCGTTTCCCCGTTCATGATTCCCAAACTGATGGCCAATGCCGCCAGTGGGAACGTCTCTGTCAACTGGGGCCTGAAAGGCCCGAACAGCGCGGTTGCGACTGCCTGTGCGTCTGCCACCAACGCGATTGGTGATGCTTACCGCCTGATTCAATACGGCGATGCCGATGTCATGATTACTGGCGGGAGTGAAGCAGCGTTAACCCCGATGGGTCTGTCTGGCTTTTCCCGTATGTCTGCCCTCTCGACACGCAATGACGACCCGACGACCGCCTCTCGTCCTTTTGATACGGGACGCGATGGGTTTGTTCTCTCGGAAGGTGCGGGCATCGTTGTTCTTGAAGAGTACGAGCACGCGAAAGCACGCGGCGCGACCATTCTAGCTGAGCTCTGTGGCTATGGAATGTCCGCTGATGGAACACACATTACGGCACCTGATCCAGAAGGCCGCGGAGCCTCTCGCGCTATGCAAGGCGCGATTCGGGATGCCGGAGTCAACCTCGATCAAATTGGCTACATCAATGCTCACGGCACGAGTACGCCGCTGGGTGACAAAGCCGAGACGATCGCGATGAAGGTTGTTTTTGATACTGCCATCAAGAAGATTCCTGTCTCCAGCACGAAGAGTCAGCTTGGTCACATGCTGGGTGCTTCGGGGGGTGTCGAGTTCGTCATTTCGATTCTCGCCCTCAACAGTGGAATCCTTCCTCCGACGATCAATCTTGAAAACCCAGATCCAGAATGTGATCTGGATTACATTCCTCATAAAGCCCGCGAGGCCCAGATCAGTTATGCCCTGTCGAACAGCTTCGGCTTCGGTGGGCACAACGCGTGTCTGGTTGTGGGTAAGGTCAGATAGATTTCGGTTGTTACCGCGTTGACTTTCGGATCATTCTCTCGAAATGATTGTCACGCGTTTAGAACATGTTCCTGTTTTTGTGCAGCCATTTAAACATCAATTTACTTCGTTGAGTTGTGTTTTCTGACGTTGCAATTGTCTGCAAAAGCAGTGGATCTGTCCTCGAGTTCGTTGTTCTGCAGTCATGCAGCCGCCCGGGTGATCTGGTGGGTTGAGATGGAAATTGACACCGCGAACGGCGTCGGGTTCCAGATCTTGTCCCGGAGCGATTTGAAAATTTTCAGCAGACAGAACTCTCTTTGAAAGGGAGCTTCTGCCCCTGCGACTTACCTAGCTGATCGATCGACTCTGGCGAACGATCGGCGGCAGCGTCTGTTTGACTGCTGCAGTAAGGGGACCTTGTTTGGATCATCTTCCAATGGTTGCAATTACGGGGATTGGTGTCATCAGCCCAAGCGGTATCGGGCTGGAGCAATACTGGGGAAACCTGAAAGCCGGAACGAGCGGCGTCACAGTTATTGATCTGTTTGATGGAATCGGGACGCCGGGCGGAATTGGCGGCCAATGTCGTGAATTCAATGATGCTTCCATTAAATCGACTTACCTAAAATCTCAACGCAAGAGCATCAAGGTGATGTGTCGCGAGATTCAGCTGGGAGTCGCGTCTGCGAACCTGGCTCTCGAAGACTCTGCCCTGCCGATGGATCAAATCGATCACTCTCGCCTGGGTGTTGAGTTCGGTGCGAACCTGATGCTGAGCCCTCCGGACGTTTTGTGCGACGCGGCGTTCGCCAGTCGCGATGAGAATAATGAATTCAATGTTCCAAAGTGGGGCAGCACGGGTCTCTTTAAACTCGAACCGCTGTGGCTGCTCAAATATCTGCCGAACATGCCGGCCTGTCACATCGGGATCAACGCCGATGCACGTGGGCCCAGTAACTCGGTGACGATGGACGAAGCCTCGGGCAATCTGTCCCTGTCGGAAGCTAAATCGATCATCGAACGGGGCCTGGCTGACATCATGATTGCGGGTGCGACCGGAACTCGCCTGAATGCTGTGAAGTCCATGCATGCCGGGTTGTGGGATCAGCTGGCCAGTGGACCGACTCCGGGGGAAGCAAGCAAGCCTTTCGATCTGAATCGTAATGGTCAGGTCGTGGCGGAAGGTGCCTGCTCGTTCATTCTTGAAACGACCGAGCATGCAAAAGCACGCGGTGCAAAAATCCTGGGCTATCTTCTTGGGACTGGTGCATCCTGCGTTGTCGATCACAACGGTCAGCCCAATTTCAAGCAGGCTCTGATTAATGCGATGCGAGCTGCTTTGAAGAAAGCCAAACTGAAGCCTGAAGACATCGGCTCAATCAATGCCCATGGTCTGGGTTCCACCGATCTCGATCCACAAGAAGCAGCCGCGATTCTGGAAGTCTTCGGCAGCTATGGCAAGGAAGTTCCTGTCACGGCGATCAAGAGCTTCATCGGCAACACTGGTTCTGCGTGTGGGACGGTTGAGCTGGCGGCATCGATTGCTGCCTTCGCGGATAATCTGGTTCCATTCACGCTGAACTATAAGACGCCGGATCCTGCCTGTGCGATCAACATCGTCCGTGGCGAGCCTGTGACGCCGAAGAATAAGATCGTCATGAAACTCAGCGTCACTCGCCTGGCTCAAGCCGCGGTGTCGATCGTTGAGGGTGTGTGACTTGGATTGCGACTCTACTCATGAAAAAAGGGCGGTCAGATGGCCGCCCTTTTTTGTTGCGCCATTGATGAATTGCGAGCGGATGGATGGTCCTCACAGCGGACCCTACGAGTATTGATAAACCATGATCGCGATAACGGCGATCAGGCAGGCGATGGAAAAGAGGAATTCGCGGTCGGTCCAACGGAAGCGGGTCCAGCCGAGCCAAGTGTAGCGTGAGGTGAAGATGGCGGAGCCGCAGGCGATCTTCCAGGCGTAGAGCCAGAGAGGGACGCGGGCTTCGTAGTGGGCTTCGATGAAGTCGGTCAGGCCGAAGAGGACGAAAGCGACAACTGCGAGAACGACCGCGGCTTTTTGCTGGAAGGTGTTGCGTGGGGTGCGGAGCGCGATGGTGACTGCAACGATGAGCCAGAGGATGCCTTCGATGTGGTTGAAGAGGGAGTAGAAGGACATGGGGGAGTGGTTGTTGGCGTGCGGGGCGTACTCACAGTGGCTATGTCAGTCGAGTGCACAGGGACAGAGGGTTTATGCGCGGATAAGACTACGGCGTCGTTCACTCCTTGCTCCCACCCGCTCGCCTAAGAGGGTTGTTGGGTGGCGATCCACCAGGTGGTGCCGCCGGCGTCTTTGAAGCCGCCGCGTTTATCCTGATCGCCTTTCTGGATGGGTTCCTGGACGGACTCAGCGCCGGCCTGGAGAGCGCGTTGATAAGTCTCGTCGACGTCTTTGACGTAGATATGAAGATGAGCGGGAATGGCGGGCCACTGCGGGGCGGCGTCGGCGATCATGATGACGGTGTCGTCGATGCGGACTTCGGCGTGCATGATGTTGCCGTTGTCGTGATGATGAGTGCGGAGTTGTTCGGCGTTGAAGACCTTCTTTAACAGGTCGATCGTTTTCTGGGCGCCATCGACAATGAGATAAGGGGAGACGCTATTGTAGTGATCGGGCTTGAAGTTGGGCATGAAGACCTCGTGGTTAGACAAGTCGTTTTTGTCTAGGGTAACGAGGTGTGGAGGGGAGATGCGAGGGGGGAATGCTGGCTGATGCGGGATGAGAAAAAAAACTGTTGCCTGTGTTCTTCATGGCAATGAAAATCGGTCGTTGCCTAGTGCTCACCCTCATCCGCCCTTCGGGCACCTTCT
>SXPC01000025.1 GCA_005778225.1 Planctomyces sp. | reverse complement strand
CGGCTCCACCGGCAAACCCAAAGGGGTCATGCTCAGCCATGACAACGTCATCGCCGGCGCTGAGATCGTTGGCGACTATCTCAGGGTCACACACGAAGATCGCATCCTCGCAGTCCTGCCGTTCTCCTTCGACGCCGGCATGAATCAGCTGACTACCGCCGTCCTCAAAGGCGCGACACTCGTTATCAGCCAGTTCCGCTTTGCCAGAGACGTCATCGCCGAACTGATACGAGAAAAGATCACGGGTTTGGCGGGCGTTCCACCCTTCTGGAACCTCTTCGTCCAGCCCTCCAGCGGTCTGACCAAAGCCAACCTGCCACACCTTCGTTACATCACCAACACCGGCGGCGCGATGCCACAATCGACCCTCGGACTCCTGCGACATGGTCTCCCCGGTACACAGGTCTTCCTGATGTACGGCTTGACGGAAGCCTTCCGCTCTACTTACCTGCCACCATCGGAACTCGACCGACGCCCGACCTCCATGGGCAAAGCCATCCCGAACACCGAGATCCTCGTCGTCAAAGAAGACGGCAGCCCCTGCGGTCCTGGCGAAGTCGGCGAACTCGTCCACCACGGCCCGACCGTATCTCTAGGTTACTGGGGTCAGGAAGAACTGACCGCCCGCATTCTTCGTCCTCACCCGTTCTCATTGCCCGGTTCGAACAACGCCGTCAAAGTCTGTTACTCCGGCGACCTCGTGAAAATGGACGAAGACGGTTTCCTCTACTTCGTCGGACGACGAGACAACCTGATCAAGTCCTCCGGCTTCCGCATCAGCCCGACAGAAGTCGAACAGGCGATCTGCCGCAACAAGTCCGTACGTGAAGCCGCCGTCGTCGGTGTCGCTGATGAACTCCTCGGCCAGCACATCAAAGCCTACGTCGTCCCCGTCGACGGCGAACAGCTGACTGAAACCGACATCATCGCCCAGGCCAGCGAAGCCATGCCACGCTACATGGTCCCCAAGTCCGTCGACATCGTCGACCAGCTCCCGAAAACCTCCAGCGGCAAAATCGACTACCCCACTCTGAAACGCCGAGCCGAAGAATCCGCCTTGCAGCCTTCCTAGTTCCCGATCCTTCTCCGGTTCCGTTCCTTCTCCCCCGGGGAGAAGGTGGCCGAGTCTGCGAGGTCGGATGAGGGACTTCTGCGAACTGAATTCCGCCCACACTTCCAAACGAACCCCACCAATCATGTCCATCATCATCGAACCAACCACCGAATCCCTCCCCGGCTACCACGCTGCGCGCCACATCTCCCCCCAATACACCAACCTCAACGGCCAACTCGCCATCGCCTCCCACCCCGTTTCGCGCCTCGTCCAACACTACGGCTCCCCTCTCTACCTCTACGACGAAGCCACCATCCTCGCTCAGTTGGCCAAACTCCGCGATGCTTTCACTGAGCGCGTCGACGTCTACTACTCCATCAAAGCCAACCCGCATCGCGTCATCGCCCGTCGCCTGATCGAAGCGGGTTGCAGCATCGAAATCGCCTCCAGCGGTGAACTTCACACCGCCCTCAAAAGCGGCTGCTCGCCGAACCGCATCCTCTTCGCAGGCCCCGGCAAAACTCAACGCGACCTCACCGAAGCAGTCCATTACGGTATCCACGAAATCCACGTCGAATCAATCACCGAAGCCCAACGCCTCAACGACATCGCTCGCGAGCACGGTCGACAGGTCCGCATCTCAATGCGGATCAACCCCTCGCAGTCCGCCCAAGGCGGCGCGATGCGCATGGGTGGCAAGCCTGCCCCCTTCGGCATCGACGAAGAACAACTCATCCCCGTCGCCCAACAGATCTCCCGACTCTCCCATTTGAAAATCGTCGGCGTCCACCTCTTCACGGGAACTCAGATCCTCGATGCCGACATCCTGCTGACCCAATACAAACACGCCCTCAACGTCGCCCGTACACTCAGCCAGACCATCGGTCGTCCTCTCGAAACCATCGACTTCGGCGGCGGCCTCGGCATTCCGTACTTCAGCCACGAACACAGCCTCGACCTCGATGCCTTTGCAACTGGCTTCAACTCAATTCTCGAAGAGATCGAAAACGATCCCATCCTGCAAGACGCCCAGCTCATCATCGAGCCTGGTCGCTTCCTCACCGCCGAATCAGGCCTTTACGTCACGACAGTGACCGACATCAAAACGTCTCGCGGCAAAACATTCGTCGTCGTCGATGGGGGCATGCACCACCACCTCGCCGCCTCCGGCAACCTCGGCCAGACGATCAAACGCAACTTCCCGATCGCCGCGATTACACGTCTCAACGAAGAACAGTCAACCAACGTCGATATCGTCGGCCCCTTGTGTACCCCTCTCGACACACTCGCCCGCGACATCTCGATGCCGCAACTCGCCCCCGGTGACCTCATCGGCATCTTCAACGCCGGCGCCTACGCCCGCACCTCCAGTCCCCTCGGCTTCCTCTCCCACGCCGCCCCTCCTGAAGTCCTCATCGACAAAACAGGCCACCAACTCATCAGACGCCGCGGTCAACCCGAAGACCTCTGGCATGACCAGATCGATCCCCGTCCCCGTGAATAAATCGTAGGGTGCTGGTGAGGCTTTGCGAACCGCACCAAATGTGCGATCGAATGTCCTTTTGGTGCGGTTCAAAGACTCACCAGCACCCTACACGACTGACAACATTTCCTGTCCCATTTTTCATTCCCTTGAGCGAGGACTGATGCCCAAAGTCGAACCGATCCGCGAAGGCATGTTCCCCGAAATTCATCGAGAGTTCCTCGAAAGTTTCGACTACGAACTCACGCGCGCCGACTGGGCTCCTCTCTTTGAAATCCGCCCCCACTCCGGCCAAGACCACACCGGCTACGCCCTCACCGACAACGGCAAACTCGTCGGCGTCCTCGGCATGATCTTTAGCGAGCGTCAACTCGCTGGCAAAACACTCCCCGTCTGCAATCTCCACACCTGGATGGTCAAACCAGAATACCGCGGCCACAGCCTCCTCCTCATGCGTGCCCCGCTCAAATACAAGAACCACGTGATCATCGACCTTTCTCCGACGGAAGGCGTCCAGAAGATCAGCACCAAACTCGGTTTCAAAACTCTCGACTCGACCCTCTGCGCCTTACTTCCCACCGTCCTTCCTGTCCACGAAAACGCCATCCAGGCCTGCCAGCAGATTGACCTGCTGACTTCGCGTATCCTCTCGCCAGTAGACCGCCAGCTTTTCCTCGACCACTCTCAGGCTCATATGAATCACATGGTCCTTGAGACCGAAGAGGGGCCTCTTTACGTCATCTATTCGCTCGTGACCCGCTGGCGTCTCAATTACTGCCAGATCCATTACCACAACGACGACCGCCTCTTTGAAGCCCACAGCGATACGATCCGACACGCCATCATGCAAAAGACCCGCTGCACCTTCGTCGCCATGCACGACCGCATCGCCAGACGCATGCTCCTGCCGCGCACCCTTAGCCTCCCCATCGCCAACCGCCAGCTCTACCTCGGCAACGACGAAGACGCCGCCCACGTTGACACCCTTTACACCGACATCTCCCTGCTCAACCTGACCTCCCTGGGACTCAAGGAAATCTTCCGCTCCCTGAAAGTCGCCAGCACCTCCTGGCTGGACCGCCCCACGAACCTCGCTGCCTCGTTGTAACCAGCTCCACTTCCCGCACTCTCGGGTGGCCCATCCGTCTACGGTTGGATGAGCGCAGCTCACAGGATGCGTCACCATACGCATCCATTTCCAAACTGACGCAGTGAGTTCCGTTTGATCGCGTATGGCGTTGCATCTTGTCGGCTACGCCGATCCAGCCATGAACGGCTGGACCACCCTCCGAATAGCATCATTGCAACCTCATCCCACAAAAAAAGCGTCGTGATGTTCCCATCACGACGCTTACGAATTTCAATCGCGGCCTACTTCACTTTCTTCTCCCGATAAAGCACCTGCCCATCCTTCACCAGAATCGGCTTCACTTCATCATACGCCACCTTCTGCACCGGCTTGTCCCCATCGATAGACAGCACAGCGACTGTCCCTGCCGACTGGCCGAGGATCATGAACACAGGCTCCATTCGAATCGACCCATAGGCCACGTGACTGGCCGACAGACAGACTGGAACCAAGAGATTTGTCGCCTGATTCTCCTTCGGCAGAATCGACTTCAGCGTGATTGGATACGGCCCGCCCGGATGAATCTGAACATCCCCTTCATTGCGAACCAGACCCTCTTTGGTCACATAACGCTGCGTGTTGTGTGAGTCGATGTTGTAGCTCCCCATGCCGATCGAATCATCGGTCTTCACCTTCTGCGTCACATGATTCTCGGTCACAACATCAACACCCACCATCCGTCGTGCTTCGCGGATATAAAGCTGATGCGGCCACCCACCATTATCTACGAACTCATCTTTCGGCAGTCCCCACATCTTCGCTTTCGATTGAATCTTCTCCGGCACGCGAGGATCATTCTGCAAGAACCATAACAGCCCCAGTTGGTAATCTCGGTGCTGATCATTCAGTGCTTCGCGAGTCGCGTAATCGGCTTCCGGATACCCATAGTTCATACCAATGAAGTCGAACGAAAACCCGCCGTGGTTGTTCGTGTCCGTCTTGTTATTCGGAGCAGGATCGAATTTGCGGAAGACCTCATCCCAGCCCGCTTCCAGATTACGAGCCAGCAGTTCATAGTTGACCGGATCGTAGTTGGCAGGCTTGGGAATCGGCAGACGATTCTCCGGCGCACTCGATAGACACATCCGATAACAATACGCCTGCATCCGCCTGTCACCCGTCCCGTCCGGAACAGTCGGCTCGGTCCCGCCGATGTACGGCAGCAGCCCACTCTTCGGATCGTTTGGAATACGATACGCACTCACAGGCAGCGTGAACTGGTGATGCTTCGCCTTGGCTGTCTGAAGCCCGTTGATCGTCTCGCCGTACTGACTGTTCGGCTCACGTCCCAGAAAATATTCGACGCCCGATTCTGCCAGCAGATCGCCTTCATAGGTGCAGTCCATGAAAACTTTCCCCTTGGCAACCAGTCCCGACTCCATCGTCATCTGCGTGATTCGTGTACCTTCTTTGACGACCTTCTTCCCGGAACGATCCAGTCGCTGCTCGAAGTGCACCGGAATGTCATTGTCCTTCACCCAGCGCTGATAAATCGCCGTCGCGACCTTGGGCTCAAACACCCACATCGCATCGTCATCAGCACGGTAATACTTGTACTTCTCCCGCTCTTGAAACGGCCAGGCTTTGGGATCGTCATAATGCTTCTTGACGTCCTGATAAAACTGGCGCGAGATCCCCCCGATGACACTCTTGTCCCCAGTATCCGTCCAGCCCAAACCGCCCGCCGTCAATCCCCCCAGATGCGTCCCTGGCTCGAGAATGACAACGCTATGTCCCATGCGCTTGACCTGCACCGCAGCTGCGATCCCCCCAGACGTTGCCCCATAAATGACAACATCCGCTTCGACCACCTTTGGCACATCCGCAGCTTTCGATTCCAACGACATCGACACGAGCATCGCGCCCAACGCCATCAGCAAAGCAAAGCATTTCATTCGACTCAACGTCATCATTCACAAACCTTTCTGCAGTCTTCAAACGTCACTCAATTTACTGTCGCTGTTCCTGTGCCAACTCTACTTCGACTTCAAGTGAAAGTCGATTGTATTTGAACCCTGTTTCACATCAGCAGTCAATTCGGTCTTGGCGTGATATCTCGCTGGCAATAATTCATCTCGTCCGGGAACGGCTGGCTGCTCTCCTTCTCCACCGGAGGCACTGCGCAGTGTCGTAATACTGACACTATGGGTTCCGAGTTCCGCCCCTTTCTGTTCCGTCGTGTAATCAAGGACATAATGCCCGTTTTGATCAGTCACGGCGACCGATGAACGTCCTTGGGGAGGCTGGAATCGAAGCTCAGCATCCGCAAGTGGCTTCTCATCTAAAGTCACTGTCCCTTCGACGGAACCCAGCTTGTAATCCGGTCCACCGCCACATCCAACAACAATACCAGCCAGCAACAAAATCGACAGACATTGCAATCGCATCCGTATCATGATTCGATTCCCCCTCGTAGGAAGTTTGGTTAAAGGAAAATACACAAACGTAGCTCGCCCGCGCATTCACGCAGGCGAGCATGAAGTCATCCGGTCATCCAACTAAAATTCACCGATGACATTCCCGTCGCGAATTCCTACCAAAGATTCGAGAGTACTGTTGATCGGATAAGGTGCCGCCGTCTCCTGCAGATTCCAGATGTTCTCGCCAATAAAGCGAACCGATCCATCTCCCAGTGTCACCTGTGCACCACCCTTGTGAGCACTGGAGAGATTTCCGCTCCGACTCGTATCAGGGCCGCTCAAAACAGGATTGATCCCGTCCCGTACGTGAAACGCGATCGTCATCAATCCGTGATTCCAGGCTCCCTGTCCACTGTCCTGGGCCGCAGGTCCGTAGGAAGTTGCACCATTGCCATCATTGCGAACAGCATGCAATGTTCCCGCTTTCATGAGCTTCCCGCCATGAATGTAGGTCCTCTCGCCAATCATGATCGTGTTCGAGAGACCGTCCGTAATATTGGCCATTCGGGTATTGCTGTCTCGAAAGAACATCCCGGTTGCTCCCGTTGTCCCATCCGTTCCGGTCGAAGAGCGATTTTGACGGACGTTCGTGGTGTTGTTCGCCACAACATAATTGGACACAGGCAACCCGCGTCCGGTGGCTGTCGTCGATTCTTCAATCGCGTATCCAGGCGCATCACTTGTGCTATGAACCGATGGCCCTGGATCAGACGGGCAACGAAAGGATGGAATCGGCGTCTGCATCGCCGTCAAATTGGCCTGAATCGCTTCTGAAGCCGTCAGATTCCCGACTCGTAGTGTGTCGTACAAACTTCCTTGTTCCATAAACGGAAGAATAAAGGCAGACCAGGCCCAGTGTCCTTTGTTGTCTGGATAGGCGGCGTTTGTCGCACGCATATCGACATAGCACGGAGGGAACACATTGAACGTGTCATGATAATTGTGCATTGCAATCCCAAGCTGCTTGAGATTGTTTTTGCAGGTTGAACGGCGGGCTGCTTCGCGAGCCTGCTGCACCGCAGGCAGAAGAATTGCTACGAGAGTCGCAATGATCGCAATGACGACCAGAAGCTCAATCAGCGTAAATCCTCGTTCTCGACTCATTCGAACCATTGGAGACCTCGACAAGATAGGAATATCTGAGAAATGAATTTGGACTGGAACACGCGCTTAGCATGTGTCTCATGCATCTAGTCCTGTTAAATTCAATCTCGGACAAAAATATTCTCTTGAATACATGGATTTCATCAAATAATCTAAATGTATCCATAGCCAACTAAGCGACCGAGTCTGACTCGACCGCGCCGGTCTACTCATGCCCCTTTCTTGATCACGGCAACACGAGATCCATTTGGCTTGTCGACGCCGGCAGCGTCTTGCGCACAGTCATTGTCGCAAACAAGACGCCCCCCATCGGCGCATCCTCAGTCACATTCTCACCATCGAACCCGGAGATCATCAGATCTTGAACCCCGCCGAAATGACCTTCTCCGTCAACACTCGTATCGAAGCGTCCATTAGAAATCTTCGCGAAAGCCGGTGAACCTTGTAGGCCACCTTGCTCCACGGGCGTAAAGACAATCAACCCCCTCGGAACCGGTGTCCCCTTGTAAGTGACGCTTCCGGAAAGGTGATAACGCTCACTCCCTGACTGACAACCCGACGTCAACAAAACAACGAGTAAGAGTCCCGACAGGAGAGCCCTGAGTTTGAAAAATTCTTGCATTGCAGTTCCAAAGCTTTCCATAAATCCATATTCGTCAAAACCATTTTCGTCGCGAACTCAGATCGCAGCGACTCATCCTCGACAGATTTTGTCCTCGCCATACCTTGATCAGACGCCGTCTTTGCGATGATTGCACGGCGGTTAAACAGCCGCCGTGCCTTGACCAGTGCCATCAGATACGTCGCGTTCGACAGCGGGTCTATTTCGTTAGAAAGGAGATGTCGTTTCGCCACCCGCCATCGTGCACAGATATCGCAAGGTATTGAAGTCCATATTCTCCGAGAAGAAATGCACGGATCCATCCCCGAGGACCGCTTGGGCACCCCCCTTGTGATTACTTCCCCAGGCACCGTTGTTGAACGTGCTGGTATAAGGAGCATTGATGGAAGCAACAAGATTTTTATTCACACCTAAAGTGACCGCGAAATTGTAGGAAACGCCCCATGGATCCGTTCCAGACGAAGAAAAACCTGCGAACCCGCGAACCCAGCTGCGATATGCGAATGGAGTGACTCCTGATGGATAGTCACGTGAGATTTCCATCAATGCGATGGTATTTGAAAGCCCGTCTTGGACATCGCTAAACTTGACGCCTGGAACTCGATAGGAGTTGCTTGTTCTGGCATGCTCAACCGGACCTCGCATGATCCCTTCCATACCGGACAAACCATACGTGCTGTTGACGCTGTTTATAGATTTGAAGATTCTTTCACCCGCATCACCCACATCGCCATCTCCATTCAGATCGAGATTTCCCACCGGTCCTGCCATCCCGTAGTAATGCGTCGTAAAGGGTTGACCGGTACCAGCTCCGAATGCACTTCCGGTCACAGTTTCTTGAGTGCTGGGTGACTGCTCGGTCGTTGACGACGGACACATGTAAATCGGGATTCGATTCATCGCGATCTCATTCTTGAAGTTCCCTCGACGGCCTGTGCCGCCATTGTAGACCCCATCATCAAAGCTGACTTGATCATAGAGAGCCCCTTGCTCAATGAACGGCAGGATCGAAACCGTCCAGCCTAATTCGACCCAGGGGCGTGCATTCAAGTGCCCCATCCCAGCTAGCGGAAACATCAAATACGTGTCGTGATAATTGTGCATCGCCAATCCCAGTTGCTTGAGATTGTTCTTGCAAGTCGACCGACGAGCCGCCTCCCGCGCCTGTTGCACAGCAGGCAGAAGAATTGCCACGAGAGTCGCAATAATCGCGATCACCACCAGCAGTTCAATTAATGTAAAGCCACGCTTCAACGACCTGGTCGTCATGTCTGTTCTCCGAATACAACTTGAGAAAGGAACGAAAGAAATGTATTAACGTGCCCGCTCAGCATCCTCTGACGATGCAGGCAGCTTCTTTTCCACGCGAGGAAAACCGGCTATGAAAACAGGATCGATCCGGAACTCGTCATCCATCACATCCTGCAAAAATAATTCGCTCACTTCGTCTCCAGCAGGTATTCCCATCAACGACAAATCCACGGCTGTCCCGACAACCCGATAATTCAGCGATACATGACTGGGAGCTCTCTTCGAGACAAAAAGTTCCTCAAGATGTCCCACAACATTGTAAGTTTTTCGCAGATCAAACTCAGCCATCGGCTTGGCCTCCGGCGACATCATCCCGATGTCATAGCGGGTAATCGTCACAGGCTTCATCCCTGCTTTCATATGCAAAGGACGCAAATGAAATGCATCTCCCTCGAGCGGATGGATCGCAGTCTGCTCATCGAAGATCACCAGATCCGGTCCCTCGCTATTCACAATCGGCTCACGGAACCGCAATGTCATACCGGGCGTCAGCTTGTCTTTGCTGACACCAGGTCCGGGCAGAATCACCTCTCCCGTGTGCGGCTTCTTCGCTCCACCGGGATTCAGAATCCCCGTCAGGAAGCTGTTGTCGTGCATCGCGAGTTCGCGATAGTTTCCCTCATAATTCTTCGGCGTCACAAAGTTCACCGTCGCCAGCGAACCGCGCTCGCAGAACGACACCACATCGCAGCCGATGAGTTGTTCATAGTCATACCGGTAAGTTTTGCCCGCACGCGAGACCGTCAAATTCAGCAGCGTCTCAATCCCGCCCGCATGGTCCGTCTCACCTTCATAGCGAATCAATCGGTCCGGCAAGTTATTTCGATACGACTTCTGAGAAAACGTGACCACATGTGATTTCGTATCATCGGCCATGTACCGCATGGCCTTTCCATGATCGAGTTCATTGCGGTCTTCTTTTCCATTCAGCCGTTCGACGGTTTCGACCAGCCCTTCGATGACATGCACCTCACTGACACCCGCTTCATCGACTTTCACTGTGAAGCGTGTTCCGCGATCAATCACCTGCGTCGCAGGCGTGAGAACTTCAAATCCTTCCGCACCAGCCGGAGCATGCACCGAACAATTTCCGTAGGCCAGGGTCATCCGCTCTTCGCTATGCACCTCAAACAATGCCGGCGATTCAAGAATCACCTTGGCTCCCGTCGGAAACAAAACTTCAATCTGACCGTCGATCAGCGAATACTCATGACCCATCCTAAGCGCCGAACCAAAGGCTGGCATCTCGTCTTTATAAAACTGTGCCCCTGCCTCCTGGGACAGAATCACATCCCGAGGCAGGGCAGGGGAGTCCACTAGCGGCGTCTCCTCTTTCCCGCCGACCACAACCGCAGGAACATTGTTCTCAACGACAGGCTGTTTCTCATCCCCATTCTCAGGCAACATCACGGCCACACAGACAATCGCAGCCACACTCGCAACCGCGATCGTAAGAAATTTCCAGCGACTCGACAGCGAGTGCCCGGTAACCTCTCTCCTCACCTGCTGCATCGGCTCAAGTGCCCGTAGCGCCTCCGACACCGCATCTCGCGTCACGCTCGAGCCATGACGTTGCGACCTTTTCAAATCGAGATGAAGATCCATGTAACGCAGATAAAGCTGTCGAGACTTTGGACTCTTCAGCAGAATCTCTTCAAGTCGCGCATGTTCACCCTCCCTCAGGGTCTCATTGCAGACCTGCTCCAGTAACCCGAACAGTTCGCGAGGAATCTCATCTCGCACCAGGGGCAACTCACGCTTCATAGTGAGCCTCCCGCGACATCTTTCGCTCGACGCACGCCAGCAGCAACCGACGCAACTTCGCCAGCTTGTTATACAACACCTGCAACGACAATTGATTCTCCGCCGCATAGTCCTTGACGGTGATCGTCCCCTCGTACGCCACCTTGACCAGATCACGTTCACTGGCTGGTAACTGATCAATGCAGCCCCGCAACGCCTCCATCCGGTCCGACTCGAGTTCTTCCTCCGCCAGTCGATCCGCTGACAGTTGCTCGATCAGCTCTGGCTGAAACGTCAGACGACTCCGACGTTTCGACTGCAAAAAGTTGCGTATCTCAAACACCGCAACTCCACACGCCCACGATAAAAACGACCGCTCCGCGTCAAACTCCTGAAACTTCCGCCACAAGAGAATGCTGCAGCGTTGAAAAATGTCTTCCGCATCGGCTTCGTGAGGCACTAATGCAAAAATGTGTGCGTAAATCCGGTCTCGATGATGAGTAAATAAACCCAGGAACTCTTCATAACATTCACGAGAGCCTTCACTTTCGTCGAAAGCGCCTGTCTGATCCCAGATCATTGTTTCCAGTGCCATACACCAACCAGCTGAGGCATCACATCAACGAATAATTATGGCCGCACCATAAATCGTACTCAAACTCACGCAACTTAACCTGAAAAATCAGAACAAGCTGAAAAAAGGTTCTCCCTATTTTTCACGAGAACTGACACCCCCGGAATACCGTTTGCCTCCCATCTATTCGCGAAATAACTTTCCAGTAGACGAAATCCCGCGCAGGAGCCCCGCGTGAGCACCAAGATTCAACGCGTCACCACCCCAAGACTGCCACTCACGCGACGTTTTCCTTTTGGAGCTGACATGCCATCAGACGACTTGCGACGGAAGTCGTCTTCCCCCCTTGTGGCACAGTTTCTGGCAACATGTCGGTGCTTGACCGACCAGATCGCGTTCTCAACCGACACTACCCAGACAACCTATCTTCAGCTTCGTTCTCAGGCCCAGGCGATTGCCGCCGAGCTTCGCGCTCACCCCGACTTCAAACGCGGCTCTCTCGTCATCCTCCAACTCCCCAACGGCCCCGAATACGCCGCCGCGTTTTATGGCGTCCTCATCGCAGGCGGTGTCGTCGTTCCATTGCCTCCCGATATAGAAACATCACGCCTCCAGGCCATTCTCGAAATCTCAGCCTGCCGCTTTCGAATCATTCCATCGAATGACGAACTTCCCGTTCCGAGACTCGAACGCCTCCATTCGATCTCACCGTCGCGCCTGAAACCTCCCACCCCCGCCAACCTCGCCGCCATCTTCTTCACCTCCGGTTCGACGGGCGCCCCCAAAGGCGTGATGCTCTCGCACCGCAACCTGCTCACCAACGCCCTTTCCATCCAGCGGTATCTCCACATCGACGCAACCGACCGAGCCCTCGCGCTCCTCCCGTTCTATCATGCCTTCGGCAACTCCGTCCTCCAAAGCCATCTCCTCGCCGGCGCGACGCTCGTCCAGGCTGGTAGTCTCTCGTTCCCCGAGACGATCCTCAAAGCCATTAAGGACCACCAGATCACCAGTTTCTCCGGCGTTCCCGACTTCTTTCGCGTCCTGCTAAAATACACTCGTCTCGGCCAGGTTGAACTCCCGTCCCTGCGCTATGTCGCCGCCGCCGGTGGTGCCCTCACGACGACCATCGCGGACGAAGTCGCCTCCCGGATCGGCGCAGCCAAGCTCTACCTGATGTACGGCCAGACCGAAGCCACCGCGCGACTCTCCTACGTCCCCCCCGACCAACGAGTCCAGCGCCCTGGCTCCATTGGTAAAGGCATCCCCGGCGTGACGCTCCAGGTCGTTGACGACTTCGGCCAACCCGTCGCACCCAACGAAATCGGACAGATTCGCGCCCGCGGACCCAATATCATGCTAGGCTATTTCAACGACGAAGCCGCCACCCACTCCGTCATCAAAAACGGCTGGCTCTATACCGGCGACCTCGCCACCATCGACGCCGATGGCTACATCTACCCCCAGGGACGTGCCAACACCCTCTGCAAAATCGCCGGCTTTCGAGTTCACCCCAGCGAGGTCGAATCCGTCGTCACCGAGAAATTCCCACACTGCGAAGTCATCGTCGTCCCCTTCGAAGCCCCTCAGGTCGGCACGCGACTGGCCCTCTTCTACACCACAACCTTAGACAACTCGACGACCACGACTGAAATCCGAAAACATTGCCAGTCAAGCCTCCCCCGTCACCTGATCCCCGCCCACATCGAACAACTCGAAGACTGGCCTCTCAACTCGTCCTTTAAAGTCGATCGATCTGCCCTCACTAAACTCGCCACGAACAACCACAAATAGTCAACAAGGCGGTTGCAGCAGCCGCCTGATACACCCAAGAAGGACACGCATGACAGACCGCAACGACATCACACAATCCCTCACCAACTACATCCAACAAACCTACGGCCCCTTCGACCAACTCACCCCCGACACCCCGCTGGCTACGCTCAACCTCCTCGAATCCCTCACCATCATGGACCTCCTGGCCCACATCGAATCGACCTACGACGTCTCGATCCCGCCCGAAAACATCAGCCCCGCCAACTTTCGCTCCATCAACACCCTCACCACCCTGATCAACTCCTGCCAGTCCAACGTCCCTACATAAAAAAAGCTCGTCGAGTAACTCGACGAGCGATTCGCATGTCTTAGGCGAGCGGGGGGTGTCAACCCCCTGTCCCTTGTGCTAACTATTTACATCGCCACCCAGAGTACGCCAAACGCGCCACTCTCGGCTCGCTCACCAACACTTACGGCAACAACAACGACCGCGTCCCATTAATATGGCTCGCCATCCGCTCTTCTGCCGCTTTCGCCTCACCCTGAATCAGGTGCTGATAAATGGCCTCATGATCCGCTAACGCAAACGTCAGCTTCTCCGCCATCCCGCGCGGAGCCGAGTAAATCGAGCGATACGTCTTCTCGCAGATCTGGTCAATGATCTGCAGCAGCTCCTGATTGCCATAGGCTTTCGCCAGAATCAGGTGGAAGTTGACATCAAGGTCAATGAACCCCTGGATGTCCTTCACCTCAGCACATTCCCGCTGCATCGCCAGATTGCTCTCGAGGGCATACTTCGAACTCGATGGCAGTTGACCAGCCAGTTTCGACGCAATCTGTGGTTCGAGAATGCTTCGCAATTCAAACGTATCAGTCATCGTCTTGACCGTCAGGCCTTTGACAACGATCCCCTGTTGCGGCGCGACATCAAGATAGTTCTCCTGTCTCAGACGACCAATCGCATCGCGGATCGGTGCCTTACCAATATTGAGGTGATTGGCCAGGAGTCGCTCGGAAAGAAACATCCCCGCCGGCAGTTTGCCAGTCAGAATGTCTCGCTTAATCATCTGATACGCACGGTCTTTCAGCAGCAGACGTTTGCCACTATCGGGCTCGGCTAGCTTGTTCATAACGGTGTCCTTGAATCGATCACAGGGAGCGCGAGACAGGAAGATGACACACAGCCTTGATGAGGATCATTCCCCGGCCCAGGGAAGGAGCAGCGATCCAGACCAATTCGTGATGGCTGTGCAGACATATTACACATTTCAGCTAAGATGTCACTCCTGCCGTTGTAACGATTGTGAACCTTGCCAACATTTTTCCCGAAATTTTTAACATGTTACTGCATGCAGTTTTAAACTAGCGGCTATTAGACCGCAATATTCGCCCCGGATTCCCCGCGACGATCACATCCTCAGGGACGTCCTTCGTGACGACCGAACCTGCTCCAATCACCGATCGTGCGCCAATTGTCACCCCCGGCAGCACAATCACGCCACCACCCAGCCAAGCCCCGCTACCGATCCGAATCGGCTTAGCATACTCCAACCCGCTTCGCCTCGTTTCGAAGTCCAGCGGATGCGTTGCCGTCAGCAACTGCACCCCCGGCGCCAGCAACACGTCGTCCCCAATCTCAATCGGGGCACAATCCAGCAGCACGCACCCCGCATTCATATAAACCCGATCCCCCAGCCTGATCTGCCCTCCATAATCGCAGTGAAACGAAGGCACAATCATGACTCCCTCCCCACAAGCCCCGAACATCGACGTCAGCTCCCCCAGCCCGATCTGCCCGGTATTAAACTTCATCAACTCCCCCCGACACCGCGTCGACCACACCCGCAGCTCCTCCACATTCGGATCATAAAGCTCCCCCGATATCATCTTCTCAAATTCAGTCTTCATACGTTTGTTGCCTTAATTGGTCCTTCTCGCATGAGCGACGCTGGTCGAGTCAACGAGATAGGATAACGGTGAGCCTTAGACACCAAGCGACTCCTGCTGATGCCTAATTCTTCACGCACTTTCTCCCTAATCCCCGAATTCTCATTTTGTACAGTCCTCCCAGCTACACAAACGGCTCATAATTTGCAGAACTTTGCACCCGTATCGGGATCACATCCCACCTAGGAGCCAACGATGGAACGGATTCGCCCCTCATAGAGACAACCGTAAAGTGGCGATAAGCAACATGATCTCCCGCGTCAACAACACTGCACAACCCCGAGAGCAATTCTTTACATCACAACCTCTCGGAAAATCACCTGTCTCCTCACGAGACATTCCGATCACCAATCAGCTCTACCTCCAGACAACCGCACAAACGTCCGACCCCACCATCATCTGGGGCACGAACGTCGACATGACCGCGCTCCAGGCCTATCTTGCCCAGCGTAATCTTGACTCCGATTCCATCCTCACCCCGACCTGCATCCTCTATCGCGCCGTCAGCCTCGCGCTCGCTAAATTCCCCGACTTCAACCGACGCCTCTTCGGCCGCAGCATCTACAAATTCACCGAGTGCAATCTCCTCACACCCATCCGTCGCCCTGGCAAAAGCATCGGCCTCATGCTCATGCGCAAAGTCGACGAGATGTCCTACTCAGACCTCTCACATGAGCTCTGGTCACGACAACAAGCCGAACGCAAAGGCAACTCCGAATTCAAGGCCTCCGAAGACCGTTTCCATAATCTCCCTACCTGGCTCGCTCCCCGCATGATGCGGCTGCTCATCTGGGCCAGTAACAATATCAAACGCCTGAAAATGAACGACATCAACCGCCAGTTCCGCGGCGCCCCGATCCTCGTCAACTACCTCGGCTTCCCCGGCGCCCCGAACCTCGTCTCCTACAAACCCAGCTTCTTCGCCTCCACCTGCACCCTCTCCAGCGTCACCCTCGGGCCGACTTCGATGCAACCCGCCGTCGTAGATGGCAAAGTCGTCCCGCGCCCCCTCGCCACCCTCTACATCCGCGGCGACCACCGCCTCGTCGACGCCCAACAAGTCAGCCAGTTCACCGCCTTCCTCAACGAAATCTTCCAATCCCCCGCCGCCTTCGACCTCGAACAACCTTCCGATCCGATCAACGATTCCGACGAACTCAAAATCCCCACCACTTTCAAACCTCGCCAGACAATCACCAAACCCGACACCGAATCAACGCTGAACCCGGCTTAGCATTCTTCGCCTTGATCCTTCTCCCCCGGGGAAGCAAGGAGCCCGCTCGCCGATAAGGCGAGAAGAAGGGCGACGCGGTAGTCTCGCTCAGGAAAGGTGGCCGAGCCGAACCTCAGGTTCGCGAAGCAAAACAGTCGAGGTCGGATGAGGGATCTCTGCGAACCGAGCTGTGCCTTGAGCCTTTCATCGAGATACTTTCTAAACCACATCCCTCAGCGCATCCCCCACCTCCCTCACCCCAAACTCAAACCCCTCTTCCCGCAACCGCTTCGAAACCACATATCTCCCATACAGCGCCAGCTCCGGATCTGTCTTTAACACAAACCTCGCCCCCAACCTGACCAGCCACCCCGGCGCCGGTAGCCCGATCCATACCCCCATCGCTTTTCGAAGCTCACTCATAAACTCCCGCTGCGAAACAGGACAGGGCGATGACGCCATATACGCCCCTTTCATCCCCTCGTTCTCAATCGCCCGGAGAAACAGCGCATTCAGATCCGCTTCATGAATCCAGCTGATCCCCTGCTGCCCCGAGCCAATCGTCCCGCCCAGCCCCATCCTCGTAATCCACTTCAATCGATCCATCGCTCCACTCCCCGCACCCCGGTCACGCCCCAGCACAAAGCTCGTCCGCAACACAACTCCTCTCTGCGTCGGTAACACGGCCTCACGAAATGCTTCTTCCCAGGCCCGCCCCACTGTCGGTGCCAGTCCATAACCAAACGCCGACTCCTCATCACAGACCTCCACCATCGGATCTCCATAAATGTGAGCCGTACTCATCTGCACCCACACCGATGGCGGCTTCGCCAGTTCTTTCATCGCCAGCCCCAACACCCGCGTCGACTCCACCCGCGACCGCAAAATCTCATCACAATGCTCTGGCGTTTTCACGCAATCCACACTCCGCCCCGCCAGATTCACCAGAGCAACTGCCCCGTCTAACTCTCTCATCCACTCTCCAACCGACCGCGCATCCCACTTCACCACGCGCCAACCGACATGCCTTGCTTCCTCGCGACGCGACAACACCACCACCTCGTACCCACGCTCCCCCAGCGCCACCGCCAAAGACGTCCCCAAAAACCCCGATCCCCCCGCAATCACGACACGCCCACTCATCACAATCTCCTTCACTTCCAAACCGACATCCCGCCATCATTCTTAACCCCTCAGTCCCTTCTCCCTTGAGGGGAGAAGGTGCCCGAAGGGCGGATGAGGGTGGGGCATAGGCACTAACTGTCTCTCATTGTCCTATCGACATCAGCGTGAGCCTGCCGGCAACTCAATCCCCCCACCAATTCCCCTCCCATATTGTTCCGACAACTCGCGCATGATATCCTCTCCACAACCTTTTCAGCGACAGCCCATAACCGGAGTCTCTCCATGCTGCTACGTTCGACCATCGCGTCCACGTTTGCATTTCTTCTCACGATCGCTTCTCTCCACGCCGCCGACTTCGCCAAGACCGATTGGCCACACTGGCGCGGCCCGAACAATAACAACGTCGCCGTCGAAGGCCAGACCCCACCGACCAACTTCGGACCTTCGAGCAATGTTCTCTGGAAAACTCCCATCCCCGGCCGCGGTCACTCCACTCCGACCATCGTCGGCGACAAGATTTTTCTCGCGACTGCGGACGAAGATCGCAAGATTCAAGGCGTGATCGCCTTCGACCGAAAGACCGGCAAACAGGCCTGGATCAAGGAAATCTCTCGCGGTGGCTTCCCTCCGGTCCACCCCAAAAACACCTACGCCAGCGGCACCATCGCTGCCAGCCCCGATCAGCTCTTCATTACCTTTCACCACGATGACCTGCTGACCCTCGCCTCACTCGATCACAGCGGCAAACCTCTCTGGTCCATCGAAGCCGGACCGTATGCCCCGCGCGTCTACGAATACGGTTACGCCCCTTCGCCCCTTCTTTACAAAAACATGGTCATCATCGCCGCTGACTACGAGAAGGGCGGTTACCTCGCCGCCTTCGATCAGAAGACTGGCAAGCAGGTCTGGAAGACCCAGCGTCCAAATTTCCTCAGCTTCTCTTCGCCAATCGTCTGCAATGTCGCTGGCAAAGACCAGCTCGTCATCTCCGGCTGTGAACGGGTCTCATCGTATGATCCCAACACTGGCAAGGAACTCTGGTCAACCCCCGGTACCACCATGGCGACCTGCGGTACCGTCGTCTGGAATGACGACACCATCTTCGCTTCCGGCGGCTACCCCAAGCCCCAGACCATCGCCGTCAAAGCTGATGGGTCCAATCAGGTCCTCTGGTCGAACCCTCAAAAATGCTACGAGCAATCTATGCTCGCCCACAACGGCTACATCTACGCCTTCACTGACAACGGCATCCTCTTCTGCTGGCGTGCCTCGGATGGTAAGGAAATGTGGAAGCAACGCAAAGCCGGCCCTGTCTCCGCCTCCCCGATCCTCGTCGGCGACAATATCTATGCCACCAACGAACTCGGCCAGACCTGGGTCTTCAAAGCCTCACCTGACAGCTATCAGGAAGTCGCAGAAAACAAACTCGGCGACGAATCCTTCGCCTCCCTCGTCATTGCCGATAGCAAGATCTATACACGGATCGCCGTCCAGGAAAATGGTAAGCGGCAAGAGTATTTGTATTGTTTTGGCCAGTAAGGCCGTAATGATCTTACTCTGGTAAGACCATCACGGACCTTATGATCATTTGTTCCGAAAATAAACGCACAAAGAATAATACGCACAGCTGCTTAAAGTTTAGGCAGACGCAACTCTCGCCACTTGGCGAACCACATATTTTTCTAAAATGTCAGAATGTTTTCCCGCGGAAATCACCGTCCAGAATGCATGCACTCTCCGGATTTGACGACTCTGCCGTTTTCACCGGTGCAGATTTTGCTACATGCTTACAGTGACGGCGGTCTACTTTTTGATGTAACCACCACCCAACATTAATTTCCCACGACGAGGAGTTCACATTGAGCGCAACACTTGAGCCGAAGTCTAAATTCAATGGTGACGCGGCATCGAATGCTAGCAAGCGGAAGCAGACAAATGGATTTGGCTCACCGCGTCAACAAGCCATCGCGGCTGTGACCAGTTATCAGAACAACACCCCAACGCTCGACTTCTCAGAAGTCTCGGCATCAGAGCTCTATGGCTCAAACGTCTTCAGCAAGAAGGTCATGAAGGCCCGCCTGCCGAAAGTTGTTTACAAATCACTGATCGCCACCATTGAATCTGGCAAGAAGCTCGACCCAGCCGTTGCTGACGTCGTTGCCTCTGCCATGAAAGACTGGGCCATCAGCAAAGGCGCCACTCACTACGCTCACGTCTTCTATCCTCTGACCGGTGCCACCGCCGAGAAGCACGATAGCTTCATCACTCCGGATGGCGAAGGTAACGCCATCACCGAGTTCAGCGGCAGCCAGCTGATCCAGGGCGAGCCAGACGGTTCCAGCTTCCCATCCGGTGGGATCCGTGCGACCTTCGAAGCTCGCGGTTACACCATCTGGGACGTCACCAGCCCGGCTTACATCCTGGAAAACCCAAACGGCACGACCCTGTGCATTCCAACCGCCTTCGTTTCCTGGACCGGCGAAGCCCTCGATAAGAAGACTCCAGTCCTCCGCTCGATGCAGGCTCTGAATACTCAGGCTCAACGCATCCTGAAACTGTTCGGCCACACCGACGGGGCCTTCGTTGCCTCAACTGCTGGCCCAGAGCAGGAATACTTCCTGGTCGACCGCAACTTCTACTTCAACCGTCCTGACCTCCTGTTCGCAGGTCGTACCCTCTTCGGTGCCAAGCCTCCCAAAGGCCAGCAGTTCGAAGACCACTACTTCGGTGCGATTCCAGAACGCGTTTTGGCATTCATGCTCGAAGTTGACCGCGAACTCTTCAAACTGGGCATCCCCGTCAAGACTCGTCACAACGAAGTTGCTCCGGGTCAGTACGAAATCGCTCCTCTGTTCGAGTCTGCCAACCTGGCAACCGACCACCAGCAGCTGATCATGATCACCCTGAAACGCATCGCCGAGAAATACGGCATGGCCTGCCTGACTCACGAGAAGCCATTCGCTGGCGTCAACGGGTCTGGTAAGCACGTCAACTGGTCGATGGGCAGCAGCAGCCAGGGCAACCTCCTGTACCCGGGCGATACCCCACACGACAACGCTCAGTTCCTGGTTTTCTGTGCTGCCGTCATTCGTGCAGTCCATATTTATCAGGGTCTGCTCCGTTCAGTCGTCGCGACCGCCGGCAACGATCACCGTCTCGGTGCGAACGAAGCTCCACCAGCCATCATCTCGATCTTCCTCGGCGACCTCCTGACAGACGTCTTCGAGCAGATCAAGAAAGGTGGAGCCAAGTCGTCTCTCGCCAAGAGCACTCTGACCGTCGGTGTCGACGTTCTGCCACCACTGCCGAAAGATGCTGGTGACCGTAACCGAACCAGTCCGTTCGCCTTCACCGGTAACCGCTTCGAGTTCCGCGCCGTCGGTGCCAACCAGTCTATCGCTGGTCCACTGGTCGCGATGAACACGATCGTCGCTGAGTCTCTCGACTTCTGTGCTACCCAACTGGAAGCCGCCACCAAAGGCGACGCCAGCAAGCTGCACGGAGCCGTCCAGACTCTGCTCACCGAAATCATCAACAAGCACAGCGCGATCATCTTCAACGGCAACGGTTACTCAGAAGAGTGGCATGCCGAAGCAGGGACTCGCGGACTACTCAACCGCAAGACCACCGCGGATGCTCTCCCGGCTCTCGGCGAAAAAGCAGTTGAAGAACTCTTCAGCAAGTACAGTGTCCTGTCTCCTCGCGAGCTCTCCAGCCGCTACCACATCTATCAGGAGCAATACTGCCTGACTGTCGAAGTCGAAGCCAAGCTGACCCTCAGCATGGCCAAGACCTCGATCTTCCCAGCCTGTATGCGATATCTGAACGAACTGGCCAGTACCTACAGCAACCTGCGAGCCTTCGACACTCAGTTCGACGCTGAGCCACTCGAAGAAGTCGCTTCTCTGGTCAAGTCTCTTCAAGGGGCCGTCAGCAAGCTCGAAGAAGCTCTTCACGAAGCTGAAGACAAAGAACTCGAAACAAAGGTCAAGCACCTCTGCGACGCAGTTCTCCCAGCCATGCTGACCGTCCGTCAGTGTGCTGACGAACTCGAAGGCATTGTCGCCGACGACCTCTGGCCACTGCCGAAGTATCAGGAAATGCTCTTCATCAAATAATTGATGAACGCCCCTCCTAACTGATCCTCAAATTCCCCGAGCCCGCCTCCAGGCAGACTCGGGGAATTTTTTTGTGAGCCTCAGACCATAAAATGCCAGAAATTTCTGCAAAGTGCGACTTGCACTTGTTGCGAGCAAATGTATCATAAGGACTGAGATTCAATCTCAACAGCCAGCAACCTTGTTCATACGAGCAGCCAGCTAATCGATAGGCCTCGCTTTGGCTTATCACCCATAACAGCGGTTTTACACGACCGACTTCACGACGCAGACAGGTCCGCGAGCATTCTGCTGATATTCCTGGTTCGTCTCGGACATCAGCAGCCCGACCAGTTCCAATTCTGTTTCCTTCTGGTTGGTTTACCTCGCAGACTGCTTCTTCGTGACCTGTCGCATCGTGATCTGTTATTCCCGCCGCTGCTTATGGCTTGAGGAACACGTAGCCAACGACGTTTTATCTCCGTCGCCCCGGCTTGATGACGATTTACGCCCGTTCACACAAGGATCTTCTCCATGCAGCCTGCTCCGGCCACCTCACGAAGCCAACGCGTTCCGCTCGGCTTTACTCTGATCGAACTTTTGGTTGTCATCGCGATTATTGCGACTCTTGTGGCAATTCTCCTCCCTGCCGTCCAACAGGCCCGAGAAGCCGCACGACGCTCCAGCTGCAAAAACAACCTGAAGCAACTCGGACTCGCGATGCACATGTTCCACGATACTTACAACTACTTCCCAGCCTCTGCCAAGAATCTGGAAGAGGTGGAAATCCGTCGCGCTGCAGCTCTGACGCCACCAGGAACTCCAACATCGACTCACCCGACCGGCTTCATTTCACTTTTCCGTTACCTGGAACAAGACGCCGTCGCCCAACGCTGGGATATCACTCTGCCTCGAAATAGCACTATCGATAACGATGGAGACGGACAAACAAACGCTTCTCTTCAACAACTGGTCGTCACAAGCCTTATCTGCCCGACGATGACAATGCCGACCGGTCCCTTGGGGTCCGCAGAAAATCGTGCTCCTGCCAGTTATATGTTTAGCTCGGGGACTGTCGACGCCACAAATTATGCTTATCCGTCGACACCGGAACCACGATTCGATGGAGCCATCCCTCCTGTCAAGCTGGTAAAACAAGGCGACCCAAACAATAGCCCAAACAAAGACTATGCCCGCATGCGAGATATCACCGATGGCTTGAGCAACACCTTCGCTATCGGAGAATCAGATTTCGCACCCTATGGCCAACCGGCAGCCTTCATGGGCGTCGTCTGGGGATATGGCTACATGTACTCAGTTGGCTCAACATACTACCCACTGAATGCTGATAAAAAGGTTCAGAACCCACCGACCAGTTACAGCAAGTACGGTGCATTCCGCAGCCAGCATAAAGGTGGTGCACAATTCCTGATGGCCGATGGCTCCGTTCACTTCCTCAGTGAAAACATCGACTTTGATCTCTATCAGGATCTCTCGACTCGCGACGGTGGCGAAACTGTCAACTGGCAGTAGTCCTGATCTCGTGTCATTCAACATGGAGCTTCTCCAAAAGAAGCTCCATGTTTTGCATTCAATCAATCACTTCGACGGCGGCGAAACATGAGCGACTACCACTCTCGTTATCTTATTCTCGTACTGATCATCACCTATGGATTGTCAGGCTGTGGCCATGAGAAAGCCCCGGAGCCGGAAGTCAAAGATCTCTCGCAAGTCCAGATGACAACGGAAGTCTGGAACACCATTCCAGAAGGCCCTGAGAAATACGAGCAAGGCCTGCTCGCCCGGCTTCACAAAGAAGACCCCAAATTCCAATCGACCGTGGAGTGGAAGAAGTTTCAGAAAGACGTTGTTGCTCCCGGTGCAGAGAAGGCCTTTGGGCGCCCAGTTCACCTCAAATAGACAGTAACGATCTCCATTCGCCAGACATTCTTCTCAACCATGGCTTTTCAGATCCGACTTGTCTGCCTGCTTAGTCGCGGCGATTTCGCGTAAGAGATCGGTCTGAACCTGTTGGATTTCCAAGAGGCGTTGCCATTGGTGGGTGAGCAGGAGATCGAGTTTGGAGTGGAGGTGTCGGATTTCGAGTTCGGCTTTCAGGTTGACGCGGTAGTCGTGTTCGGAACGCAGGCGGTCTTTGGCTTCCTGGCGGTTCT
>SXPC01000237.1 GCA_005778225.1 Planctomyces sp. | reverse complement strand
CCCCATTGGCCGCTCGGGCACACCCCCAAATGTTTCGTTTGCTTTTTGTTCGTCCAACGCTGCGCTGGCCTTGCGGTTGCCTGCAGGATTTTCCGAGGCCCACTTTGGTGGACAAAGGGAAAAAATGCAAGCCAACGCGGTGGTCGTCACTGCGGTCGGAGGAAAAAAGAGCTGGCGGAGGGAGTTGAACCCACAACCTACGGTTTACAAAACCGTTGCTCTGCCATTGAGCTACGCCAGCTGATCTCTGCAGTGCCCCCTGTTTCCGGGAGTCGCGGAGAAGCCCGCTAGTATAACGACCTTGATATTCCGTTCAAGCCTTTTCACCGTGGAGAATGACACGGCTGTGAGAGGAATGTTCGCGAGGCCGGAAAGAATCGAACGACTATCGAATGACCGTATCGAGATTCATGGTGGCAAACCAGGCGTTCTTTTGTCGTGACGAGTTCAGGAAAATGGCACGTCCATCGGGGAGGATTTCAAAGCCTTCCAGTTCATCAGTCGGGTAACTAAGTTTGAGCGTGTTGAGAGGGGTGGCGCAGGTGCCGGCCGAATCGAGAGAGGTTGTCGAAAGCTGGTAGCCGAGGCCTTCGATCTGGTTTTGAACGAGGATCAGTTCTTTGGTTTGTTCATTCCAGCAGAGGGTCTGGACCCAGGGTCCGGTGGGCTGTTTGGTGACGAGGACGCCGGGAGAGCTGGTGCGGACGACGGATTTGAGTTTTTCGGGGTCGTAAAGGCGGATTTCGTTGCCCGTGGGACCGTAATCGCTGGTGGCGATCAATTCCTTGCCCTCGAAGGTGACGTATTCAGGACGGGTGCCGTTGAGGCCGAGGTCGTCGTTGATCTGGTTGAGGATGGCGTGGTCGAGATGGCCGTCTTTTTTGGCCTGTTCCCAGTCAATGCGGAAGATCGTGCCTCGGCGATAGACCGTGTCGCCGAGGAAGACGCCGTGGGAACCGAAAGTCAGGCCGGTGGGGTGAGGGGCGACATCGATGCCGTTGCGGGTCAGTTTAATTTCGAGTCCGGTCCACTGTAGCGGTTCGGGACTGGCGGGTTCATAGCGGTATTCACGGATGACGCCGGTTTCTGCATCACCATAGATATAGAGAAGGCCATCGTGGTGGGTGATGCCCTGAGCGGCTCCGAGGCCTTCAATGGTCTGGGAGATCTGAAGGGTCTGCTCGCTGGCGTCAAAGTCGATGGGCTTTGAGGGAAGGTCTGCGTCTGCGAGAGGGGCAATCGCCAAGAATGCGATGGCGGAGAAGATCGTCCTGATCATTCAGTGGATTCCTGTGCAGAATTTCGGAGTCAGGTTTACTCAGTACGCATATTGTTTGGTGGTTCAGTGAATCGGTGGGTAAGAAGCTGTGAATTTGGCGCAAAGTTTGTGGAATAGGTGGCGTCCCTGCCTACAGATATCCACAAAGGCGAGGGGCAAACTTAAAGGAATCTTTCGAAAATTGGAAGAATAATTCGCATGCAGAATCCGTACGACGCGCATAACCGTTACGCCAGACACAACGATGCAGATTGGCACTGGCGGCATGATGAAAACAACTGGATTGCGAGTTTTTCGCGTCGATAGAACTGGCAGTTGGATAAGCCACGTTTGGAGAGATAACACTCCAAATAGCTGGCCGACAAGCACCAGTGTCGCATCACGGATGAGATCCGCAGACGGAGTTCTGCGAAAAGTTCCAGGGACTAGGAGCGAGAGCGCATGCTTTCTAAGTGGAGCCTTTTAACAAGCCGATTCAATCGGGCCTGTCAGCGAACTGTCGTTGCTATCACGACATCCGCGATGCTCGCCGGACAATTCGGACTGGAGCAGGCGTTTGCTCAATCCGGATTCTCTCCGGCTTATCAGGGCATCGTCCAAGCTCAGAATGCGGAAGAGCGAGAAGTCCCGCTCGATTCGCGAATCAGCTCGATGCCTGATGTCGAAGATCAATTCGACGTCATTCACCACCGCAGTCAGCTGATGCTGACGAATCGTCGCATCAAGCGAATGGCGATTGCTGACCCGTCGGTCATTGAAGTTGCCCCTTACAGTGACACGGAGATTTCGGTCATTGGTCTGTCGCTGGGAACAACGACATTGACGCTGTGGTTTGAAGATGATGACGATCCGCTGATTTATCTGGTCAATACCATTCGCGATCCTGCTCTGGAAGATCGACGACGGGTCGACTATGGCAAGCTGGAGCGAAAGCTCGCCCTGCTCTTTCCGAACAGCAAGGTCTATATCATCCCGATTTCTGGCAAAATTATCGTGAAGGGACAAGCTCACGACAGCCAGGAAGCGACCCGCATCATGCAGGTTGTTCAGGGCGAAGTCATTAACCGTGAAGGGGGAATGGCCGGTGCTCCGATGACTGATGGTGGTGGGGGTGGTGGAGGAACAGATGGGATTGCGGTTGAAAGTGGTGGCGGTGGACGACTCTTCGGGTTCGGGAACGGATCTGGCTATGTGGTCGATATGCTGCAAGTTCCGGGCGAATTCCAGGTCATGATTCGAGCCCGGATTGCCGAGCTCAATCGCTCGCAGTTGCGGCGTTATGGTGTCGACCTGAATATCATTTTTGCCAACGGACAATCGATTGGTTCAAATCTGTCGGGTGGTGCACCGACATTGAGTGGGATCTTCGAGGAAGGTGACATCATCACTTTGATCGATGCCCTGGCTGGTAACGGTACGGCGACAATCCTTTCAGAGCCTGCGTTGACGGTTCTTTCCGGTCGCACGGCGAGCTTCCTGGCAGGGGGGGAATTTGCGGTTCCGACGGTCGTCGGTATCGGTGGAGCACAAGGTCAGACGACGACTTTCCGAGGGTTCGGTACGTCGTTGCTGGTGACGCCGACGGTTGTGGATGGGGATAATATCCGTCTGCAAATCGTTCCGGAGTTTTCACAAACGACGTCTGGTAACTCGGTCGGAGGGATTCCCGGGCTGAATTCTCGACGCTTGAGTACGGTGGTCGAGCTGCGAGAAGGTCAGACGATCGTGCTCGGCGGGCTGCTGTCTCGTCAGCGAAATACAGAAAACAACCGCATTCCCTGGCTGGGTAGTCTGCCGGTGGTCGGCCCTGCCCTGTTCAATGCCAAGCGATCGACGGAAGACGAGTCGGAGCTGCTGATTATCGTCACGCCTGAGATTGTGCGTCCGATGGATCCCGATGAAGTTCCCCCGATGCCGGGCTTCTATGCACCGCATCCGAACGACTGCGAGTTCTATCACTACAACATGGTCGACGGGGCTCCGGATCAGAACGTCTATCAACTGGCTCCCTGGGGTAACAAGTCTGGATATGGATATCAGGTGGGTTACAACCACTTTAATCCAGGTGCCGCTCAGCCAATGTATAGCCCAGTCCCGTCTGCTGGTCAGGGGCCTCAAGGTCAGCAGCAACAGCAGCAGCCTTACAGCATGCCAGGGCAGGGTCAGCCGATGCTTTCCCTGCCACAGGGTCAACCAATGCAGCCTGGCTATTCCATGCCACCTGCTCCGATGACTCCTGACGGGTATCAACAGCCGATGTCAAACTATGCACCGCCGATGGGTGGCCGGAACGGGATGCGACCATCTCACACGGGCCAACCTCCCGTGCGACAGCCATCGTCAGCGATTCAGCCAGTTTCGGGTGAATCGAACGGTCGATCGGCATTGCCATCCCGACTGTATCAACCACGACAAGGTCGATAAGTCACCCTTCCAGTTTCCGTGGCCATTCTTTCTATGGTCTTTCTTCCTGTGACCTTTCGAACACGACTCCGATCGCCGATGCGAGGAATGTTTATGCGTAAGTTCTGGTCCATTTCGACACGACAACTGGCTGGTGTGGCTCTATTCGGGCTGCTGACAAACGGCCTGACCGGCTGTGCGAGCCTTCATAGCCGAGGCGGTAACGAAGCCTGCGGCGTCGAGCAGTGCGGCGGACATGTGGGTTGCGATGATGGCTGCCGATCCGGTGGCTGTGGCAGCAGCTGGAAGGAAAAATGGTATGGCTGGTGCGTCGGGAAACACCGCTCGCACGCTATTCCTGAGACCCTTCCGCTGGGGAGCACGATTCGTTCTCACTACCAGGTGATGCAGACCAATGCGGAAGCTGCGGACTTCATCCTGCATGATCATGACTTCGTCGGTGAAACAGCTGAGCTGACACCGCTGGGACGTGATAAAATCATGGAGATCGCGGTCCGGATGCGATCTGCTCCATTCCCTGTTCTGGTTGAACGCAGCGAGAATAATTCGAATCCAGAGCTCGATGCGTATCGACGACAAATCGTGGCCCAGGTACTCTACGACCATGGCAATCCGGATGCGGATCAGCGAACGATCGTGGCGTTGCCATACGGGATGGGATTCCAGGCTGTTGAAGCTCGTGCCAATTATGGAGTTCATATTGGTGGCGGACTGGGCAATAACAACGGCTTCAATGGTAACAACGGCGGCGGTTTTGGTGGTGGTGGTTTCGGCGGTGGATTTGGCGGCGGTGGTGGATTCGGCGGGTTCTAATTAACGACCTCGCTGGGCCGCTTAGAGTCCGAACGCCTTGCCAGCATGACAAAATGCTCAGAATGACATTCAAAAGGGAGACGCGAAGGATCGTGTCTCCCTTTTTTGTTGCGCGATGGAAAAAAGTCTGATCCGAAGGGCAGCGGGTTACGTTTTGACATGGTGGCCATGAGGTCACAGTAGCCAAGACCTGTTGCGGGCGTTACAGTCTGAGAAATCGAACGGGTGTGGTGGTCACACCTTGATCGATGCGTCTTGTGGCTGCTTGTCCCGACGTACTGCTGTCTGAAACGAGAGGATGTTCGATGAGCGAAGCTGGTTCTGCGATTCCGAGCCCTGCTGCTTCTTCCGGTAAGAAGAAAGAAGACCGGATCTATCTGGTTTCCTACCCGAAGATCGTCTTCATGTATCCGACGTTCCTGATGGCGATCATCGCCGGGATCTACATGCAGTTTTTCGGTGCCAAAGGTGCAGACCTCGCGACGGCGCAGGGAAACATCGTTATGGGCGGCATTTTCATGGGGATTTTTACCATGAATCTGATCGTTCTGGCGTTCGATTTTCCTCGTGCGACGTCGCTGACGCTGGTGTTTTTCATTGTCGCGCTGGTGCTTGGTTTTTATCTGGTGACGATCTCGTTTCCTGATTTCCTGCCGTCGGTGTTGTCATCGATCCGGAATATCAAGCCGGTGGCGAATGCGTCGTTTTATTACTTCATCGCGATTGTGCTGGGGATCATTTACTTCTTCGTGTGGGTCGGCGTTCAGCTGGATTACTGGGAAGTTGGCCCGAACGAATTGTTGCACCATCACGGGTTTCTGTCTGACCTCGAGCGTCTGTCTGCTCCGAGCATGAAGATCGACAAGGAAATCAATGACTTGTTCGAATACATCCTGCTGGGGTCTGGTCGACTGATTCTGCATCCGAGTGGAGAGCGTAAGGCGATCGTGCTCGATAACGTGTTCTTCATCGGGCAGAAGGAACGCGAGATCACGAGGATGCTCAGTGCTCTGCAGGTTCAGGTGAAGACGGATAATTAAAGCAGTCGGCATTGCCGTTGTGAACAAAGAAATTTGACCACAGAGTCACGGAGGACGCAGAGAAGGAATCGGACTTCTCTGTGATCTTCGTGGCTCTGTGGTTTTCGTAATTTTGGTGATTGAGGTATTGAGGGCGCGTTGTGAGTCGGATGCGCTTCCTTTCGGTCGCGGCTCTGTTGAAGATACTCTTATGCTGAAGTCATTTGACGAATTGTTTGCAGCGGCGGATGCTGCCTCAGAACCGGTGACGGTCGTGGCGGCTGGTGGTGCGGATGTGACTGTGCTGCAGGCGTTGCATCAGGCCCACGAGCGTGGCTGGATTAAGCCGATGGTGACGGGGAGCGAGCCGCAGATTCGTCAGGTGGCGGAGACGATCGGGATCGATCTGCGGGCTTTTTCGATCATTGATGCCGAGAAGCCTGCGCGAGCTGCAGTGCAGCAGATTGCTGAGAAGAATGCGAAGGTTCTGATGAAAGGGCAGATCGCGACGCCGGAGTTTGTGAAGGCGATTCTGGATGACGAGGACGGATTGACGATTGGGCGCGCTATTTGTCAGATGGTGCTCATGGAGATTCCGCGAGACAATCGTCGTTTCTTGATGACTGATACGGGGATCATGATCAAGCCGAAGTTCTCGCAGAAGGCGGACATGGTCATGCATGCGATCGAGACGGCCGAGGCGCTGGGCGTGCCGGAGCCCCGGATCGCGATGATGGCGGCGACGGAGAAGGTCAACGAGAAGATGCCGGAAACGGAAGACGCAGCGAAGCTGGTTGAGCAGGCCAAGCGTGGGGATTTCGGACGCTGTACGGTTCAGGGGCCGCTGTCGTTTGATCTGGCTTATGATGCGCTGGCCGGTGAGAAGAAGAAGATCGAGGGAGATGTCGTGGGAGCAGCCGATGCGATGGTCTTTACGGATCTGCTGTCGGCGAATCTGACGGTCAAAGGGATCATGTACACCGCGGACTGCAAGTTCGGCGGGATTTTGTGCGGGACGTCGGTGCCGGTGGTTTTTATGTCACGTGCGGACTCGGTCGAGACGCGGATGCGGTCGTTGGCGTATGCGTTGGCGGTTGGTCGGTATGAGTGAGCAGTGTGTTGAGGACGACATACTTAGCGAGGCTTCATCGGGAGGCCATTGATCTTCTGCATGAGGCGATGAAGTTCATGGTCGTAGGCGGGGGTTTCCTGGCGTCGCTGGTCAACGATTTTGACGGCGTGCATGACGGTCGTGTGATTGCTGAGGCTGAAGTATTCGCCGATGCGTTTTAAGGGGAGAGTGGTCAAGCGTCTGGCGAGCCAGATGGCGGTTTGACGCGGGTGGGCGATGGTTTTGTTGCGGTCTCGGCAACGCATGGCTTTGACGGTGACGCCGAATTGGGTGGCGACGCAGGAGGCGATCTGGGAGATCGTTGGTTCAAAGGTTTCGGTGTCTTTGAGGAGCAGAGAGCGGACGAATTTCTCGCTGAGTGTTGTGCGTTCGGACTGGGCGGCACGTCGGACCTGCTTGACGACGGCGTCGATCTCGCGTGGCGAGCCTTCGACGATTTCTGACAGGGTCTTTACGACGTCGGCAGACATCGTGAAGCCAAGTTGGTCGGCGAAGTGCGTGATCAGGGTTTCGCGCGAGGACTGGCTGGGGTTATTGAGAGGTGCAGTGAGGCCGGTGCGGAAGCGGTTCCGCAGGCGCGGGAGAATGCTCTGGAGGTCGCCGGGGGATTTTCGCGAGGTGATCAGGACGCGGGTCTGTTGAATCGCGAACTGGTCGAGTCCCCAGGTGAGGATTTCCTGGGCTTTGGGGCTGCGCTCGATCGTGTGGATGTCTTCGAGGATGACGGCATCGGTGTTGGTCAGGTTGTCACGGAACGAGAAGGCATCGCTGCGGGAGAGGGCTTCGTGGAGGTCCTGGATGAACTCGTGACAGGAGATTGTGCGGACGATGTGGTCGGGATGTTGGGCGAGGTATTCCTGCTCGAACAGGCGGGCGAGGTGGGTCTTGCCGACGCCGGAGGGGCCATGGAGATAGACGAGCGAGGGAGCGAAATCGTCGTCGAAAACGGAGAGGAGTTGCGAAGCGGTGAAGGCGAACCGATTTTCCGCGAGCAAGCAGAACGGCGCCGGGAGGGGCGTCGTGATTCTGTTCGAACTCGCAGGCCTGGTGGCGGACATCCGGTCACCACAACCCGCGCTCTGATCCTGTTTACTAAGATCGAGGGTCGTATCAAATCAGAGTAGGGAAGGAGGAATCCGTTCGCCTAGTTTCGAGAGAGGAGCGAGGGTACCACAAGGGTTGGGCAAAGTAAATTTCGTCGCGTGAAATTTCATCAAGAGCCGGTGCCAGGAGGGATCACCTTGCCCTGAGGGTCGACCTCATTGCTTTTGACGGCACCTGCGAGGCCCGATTGCAGCGGTGCGTCAATATAATGCTCAAGTCTTTCGGCGACATGGTGAAGGTGGTCTGGTGGGAGGGCAAATTCCTCGTCTAGATACGATTCCCATAAGCGGTGAGAGCGGATGAGTTGCTGGCCGCGCGTTTGGCCCATGTCTGTGAGACTGACGGTTGTTCGGGAGAGACGTTTGAGATGCTGCTGACGGGTGAGTGCTTTGAGGGCTCGGGCATACATCCAGGCATGGGAACGTGTCGGTAGTTCGAGGATCTTCTGAATCTGTTGTTCGGTGATGGGGATGTGACGGGTTTCGGCTCGTTCCTGGATGCGGTAACACGCCAGGAGAATGTCGTCTTCCATGATCTGGAACTGGAAGGCGATGCGATGATAGAGACGGGCCAGTAAACCGGAACCGGGGGCGAGCGTGACAACGAGGGCATAGAGCATGCCACTGCATACTGCGATCATGCCGGGGACATAGGTATCCACTGCGACCGCAGAGTAGTAGCCGGTGATGCAGGAGATGACTCCGCAGATCGATGCAAGGATCAGCATTGTCACCAGACGGGTCGAGATCAGCTGTGCGGTCGCGGCGGGGAGGATGAGCATGGCGACGACGAGGACACTGCCGACGAGGCGGAATGCGGTGACTGCGACGGCGGCGACGAGGAGCATCAGCGTGTAATGGATGAGGTTAGATGAGAAGCCCTGGACCTTGGCGTATTCCGGGTCGAAGGAGACGAGTTTGAGTTCTTTGAAGAAGACAACGACGAAGGCGACCGTGATCGCGAGAATCAGGACGATCCATGGGAGAACGCTGGGCATGGTCACGCCGGCGATGGTGACGGTGTCAAAGATGATGTAAACAAGTTCGCCTTCGAGGACGCAGTTGACGTCGATATGCACGCTGCCATCGCGAGTGACGATATCGATCAGGAAGATGCCGAGAGCGAACAGCATCGTGAAGACGATCCCGAGCGCTGCATCGGCCTGAATGAAACGGGACTGGCCGAGGAGTTGTGTCAGGACAGTGGTGAGGACGCCGAAGGCCAGGGCGCCGATGAACATCGGGCCGGTGTCGAGGGTGTTCGTGATGAGGAACGCGAGGGCCAGGCCTGGGAGGACGGCGTGGGTGATGGCGTCGCCGATCATTGACATGCGTCGCAGGACCAGAAAGCATCCGAGGATCGCGCACGTGACGTTGCACAGGCTTGCACAGAGGATCAGCCAGAATTCTTCGATTATCATGTTGCGGCCTCCGCTTTAAGAGGGGAGGATTCACGGGTGAGGGACTCGGCGTAGGTGTCGTCGGTCATGAGTCTGAAGAAGTCGATGTCTAAGAGAGGCTGGGCGTCGAGGGCGGATTTGGCGAGGGTGATGCGTCGATCCATTTCCGACGCGAGTTCGATGCCCTGCTGCGTCAGTTGAGCGGAAGAGTTGGTGATGGTCAGGTAGCCGAGTCGGGAGGCGCGGTTGGCCATGGGGAGTTTATGCTCGGGGAGAGGGCCTTGATGTTGTCCCTTCCAGGCTTCGAGGAGGTCGAAGAGGAACTGGCGGAGCTTCCAGGATTGTGTCTGTGAGTTGCCGCTGAGCCAAGCGGAGAAGAGTCCTTTGCCGGGAGCGACCAGGAAAGAGATGACGAACAGCGAGCCGGCGAAGAGGATAATCATCGCGCCGGTCGGCGTTTCCAAAGTGGCGGAGATCATCGACCCTGCAATGCCGCTGACGGCGCCGATGATTGAGGTGAGTGTCAGTAAGACGACGAAGCGGTTTGTCCACAAATTCGCAGTACTAGCGGGGATGATGATCAAGGCGGATGAGAGGACGACGCCGACGATCGGCAGCGAAACAACGACGGTCGCGGCGAGAAGGCCCATCATCATGTAATCGAGGAAATGGACGGGCCAGCCCTGGGATTTGAGGTATTCGCTTTGAAAGGTGAGGCCGAGGAATTCTTTGTAGAACAGGATCACAAGTGCGACGCCGATGAAGGCGATCGAGGCGATGATGATGACGTCTTCCATCAGCATGCCGGAGGCTTTTCCGAACAGGAAGCTGCTTAGACCAGCTTTGCCGACAGCGGTCGTCGACTGGATCATGCGGTTGAGGGCGACTCCTGCGCCGAAGAAGACGCTGAGGACGATGCCGATGACAGCGTCGGGCTTGGTCTTTGTATAACGTGGCAGCCAGGAAATGAACCAGACGGCAATCAAGCTGACAATCGCAGCTCCGATCATGAGGACGCCCTGCGAGCGATATCCGGTGAGAACGAGAGCTAAGCAAAGGCCAGGGAGGGTGGCATGGGCGAGGGCGTCCGCCGTGAGGCTGCGTTGACGCAGAACCGCAAAGGTGCCGACGAGTCCGGAGCACGCGCCGATGAGGCCAGTGCCGAGGAGGATCAGGATGGTGTTGTAGGTCCACATGGAAGTATTAAAAACTTTTCACCACAGAGAACACAGAGGGGCACAGAGTCTCACGGAGAAAACATAGGAAGTAGTGATTTCGATGAAACACCAACTTGGCAAACGAGTCAGACAGTCGACAACATCAAGACTTAGACCTCTGTGAGCCTCTGTGCTACCCAGTGTCCTCTGTGGTGAATCCTCTTACCCTTTTTTCTGGATGCTGGTGGCGAGTTGGTCAAGAAGGTCGAGGCGGCCGCCGTAGGCTCGTTTGAGGTTGGCGGCGGTGAAAGTGGTTGACGTTGGGCCGTAGGCGATGAGGCGTTTGTTGAGCAGGATGACGTGGTCAAACTGTTCGCTGATCGATTCGAGGTCGTGGTGGACGACGAAGATCGTTTTGCCTTGTTCACGGAGTTTCTTGAGCAGGTTGAAGATGATCGCTTCCGTGCCGGCATCGACGCCGGCCATCGGCTCGTCCATGAAGTAAATGTCGGCTTGTTGAGCGAGGGCGCGGGCGATGAAGACGCGTTGCTGCTGTCCGCCGGAGAGCTGCCCGATTTGGCGGGTCGCGAACTCGGTCATGCTGACGTCTTCGAGAGCGCGACGGGCGATGTCTCTTTGCTTGCTGCCGGGGCGACGGAACCAGCCGAGGCTGCCGTAGGTTCCCATGAGGACGGTTTCCATGACGTTGATCGGGAAGTCCCAATCGACGGAGGTACGCTGAGGGACGTAGGCGATGCGACGACGAGCTTTTTCAATTGGCTGTCCCTGGACCTGGACGTTGCCGGTGAGTGTCGGGACGAGGCCGAGGATGGCTTTGATGAGAGTGCTTTTGCCGGCGCCGTTGGG
>SXPC01000236.1 GCA_005778225.1 Planctomyces sp. | reverse complement strand
GCTATGACTTCTTCTTCGTCGCCGGGCAGGTCTACATGGACTCCAAGGCACCTGCTCACCTGCGTAACTCAGTCCAGGGCTTCCTGACGTTCCTGACGTACGGGCTGGGGATGTTTGCAGGCTCGGTCATGCTGGGACGTGTGCTCGAACATTATGCAACACCCGATGCAGCCATCAAGCACGACTGGACGAGCGTCTGGCTGGTTCCAGCTGGTTTAGCGGCGGCAGTTCTGGTGTTCTTTGCGTTGGCATTCCGCGAGGAGAAAGCTCCTGTTCCGATGGAGTTGACCACCGAGGGTGGCGCAGAGCCAGTCCCTGCTTGAAGGCGAGCGGGGGGTGTCAACTCCCTGTCTTCATTGCTTTCTGAGAATTGAGTGGTGCACATTTTAAGGTGAGTTAAGACAGGGGGTTCATACCCCCCGCTCGCCTAGAGAATGCCGTGGAGTGGGCCGCCGGGTTTGGCGAGCTCGTTGATTCGTTGGGTGACTTTGGGGTCTTCGACCAGCGGCGGCGCGTGGTGAGGCTTGATGCGGGCGTCAATGACGAGTGGGCCAGTGCAGCCCCAGTGTTTGTAGACGGTCGAGGAGCCGATGCCGTAAATGTCAGTGGCTGGGTTGGAGCGGGTGAAGGTCATCCACAGGAAGTTGTTGAGACTCTCGGACGCGAACTGGCTATCGTCGACGATGATCCAGAGCGGGAAATTGGTCAGCGGATGGTCGAGGAGGATCGACTGGGTGAAACGCTGCATGTCTTGTTCAAAGCCAGCATGCTTGCCGGATGGCCCTTGAATGAAGGCGATCCCCGGCAACAGGTTGGCCCGGACGTGGCCGAAGCCGTCGGGCAATGAGAAGGGCCCCGAGACTTCTCGCGGCAGGTCGCGACGCTTCTCCCCAGCGGCGGCGATCACGACTTTCGAGCCGCTGTTGAAACCCTGGCCGGAGTAGTCGAGGGTGTCGATGGTGGTCTTGGTCTGGAAGTGCAGATCGGTGCTCCAGTCGACACGCTCAAGCAGGTGGATCAGGAACTGATCGATATGATGAATGTCGAGCCCGGGGGCGTCTTCGGTCGCAATGATGAGCAGGTACTTGGCGAGCGAAAGTTGACCTTGTCCGAGAATCGCGTTGGCGATGGTCAACAGTTCCATCGGCCGTCTCTTTTTGTTGTAAGGCGTGTAACGCTCGCTGCCGATGGCCAGGAGCAATGGGTGAACGCCGGCCGCATCGACGGCATGAATCGCATGAACCCCCGGGAGGACGGTCGGGATGATAGGACCAGTGATCTCATGGATGATCTCGCCGAACGACGTGTCTTCCTGCGGCGGACGACCGACGGCGGTGAATGGCCAGATGGCGTCGGGACGGTGATAAACAGCGTCTAGGTTGAGGACCGGGAAATCGTGTTGAAGGCTGTAGTAACCAAGGTGATCGCCAAACGGGCCTTCGGGAAGTTGGCGGTTCGGATCGATCGTCCCGACGATGCAGAAATCCGCTTCCGCATAAATCGCAGGTCGGCCGGGCTGGGAGATCATGGGAATCCGATGCCCGGCGAGGGCACCTGCGAACATCAACTCGCTCATGCCTTCCGGAAGCGGCATCACCGCTGCGAGAGTCATGGCGGGTGTTCCGCCGACGAAGATGTTGACGCGAAACGGCTTGCCGGCCTCAATCGCAGCGGCATGGTGAACGCCGATGCTGCGATGGATCTGGTAATGCAGGCCGATCTGCTTATTCAGCTGGTACTCGTTTCCAGACAGTTGGACCCGGTACATGCCGAGGTTGGATTTCATCAGGCCGGGAGATCGAACGTCTTCGGAGTAAACCTGTGGCAGGGTGACAAACGGTCCACCATCGTTGGGCCAGGAGACGAGCTTGGGAAGGTCTTCGATCTGGCAGGTCTGTTTGAGAATAGGACCACGGGAAACCTTCTTCGGCAACATCGATAGCGCCGTCGGGATCGCGCGGGCGTAACGAAGTGGATTGGACCAGGCGACGTTGGGATCGATCTTCAGCTCCACGAGTCGACGGACATAATCAAGCGTCTCCCGAAACAGAAATCGGGTGCGCTCCATCGTCCCGAAGAGATTGCTCACCATCGGGAAGCGGCAGCCTTTGACCCGTTCAAACAGGATCGCGGGACCGCCCGCAAGATAAACGCGACGCTGGATCTCCGCCGCTTCAAGATGCGGATCGATCTCGACCGCCAGACGTACAAGATGACCATGTTGTTCAAGATCACGAACAGCAGCTTGAAGATTGCGGTGCATGGGAAAGTCTCAGAAAAGTTTGCCGCAGAGATCACAGAGGTCTCAGAGATCATAACAAGCGAAGTATGAAGTCAGATCAAGGCTGAGAAAGATACCGACTTACACCTTCCTCGGTGACCTCTGTGTCCTCTGTGGCTGATTCAGTTCTAAATTCTAGGAAAGCTGTGCGAAGAAGTCGTCGCACGGGTGGCGTGTTGTGGGGAGTGGCGTTAAAACCGAGAGACATTCGGATGTAACAAATCGACTTTATTGCGGGCAGAATGCTCATATTTTTGTATTACGTTTGGTTGTGGCTGGGGTATTGCTGGTGGCCTGTGGCTGTCTGCAATCGTGTCTTGAGCCTGCCAATTCAGGATCACAAGCTCAGCTTGATTCGGGTTATTGTTCACGACCTGCCGATGCTTGCGGGACCCTTTGTTATTGCTGCGGTCGCATGGGAGGAACAGTCGACGACGAGTCCTGTGACTGAGAACATGATTCGCCTTTTCACCTGGGTCTGCTGGCTGGGATGGTTTGGGATTTTGTGGGGATTTCTGCGGAATCAGGTGCAGTGGAGGATGTCTCAACGGTTGTCGCATGAAGAGGTTCTTTCACGATTTTCTCGGGCGGAGTCTCACCCTTTTCCGGTTGTTGGCTGGCGTCCCAAGGCCATCGTCGCAAAGTTTCCGGGGAACGAATCACGCCGTTGTGAGTTCAACCGTAAACGGCTGGACCTTTTTCACTTACCAGCGCAACTTGATGGTCTGCGAATCCTGCATTTCAGCGACGTCCACTTTCTGGGGGATATTCCACGGGAATTTTTCGAGGCGGTTTTTGAACGAATTTCTCAGACGGAGTATGACTTAGCAATTTTCTCGGGGGATCTGATCGACGATCCGAGCAAAGCGGAATGGTTGAAGACGACATTCTCTCGTGTGAATGCCAAATACGGGCGATTCGCAATTCTCGGAAATCACGACTGGGTGTTTGGGGATCCTGAAATTCTGCGGAATCAATTGCGAGACATCGACTGGACCGTTCTCAAAAACGAGTCAGCTTTGCTTGACCTCAATGGGGCAACAATCGGACTTTATGGCAGTGAATATCCCTGGATGGGGCATCTTCCCGAGCAGATTCCAGACCTCGAGACAGCTGACTTTCGCCTCCTGATCAGTCACTCCCCCGACACGATCGCCTGGGCGCGTCGACAGGAATTTGACCTGATGCTGGCAGGGCACAACCACGGCGGCCAGATTCGTATTCCCTTTTACGGACCGGTCTATTCGCCAAGTCGTTACGGAGTCAAATATGCCAGCGGGGTGATTGATGAACGTCCGACGTTGATGCACGTCTCACGGGGACTCTCGGCCCGAGTCGCGATCCGTTACAACTGCCTGCCCGAGGTGACAGAAATTGTCTTGCGATCACAGCGGGGCTCGACTTGATGTAGAGGAAAGAGCTGGAACGCACAAACTATGAGTCGAGCAGTCTCAAAATCTTCTCCGCGTCCTCTGCTCCCCTCCGCGAGCTCTGCGTTCCAACCTTCTCTTCCCGGCCGGGATTGACGAGCCGAACCGCGTCCGATATTTCTGAGTCATCCTTTGCATGGAGGCTCAAATGCACGTTGTTGGTCTTATCCCCGCCCGTTTGTCGTCGACGCGACTTCCCGAAAAAATGCTGCTGGCAGAAACCGGCAAGACGCTGATTCAACATACCTGGGAAGCAGCGCGGGCGACAAAATCGCTGGATGAGGTCTACGTCGCGACAGATTCGGAGCGAATTGAATTTGCCTGCCGGGCCGTCGGGGCGAGCGTCATCATGACGGGGGAGCATCCCAGCGGAACCGATCGCATCGCAGAAGCCATGCTGAAGCTTCCCCGCCAGCCAGACATCGTTGTCAACATTCAAGGTGACGAGCCAGAGATGGCAGCGGAGAGCGTTGATGCGATGGTGAAAGCCCTCAAAGAGCACCCGGAAGCCAGTATCGCGACCCCGGCCTGCCCGCTTTATGATGTGGCGAAGCTGAAAGATCCCTCCGCCGTTAAGGTGACGGTCACCTCAAGCGGACGGGCGCTCTATTTCAGTCGCTCGCTGATTCCGCATTCGCGTGACATGCCGATTGAGGATGTGATGGAAAAACTGGACGGCCAGCCTTCCCCCTGGCTGTTGCACATGGGGGCATACGCCTACCGACGCGAGGATCTGCTGAGGATCACAAAGCTTCCACCCTCCAAACTGGAACAGATGGAGCGACTCGAACAATTGCGGGCCCTGGAAGCGGGAATGATCATCCAGATCGCGACCGTGAGTGGTCATTCCTTCGGAATCGACACCCCGTCGGATTACGCGGCGTTTGTCGCGAGATATCGCTCGTCTCAGAAGTGATCGCCGACGCTGGAAAAAATCGCGAAACTTGTCACACTAGCTCGGTCCGGAATTTCGCTTCCCGTTCCGGGTAGGGTGGGTCTTGACCCACCACGTATTTGCGTGGTCTTTTTGGTGGGTCGAGACCCACCCTACAGGAAAATCGCTGTGCCTACGAAACACATTTTTGTTACTGGTGGTGTTGTCAGTTCGCTAGGAAAAGGACTGACCGCGTCTTCGATCGCGCTATTGCTCGAGCGACGGGGGCTGACGGTCCGGATGCAGAAGCTCGACCCGTATCTGAACGTCGATCCGGGGACGATGTCTCCCTACCAGCACGGCGAAGTTTATGTTCTCGACGACGGTTCCGAGACCGACCTTGACCTCGGGCACTACGAGCGGTTTACGAATTCGCCGCTGTCTCGCGAATCAAACTACACGACCGGGCAGATCTACCTCTCGGTCATCGAAAAAGAACGCCGCGGCGAGTACCTCGGTGCGACCGTGCAGGTCATTCCCCACATCACAGATGAAATCAAACTGGGGGTTAAGAAACTGGCCCGTCCGGATGTGGATGTCGTCATCACCGAGCTCGGCGGGACTGTTGGCGATATCGAAGGACTGCCGTTCCTCGAAGCGATTCGCCAGATTCCGCTCGAAGTCGGCAAGGAAAACTGCCTGTTCATCCATCTGACCCTCGTCCCCTACCTGAAAGCCGCGAAAGAACTGAAGACGAAGCCGACGCAGCACAGCGTCGGTCAGCTGCGCCAGATCGGGATTCAGCCCGATATTCTGGTCGTCCGATGTGAACGCCCTCTGGGACGTGATAACGCCGATAAGATCGCCCTCTTCTGCAACGTCGAGAAGAATGCCGTCATCGAAGAAGTCGACAAAGAGTTTTCGATCTATGAAGTGCCGCTGGGGCTGGCCGAGAACAAGATCGACGAACTGATCATCAACAAGCTGGGACTGGCTGGTCGTTCCCGTCATCTGGAGTTTGACGACTAGCGTGAATTAATGCACCGCAACCGTCACCCGGAACATGAGGTGACAATTGCCGTCGTTGGCAAGTACATCGAGCACAAGGACGCGTATAAGTCGATCTACGAGTCCCTTGATCACGCGGGGATTTCCTGCAAAACAAAAGTTCTCGTCAAGCGAATCGAGTCTGCGGAACTGGAAGGTGAAGACGCTGCGAATCTGCTCAGAGGGGTCCACGGCATCCTCGTTCCCGGTGGCTTTGGCTACCGCGGCATCGAAGGGAAGATCAAGGCGATTCAGTATGCCCGTGAGAATAAGATTCCCTACTTTGGAATCTGTCTGGGAATGCAGACGGCGGTGATTGAGTTCGCCCGCCATGTCCTCGGACTCAAAGACGCCAACAGCACGGAGTTCGTGACTGATACCGCAGATCCTGTCATCTGCATGCTGGAAGAACAGCGCACGATCACTCGCAAAGGTGGCACGATGCGACTCGGCGCTCAACCGTGCAAATTAACCAGCGGCACGATCGCCCAGCGTTGCTACAATGCAGACGAAGTCATGGAGCGTCACCGTCACCGTTATGAGTTCAACCCCGATTACCGCGACCGCTGCAGCGAAGCAGGCATGGTCTTTTCGGGACTGAGCCCATCTGGAAAACTGGTCGAAGTGGTCGAACTCAAGGATCATCCTTGGTTCGTCGCGGTGCAGTACCACCCGGAGTTCAAGAGTAAGCCTTCAAAGCCACACCCGTTGTTCAAGGGGTTTGTGGAAGCGGCTCTGGCGAAGCAGGGGGCGTGAAACGTCTCTAGGACTGATACTGCTATTGTCAACGGAAGCTAACCTTAGAAACTTTCTGTTCGAAGGATACAGCTATGTACCAATTGAGAGCTGTCATTGCCGTATTTGCGATTATGTGCTCATGGGATTTCGTTCGTGCAGACGAGCCGTGGGATTATCCAAACCGATATGGTGGACATTCCGTTGCTCGCCTCTCTCCCGGCAATCAGAAGGACATTATTGTCATTGAAGGACAAACTAAAGATACCTTTGCAAAGGTATTGCTTCATTATCTGAAGCATCTCGAAGTCTCTGAAGATCTTTCACTATACAAGGATGCTCAAGAAAATTTCTCATCTTGGGGAAAATCCGACCACGACAACTCACAGCAGGTTGTTCGAAATACTGACACACGTAACGATTATGCACTCATCAATGTCAGTCGGATTCAGGGCAAGTACCAACTCACTATTTTCTATCGCAATCTGAAAACCGCCGAGCAAGTATTCTTGACGGTATCTGACTTACCTGAAGG
>SXPC01000235.1 GCA_005778225.1 Planctomyces sp. | reverse complement strand
ATGACCCGCGCGGCTGACCAGCTGATCCTCTCGACCTCATGGGATCTCGAACCCAAACGTGTCAGTGCCTGGATGCAGACCCTGCGCGACAAGTTCGACTTAAACACTGGCCTTCCTGTCGAAGATCCCTACCTGGGGCGGACACGTTTGGCGCACATCAAGGCTGAAGAGATTCCGAGCATTCTCGTCCATCATGAAAAGCCAGTCGTCCCGGCGAGCGACCAGCGTGAACCCGCCCACCTCCCTGTCGGCCAGCTCGAAGCCGCCGTCGCCGCCAGTCATCCCAGTGAGTTTCCCGCCATCAGCCAGGTCATTCCCGTCGATGTCGCGTCTCGACGTACCTTCTCGGTTTCCGAACTGGAAGTTATTGTCGCAGCACTCCAGGGACAACGTCACAAACCTCAGCCAGACGATACGCCGCTACCTGAAGAGAAGGGGATCGCAGGCAGTCTTCCGCCAGACCGCTTTGGCCAGTTGGTTCACCTGGTTCTCGAAAAGCTCGACTTCCAAAACACCTCGCGTCTGCCTCACCTGATTGATCGCGCATTGCACCAGATGCGTTTCGAACAGGAACAAGTGAGTACGGACAGCGTCGTCGCGTTGCTCAAGGCCTTTCTCACAACCAGCAGTGCCTCTCGACTTAAAAACGCGACGACCATTCATCGCGAGCTGCCATTCTCGCTTCGCTGGACCGCTGCCACGAATCAATCACCCGCGATTCTCAACGGCACGATCGACTGCCTTTACTTTGTCGACGGCGAGTGGCATCTTCTCGACTACAAAACCGGTCGCCCTCCCGCCAGCGCAGACGAGGCGCTGGCCCATTATGGATTTCAGATGTTTGTTTACGCCCACACCATCGAGCAGGCCTTCGGACAATGGCCTGCCTCGATTCGCCTTTGTTACCTGACTTCGAAAGTCACCGAGATTGCCGTCGAGCTCACTTCCGATATGCGTGAGCAGTATACCTTGCTCCTGAACCGCGCGATCACGCAACTCCGCACGCCGGAGGCCAGCCGAACATGAGCGACACCGAAACGCAGAAACTGCAGACCTATCAGCAACTACACGAGACCCCAGCAATCTTCGCTGACATCCAGGAGATGATCGCCAGCGAGCCGGCCATCAGCGAACTGAATCTCGTCACGAAGCTACGTAAACGCTGGCCCGTCGAAATGGCCAGTCTCGCCGTCACGCTGCATAAACTCCGTCAATCGGCTCGTGACAAATTCAGCTCCGCCGACCAAATGTGGTTCGACCGCACTCGCATGGAACAAGCCACCTCCGAAATCATCTCCCGTTATAAAGCGACTCGTTTCGCGAAATTCAAAGACACCGCCATCTACGACCTCTGCTGCGGCATCGGCGGCGACACGATCGCCCTCGCGGCAACGAACAACGTCATCGGGGTCGACCTCGATCCACTCGCCCTTCAAATGGCGACCTGGAATGCAGACGTCTACAAAGTCGCTCTTCGTTTCCAGACAGAGTGTGTTTCCGCAGACAGTGTTGAGGCCCCCGGCGCCCTCATTCACATCGACCCCGATCGTCGCAGCTCTCCCAAGTCCGATCGTCCCACGATGCGACTCGAACAATACAACCCACCCCTCACCACGCTGCAAGCCATGACATCCCGCTTCCGTGGCGGCGCTCTCAAGCTAGGCCCCGCGAGCAACTTTGGCGGGAAGTTCCCTGACGCAGAAGTCGAACTCATCAGCCTCCATGGCGAATGCAAAGAAGCCACTATCTGGTTTGGCGAACTCAAGTCTGACGCAGACTGGCGAGCGACCATCCTGCCTCAAGGGGTCAGCATCTCCGGCCACCCTCTTTCCGCCCGCCCGGGATTCTCAGACATCCAGCGCTACGTCCACGATCCCGATCCTGCCGTCGTCCGGGCCGGTCTCGTCGATGTTCTGGCCGAACAACTCAACATCAATCGCCTCGACGATGCCGAAGAGTACCTGACCTCCGATGAGCCGGTCTGGTCCCCTTTCATCAGCAGCTTCGAAGTCATCGACATCATCGACGATCACGATAAAAAACTCCGCGCCTACTTCCGTGAACACTCCTGTGGCGAACTCGTTATTAAAGCCCGCCACATCCCCATCGCCGCTGAGCAGCTGCGGAAAAAATTAAAGCCACACGGCGACGGGACTCTCGTCCTCATCATCGCCCGTGTGGCTGGAAAAGCAAAAAGCATTCTCTGCAGACGCGTCACCGCTCCGATCTAAAACTATCGCACTAAAACTATCGCATCGCCTGGCGGAACGAGAACTGGGCCTGTGGAACCAGCGGCAAAATGCCACCATTGCGGTTGCTGGTTGGATAAATGAACGAGTAACAGTTCACCAGCCCGGACTTCATCTCGGCGATGAAGATTCCATCTTTGGCAGGCAGAGCGCCGCCACTGCTTGATAAGTTCAACTGACCGTTCGTGACGATGTATTCAGCCTGCGTTTCGGGCGAGAGGTTGAAGTCAGCAGCGATGTTGCGCTGATAGTATTGGGAGAACTTTCCAGACTGAATATCGATCGATGCCCCCGTCAGACGTCCGGTCAGAAAGTCGAGCACAAAGACGATATCCGGTGACGGACTCAAGGCCTGAGCTTCACAGGTAAAGATCGCGATCTTTCCGCCGGCATTGCGGTCTGTCGATGCGAGTGCCGTTTCACTCGGCCAGAAATACGAGACTGACAACCCGAAGAGAACTCCCGCTGTCAGCCAGACCAGATTCGTTTGGCTGACGCCTGCATGTTCGCGCGACATGTTTTACTCCTGTTGAAAAATTGGTTTCTCCGTCATGCGGAGCAGTCAGATCGCATGAGCGGGGCAAGTCAAATGTGAGAACACCAACACGCTATCAGTGTATGACGTCGCCTGATCGTTTGCTATGGAGGTTTCTGCCAATGAAGGCTGATTATCCTTCAACAATGCCGCTGAACATGCGCAACGACTCTCAAGGCTCCGGCAAAATCCCCGTCATTTCCCCATTTTCAAACAGACCACTTTCGACCTGTTTGAACCATCCCCGCTTTGTTGCTTATATTGAACGCGTCGATTGCTCCTTCGTATGACACATCCATCCCGACGAAACTCTCACCAGACAGCAAAGGCGACCATGGACACAACCAACGGCAGCTTGAATCGCAAACTTCGTATGGCACTTATTGGCGGCGGGCAAGGCTCCTTCATCGGCAGAGTCCATGCAACAGCAGGTGTCCTCGATAACCGAGCCGAACTCGTCGCTGGCGCGCTCTCCTCCAATCCAGAAAAAGCCAAAGCCTCAGCTCCCGCTTACGATATCAAACCCGAACGCGCCTACACTTCTATTGATGACCTGATCAAAAGCGAACAAGCCCGCCCCGAAAACGACCGCGTCGACTTCGTCAGCGTCGCGACTCCCAATCACACTCACTTTGAAATCGCCAAGAAAGCAGTCGAAGCAGGTTTCAATGTCATCTGCGATAAACCGATGACGTTTGATTTCAAGCAGGCCGAAGAACTCGTCGCGACTGTCGAGAAATCAGACGTCGTCTTCGCTGTCTCTCACAACTACACTGGCTATCCTCTCGTCCGTCAGGCTCGAGAGATGGTCAAAGCTGGTGAACTCGGCGAAGTGCAGGCGATTCGGTCCAACTACATCCAGGGCTGGCTGCGAACCCGTCTGGAAACCAGCGATCAGAAACAAGCCGCCTGGCGAACCGATCCATCAAAGTCCGGCGCCGCCGGTGCTTTCGGCGACATCGCCACTCACGCCTACAATCTGGCCCGCTTCATCTCGGGCATTCTTCCAGCCGAAGTCTCCTGCCACCTGCGTACCTTCGAAGAGGGGAGGGCACTCGATGATTACGGTCATGCCGTCATCAAACTGCAAAACGGCGGCCTGCTGACGGTCACCGCCAGTCAGATCTCTCACGGCCGCGAAAACGATCTCTTCATCGAAATCGATGGCACCAAAGGCTCGCTCATCTGGCGTCAGGAAAATCCCAACGAAATGATCTTCCGTCGCAACGGCCACCCTCATGCGATTTACACCCGCGACGGAAATGCATCTTACATGCACGAGATGGCTAAAGCCTCCTGCCGCCTCCCGGCTGGTCACCCCGAAGCCTTCTTCGAAGCCTTCGCCAACGTGTATCGCAGTGCCTACGACAGCATGGCTTTACGAGCCGAAGGCAAGAAATTCGAGAAGGTTAACACGATCTTCCCGAACGTCTTCGATGGAGCAGAGGGGATGTACTTCATCCAGCAGTGCGTCAACTCAAGCAAAGAAAACGGTGCCTGGCTGCCGCTGAAGTACTCGAAAGCCCGGACGTAATCTCGAATTCCAATGAACACAAAAAAGGGTGAGCATCCAACCTGCGACTGCTCACCCTTTTTCATTGAGACCTATTACCACCTGCGCAAGTCGTCAACCAGACTGCGCACGTTCTCAATGGTGATCAGCCTTCCTCTGCGTTATCATCCAAGGAGCGCTCATCGCTCGTGAGCGCCGCTGGTTTTCAATCACGGGATCACGACGACTCATGGAACATCAAGCATCGCGCTTTCCGCTGCACCTGCAGATTTTCGTTGCACTCATCATTGGCTCGATCATCGGGCTCTGCTTCAATCAAGGTTCGACGAAACTCCCCGATGCGAAAGCCTCTCTGCGCAAAAGCGTCGATACGCCCGCCGTCGTCACCGAATCGATCCCCTCTGCTGAGAATCCCGCTAACACGCAGACGGTTTATTCCACCGAGTTCCCCAGTGTCAGTAATCTAAAAATCGCCTGGGCAGCGTTCGGAAAACAACTCCCCACAGGCGAGGCCGCTGCGAACGCAGAATTGTCTTATGACTTCAATGTCATCAACCGCTCGGTGACATTCATCCTCAACGGCCAGCAGGCTGATCTGACTTACCTGCGCGATTACGTCCAGGTCGACAAACCCGAGATCACCCAAAAAGTGGTCACACCAATCACACTCAAGAATCGCGAAGAACTCGTCGCGAGATTTCCAGAACTCGCCCCCGCATACGACGCAGCCCGCGGCGGTTACGGCCAGTACGTCACCGCCACCGCAGACTTCCTCGGCGATCTCTTCCTTCGTTTGTTGAAGATGATTACTGTCCCGCTCATTCTGACATCGCTCATCGCAGGGATGGCAGGGCTCGGTCGTAGTCACTCCTTCGGCAAGATGTTCGGCATCACGATGGGTTACTACATCATCACGAGCATCATCGCCATTTCGACCGGGATCATCCTCGTCAACCTTTTCAACCCCGGAGAAGGTGTCACTCTCCCCGGCGGCGGTGTCCATCAGCCACAAGGCGAAGCCAAGACACTCGCTGGCATCCTCGTTAATCTCATCACCCAGATGATCCCTGCCAACCCCTTTCAGGCGTTAGCCAGCGGGGACTTCCTGGCCATCATCACCTTCAGCATCCTGACGGGGTTGATCATCTCGCAAATCGGCGGAGAACTCTCCGAACGACTGACAACCTTCTTCTACGACCTGTTTGAAGTCATGATGCGCATGACGATGATGATCATCGCGCTGGCGCCCATCGGCGTTCTCGGTCTGATGATCCATGCGACGGCCACTCAAGGCCTCTCCGTCTTCGCCACCGTCGGCTGGTACATGCTGACCGTTTTCACTGCGCTCGTCTTCCACGGCTTTATCACGATGCCGATCCTCGTCTGGCTGGTCGCACGACGTAACCCCTGGCATTACCTGAAAGCCCTCGCACCTGCTCTCCTGACTGCCTTCTCGACTGCTTCGTCCAATGCCACTCTCCCACTCACGATCAACTGCGTTGAAAAACGAGCGGGCGTTTCCAATAAAGTCAGCTCATTCGTCCTCCCACTGGGTGCGACTTTGAATATGGACGGCACCGGCCTCTACGAAGCCGTCGCTGTCCTGTTTATTGCTCAGGCCACTCCCGGCTTTGAATTGACCCTCACGACTCAAATCATCGTCGCGGTCACTGCACTTCTCTCGAGTGCCGGGGCAGCGGGAATCCCACACGCGGGACTTGTCATGATGACGATCATCCTCCAGGCTGTCGGCCTACCCCTCGAAGCCCAGGGCATTATTCTCGCCGTAGACCGCATCCTCGATATGTGCCGCACAACCGTCAATGTCTGGGGCGACGCCTGCGGCTGTGCCATCGTCGAAACCGTCTCAGGCCACCGCGTCTACCCCGACACCAACCCAACCCCCACCGAACCCGAACCAACCTCCGTTTGAGAGTATTCTCGTCCCTTCTACCTTGAGGGGAGCCGCTTTAAGTACCTTCTCCCTTGAGGGGAGAAGGTACCCGAAGGGCGGATGAGGGTGGGGCATAGGCACTGATTCGCTCTCAAGCTCATTGTAAACGTCATGCAAGATTCGCCCGTCGTACCGCGTCCTCTAACGGTGCTATAAGTGTCTCAGACCTTACCAGTTAAATGATCTGTCGCAGATAACCCCAGCCACTCCTCGCAACCTCGCCCAATCCCGTCACGTCTTATTTAGACGCACAGCTGTCCCGGTCGAAGTCAATCAGAGTCGCTCACCTCTGCTCACTTCGCTCGGAACTTCTGTCGCTGATGTCTCGCCACGCCAGCCAATCTGCTCGCATACGCACTGCCTGCCGCGAGTTTACGCGCGCCACCGGCGTTCCTCTCCATTTCGAATCGTCTGAGACTGCAGTCACAAGATCTCCTTCCAACGCGTCTCGCATCTGGCAGTCACCGATTCAAATCGGCAACGAAAAGGGTGTCTTGCACATCCTACATCAGCCTCACCAGCCGATCGACCAGCGACTTCACGAAGCCTGCCAACTCGCTGACCTCGTCGCGCAGCTCCTTAAAGCAGATGCTCCAGCCGAGTCAGTCATCCCGGCTCCTCACTTCAAACCTTCCGCGATTGACCAGCGCGACCTCGCTCGTGCCCGTCAACTCAAGTCGGAACTCCAGCTGATTTCGGACACGTTCCTCAAACGCCAGTTCCACTTTGATTCTTCCGACAGCTCCATCACCGCCTGCGGTCGCAGTTACAGCAAAGGCGAAGTCGGCGGCGACCTCTGCGAAATCGTCGAGCTCTCCGGACGTCAAACTCTCATCGCGCTGGGAGACGCCACCGGCAACGGTCTTCCCGCTGCCATGATTCTTTCCTTCGTGCGTGGTGCGCTGTACTCTCAGCTCAACGGCCCGGCCGATAAAATTCAACTCGATAGCGTTATCTCCGCCATCAATCGCGCGTTCTTTCAACTTGCCAGCTCGTATCACTACATGAGCCTGTTTCTCGGCATTCTCGATACCCGCGAACACACTCTGCGTTACATCAACGCCGGGCATCCCGCCCTCATTCTTTTAAGAAATGACGCGACCTGTTTCCTCACCGCCGACGTCCCGATCCTGGGCGTTCTCGATGACCTCGATCCCCAAGTGCAGGAGTTCCCGTTGGCAAGTGGGGATGTCATCATCGGCCTGACCGATGGTCTTTCCGAAGCGAGAAACTCAGCGGGTGAAATGCTCGGCCTCAAAGCCATCGCTCAAGCAGCCCGCGAAACAATTCAATCACCCGTCGATGCAATTTCAAAAGCACTGATTGCATGCCACAACATGCACACGAGCAGTCCTCAGATCAATGATGACCTGAGCCTGCTCGTCATGCGAATCAATATGTTCAATCAACGCGGAATGTCAGCATTCTCTTCGTAGCTTTATTCCCAGCTGTCAACAATCGCCTGCACCTGATCGCTTTGAACGGCACTGCCGGAACTCGTCACCGTCACTGCATCTTTACGTGACAAGTAATGCGAATCGCGTGACTTCATGTTGAGTTCGGAATCTCCGGCATGTCGTCCAGAATCCGAGCCGCCTGTTTTGTTCATTGATGTTGGATCAAACTCAGCGTCGCACAGCTCAGAAGCGGCAGCCGCGCCGAGAATCTGTCGGTGAATTTTGTAGATGAATTCTTTTTTGTTGAAGCAGGACTTGATGACGTAATCATCCGCTCCGCTGTGAACGGCTGCCAGGACCGTTTCTTTACTCGCATCGGCTGTCAGCATGATGATTTTAACATCACGCAGCTGGGGGTCATTATGAAAGGCACGTAGTGTATCGATCCCTGACCAGCCGGGCATCTGCACGTCAATGACGGCAACGTCCGGACGATGCTCTTTAGCCTTCAGGTAACCTTCTTGACCATGGGCTGCGACAGAGACAAAGAAGTCTTTGCGCAGAATCGTTTGAATCAAACTGCGGAACATCTGATCGTCATCAATGACAAGGACTCGATACCGGGCGGTCATGAATACATCCTAGAACAAACAAACTGGCGACACCTGATTCATACCTTCCTTTTGCCCGTCAAGCTGGGGATGACTCAAAGGAAAGTCGACACATTGCGGCGATGACTCAGGAAGACATCAGCTCAGACGTGTCTCGCAACATTACGATGTGTTTCATCAACATGTCCAAAAAACTGCCGCATTTCCCCTGCATTGCGTACAGAAATCGGCACTACAATCGCTCCATCCCATACCGATGGATCAACCCTCTACGGAACCTTCGCATTACTTCGAAGCCAGCCGAACGATCCCATCCCAGTTTGACGGCGCGACTCGATTGTGCTCAGCAATTCTGGCGATAATGAAATCCATGGCCTGATCAGTGGATGGCATCGAGTGCAAATGGCGATACGCCTCGTCCCACTTCCCGTCGATAAACTGGTTGATCCCCGTTTCATACGTCGCAACCTGCTCGTCAGTCAAAGTACAGTTCGGCCCATGCGCGGGCAGCAGTTCGTACACGTCATGCGGTGTCTGTAATCCATACGGGATGATCCGCGCCAACTTCCGCAATCGACCTTCCTCCGACGACAGACGATCCCTCACCAGCCTCACCAGCGATTCTTCCAGCACAACCGGAACTCTCAGCGTTCTCGTACACGACTCCAACCGACTCGCCAGATTCACGACCGGCCCGAAGACCGTCACCTTCACCTGATCACTTGTCCCGATCTTCCCTGCCACTGCCCGTCCATACGCCAGCCCGATCCCCATCTTCGTCGACGCGATCTGTGGATCAGGATAGTTCCGCAACGCCTCAAATGACTGACGAATCGCCAGCGCCGCCCGACACGCCTGCAGCCCGACATCCTTATTCGTCAACGGCCAGCCCCAGAACCCGAGCGCCGCATCCCCGTGGAAATCGCCGATCACCCCGCCATGACGCAGGATCTCTCTGGTCACAATCTCCAGCGCCAGGCTCACCTGATGCAGGATCCCAAACAAGTCCCCCGACTTCTGCTCCGCCCGCTTGCTGAAATCCCGCAAGTCGCAAAACATCGCGACAACATCACACTCCCGAGGCTCGAGAATCTTCGTATCGAACTGATCCCCCAACGCCTGCAGAATCGGCGGCGAGAAAAACTGACGCAGTCCCGCCTGCTGTCGTTCCAGATTTCGTAGACGCAAAATCGAACCCACAATCTCAGACACCAGCTCGACGAACTTGATATCTGCATTCATCCGATTGACCGGCGTCATCATCGGACTCCCCTCGAAGGAGCGATGATCCGGCATCTTCCCGCTGCAATAAATCCCGAACTTCTGTTGACTCCCCGACAGCGGCGTGCATAGCGCCCAGTCCGCTTCACTTGCCATCGTGTACTGCGGACCGGTCTGCTGATCGCCGATTCCCCAGACATGCAGCACCGTCTGATCCTGATGCGAAACGGCTTCCTGCACCAGCTTCTTCGATGGATACACTTCCCCCGCCGCCTCATACTTGCGACTGGTATAAAACACCGCCACCTTGCCATCAACGATCCCGACGATCGCGACTGCTTCCACCTGGATCATTCCCGTCAGCAGAATCGCCGTCACTCGCGCAAAGACTTCATCATCATTGCGCGAGTTGATAATGAGATCCGGCAGGTGGGTCAGAATCTCGATCCGTTTCTCCGCGTCCGAAAAACTTACCAGATCAAGCTGCTCGCGTGTGAACGTAAACTCCTGCACATCCGGCTGACTCGGCGAGGCAAAGTCAGTCCGATTGGCCAGAAGACGAAACGTCGTCGTCCCAACGACAAACGCCTCCCCCGGCTTCACTTCAAACGAACGAGCTTCTTGGCCGCGATAGAAGATCGGATTGACCCGCTCACTGACCACTTCGACAATCAGCGTCTCTTTGCGGGCCTTCAACGTAAAGTGACGACGCGACAGGTGAGGATCCCAAACAATGACCCACTGACACCCCGAGTCACGCCCGACGACCACCTCGTCGCCTTCACGCACCCCGATGCGACTCCGCTCCCCCTCCTGCTCCCCCGTCGCCAGCAACTCCAACACAAAACACTCCGATTGTTAAGCCACAGAGATCACAGAGGACTCAGAGAAGAACAGGCTTCACGGACATCCTACCACAATCACAAGGAAGACACACACTGTCTGAATTGCTTTCAATCCTCATGACTCACGACTCAAACCTCATGACTCGTTCACTTCCGCTCCCAAAACTTAATCGACGGAATCAGCAAATACACAATCATCGCCGTCGTCCCTATTGCCATGATGATCGCTGCCAGCGCATATTGAATAAGCGTCGTCTGCAATTCCGACACGGGCTGTAACACACTCGACTGACGCTCCTGCACTACTGCCGCCCAGCCCGTATCACCCACCGGCGAGATCACCGCCATCCACGGCCCTGCGTATTTGACGGCGTCGAATTCGCTCAACGGATCTTCGTAGTTCATGAGTTTGATCTGCTCCAGAACGGCATCAGGACGGAAATCATGCAGCTTTTTGAGCTCCTTCAAAACATGCTCATCAACCGTCAGCTTTTCAATCGCTCCGCTGGCGAGTAGCGTCGTCAGATTCTCCGTCGTCATCCACGGATGCCCGAGAATCTTTCCATCCCGTGTATCCACCAACGCAATGATCCGATCCGAATCAAGTCCCTTTTCCTCGCCGACAATGCTTCGCTCCCACTCGGTTAACAGTTCACTCAAGTGAGCCGTCCGCGCGAGCACGCCGATCACGTTTTCTTTCTTTTCATCCCAGACCGGGACACTGATCGCGATCATGTACTTTCCAGACGCATTACTCTTGAACACCTGACTGACATACGGCTGTCGAATTGGTTCAATACCCTCCGGCACCATCTGCGGGTCGTACTCGATCCCGTGGCCGTGATAGTAGTCACGAAAATTGAACAGATAATCGATCGTCGCTGTCGCAGGATCGCGATAAATTTGACGCCCCGGCCGATCTGTTACGAACCAGCTCGTGTCCATCGGTCGATTCAGTTTGTCCCGTTGCGATTTGACCGTTTCCTTCCACCCATCCACTAGCCCCCGCAATTCCGTCCGATCCGCCCAGGGTTTGGGCTGATCCTTGAGAATTGCCGCCCTCAAGCGTGGATCATCCGCAAACCGCACCAGTTCGTTCGTCCGGTCATCCAGTTCCCGCGCGACATTGATTCCTAAGAGTCCTGCCGAGATCGCATCCCCATCGAGTGCCCGCTGAGCCAGCGCCTGCTGCGTCCGATTCATGACCATTCCAATTCCCGACCTTGCAACCGGAAACAGCGACAGCATCAAGATGATCGGCCCGAGGATCGATAACACAATAAACGGCCGTCGCGCCCGTTGAGATGTCCGCTCATCCAGCGCATCGACTACCGCCTGAATACTCTCGTACCGATTAGAGACATCCAGCGCCAGGCATCGCTCGATGATCCTTTTCAGCGTCCGATCGACCTTGGGATTCAAGACCTTCAAATCGGGCAGGGGAGTCGAGAACAAATGCTTGCGATACGTGTCCAGGCGCGTCTCCAGCAGCAATTGGTTTGTCAGCGTCTTATTAAAATCCTCCGAAAAATGCGGGGGCTTCCCGCTCAACATCGTAAACAGGATCACTCCCAGCGCGTAGACGTCCCAGCGCATATCAGGCACGGCTTTCAAATCCGCCTGTTCAGGAGCCATGTAATACAAAGTCCCCAACGACGCCTGGTGATCCTCCGCCATCCGCGACTGCCCAAAGTCACACAACCGCGGCTCATCATTCTGATCCAGCAGCACATTGGCAGGCTTCAAATCGCAGTGAAGAATCCCCGAACGATGCGCATGTAGCAGCCCAACCGCAATCGACCTCGCCATCGTCACCGCATCCGCGACACTCATTGGCCCATCTTTGAGCTTGTCCGCGAGTGACCCATGCTCGAGATACTCCATGATGAAGTACGGCGGCTCACTATCCCAACCGACCTCCTGCAGCGCGACGATATTGCGCGACGTATAAAGCACCGCCAGCTTTTCCACCTCGCGCGACAGCAAAGACCAGTCGAGCCCATGACGATTGTGGAAAAACTTGATCGCGACCTTCTTCCCCGTATTCTTCTCCCGAGCCAGCCAGACCGTTCCATAGGCCCCTTCCCCCAGGATGCGCTCAAACTCATACCCCGGAATCACGCGAGGCGGCGCCGTCTGCAAAACGCTCTTCTCCCGCGCCCTCGCCACCGAAAGCGTATCCTGCCGCAGCGTCTGCTCAAATTCCCCAGTCAATCTCGTTATCTCCCCAAGGCGAGCGGGGAGTGTCAACTCCCTGTCTTCTCAAACACTCTGCCTCTGAATAATACCGCAATCGATGTAGAAAGTAAGACCTCCTCAACAACAACCAACCTGCATTTCACTGGCACTGAAACGACAGACATCCCACCTTCCCCTGACGGAACTTTGTGTCCTTCGAGCGTTCATGGTGAACTCTTCTGCCGACATCTCCTAACTGTCTTTCAAATAAGAACTTAAACACACGAAAAACCTGCCCGCTGAATTGTGAAAACGAGCCGATTTTGGTACAATCGGTTCATATTTTCTGACGGCTCTATTCGGCCTGCAAAGCCCCGACGGACGCACCCCTCAAGGAGAGAGTTTTGCCCGACGATTCGACACCAGACGACGCTCCTCAGACGAACATTCCCTCTGCTTCCGGCGGCATTATCAAGCAGCTTGAGCTTCAGGACGAAATGCGGAACAGCTACCTGACGTACGCGATGAGCGTCATCGTCAGCCGGGCGCTCCCGGATGTCCGTGATGGCCTCAAGCCGTCGCAACGACGTATTCTCGTTGCCATGAACGACCTCAACCTCTCGCCCGGTCGCCCTCGGACCAAATGCGCCAAGATCGCCGGGGAAACGATGGGTAACTATCACCCGCACGGTGATATGGCCCTCTACCCGACACTGGTCCGTATGGCTCAGGAATGGGCCATGCGGGAAACTCTCGTCGACAAGCAGGGGAACTTCGGCTCGCTGGCTGGTCTGCCTCCTGCGTCGATGCGATACACCGAAGCCCGCCTGTCCCCCATCGCCAGCGAAATGCTCGACGATCTCGAGCGACGGACCGTCGACTTCATCCCGACCTACAACCAGGAGAAAATGGAACCGGTCGTTCTGCCGTCCCGCTTCCCCAACCTCCTCGTCAACGGAGCCACCGGGATCGCCGTCGGGATGGCGACCTCCATGCCGCCTCACAATCTGGGCGAAGTCGCAGACGCCATCCAGATGGTCATCGACGACCCGGATACCTCCGTCGATGAAATCATGGATGTCCTCCCGGGCCCTGACTTCCCAACCGGCGGGATCATCTGCGGCAAATTCGGCACTCGTTTAGCCTACCAGACTGGTCGCAGCACGATCACTCTCCGCGCCAAGACCCACTTTGAAGTCGAGAAGAACACCGACGTCATCGTCGTCACCGAGATTCCGTACATGGAAACTCGCGATCGCATCAAAGAGAAACTCGAAGCGATCGTCGCCGAAGATCGCATTAAAGAGATTTCCAAAGTTGTCGACCTTACCGACCGCAATGTTCCGACGTGGCAAGTCCGTCTTCACATCTATCTGAAGCGCGACGCCGATAAAGAAGTCGTCCTCAACCAGCTCTACAAGTTCTCGTCACTGCAGACGACCTTCTCGATGATCTTCCTGGCTCTGGTCGGCAACCGCCCTCAGACCCTGAACATCAAAGAGCTGCTTCTCGAATTCATCCGTCACCGCGTCGAAGTGATCCGACGTCGGACCGAGTTCCTTCTGGCCGAGGCACGCAAACGCAAGCACACGGTTGAAGGGCTCCTCATCGCCCAGATCGACATCGATCAGATCATTCAGACGATTCGCAACTCTCCGAATCGAGGCGAAGCCAAGATCCGCCTCCAGGCGATCGCGATGCCTTCCGAACTCGTCGCGCGAGCCCTCGGCGAACGTGGCTTCAAAGACTTCCAGCTCGAACAGGGCGTTCAAGAAAACTACTCCCTCTCCGCGAACCAGACCGAAGCCATCGTTTCGATGCAGCTCGGCTCGCTGGCCAACCTCGAGCGGGAACGTCTCATCGAAGAGCACACCAAGCTCATCGACGACATCGAAGCGCACACGCTTCTGCTCTCCGACGAAGCCAACATCCGCGCCGTCGTCCATGCCGAAATGGATGACCTCAAACGCAAATACGCCAACAAACGCCGCACTTTTATCTCCGACGAAGAGCTCACCGACGTCAACAAAGACGAGCTCATCACCGAAGAAACGATGGTCGTCACGTTGTCTCAACGTGGCTACATCAAGCGGACCCAGCTGAACACCTACAAAGCCCAGAACCGCGGCGGAAAAGGGATCACCGGCGCCAAAGCCGACGAAGAAGACCCCGCCTCGCTCCTCTTCGTCGCCTCGACTCACGACTATCTCCTCTTCTTCACCACCTTCGGCAAGGTCTACTGGCAGAAGGTTTATGATCTTCCTCTCCAGAACCGCACCGCCAAGGGAAGAGCACTCGTCAACCTCCTCTCGCTGGCCGAAGGGGAGACAGTCGCCAACTGCGTCAACCTCCGCTTCCAGGAGAAAGACCCGCGCAGCCTGATCATGGTCACCCGCAAAGGGACCATCAAGAAGACCTCGGTCACTCAATACAGCCGTCCTCTCAAGGGAGGCATCATCGGCATCAAGCTCGATGAAGAAGATCAACTCATCGACGTCGTCATCGTCTCGCCCGGCGAAGACCTCGTCATCGCGACTGCCAACGGGATGTCGATCCGCTTCTCCGAACGCGATGCCCGCAGCATGGGTCGCAACACCATGGGTGTCCGCGGCATCTCGTTGACCAAGGGAGACTACGTCGTCGGAATGGTCGTCGCCAATCCTGAGATGACTCTCCTGACCGTCTGCGAAAACGGCTACGGCAAGCGAACCCCGTTCGGCTACCAGGAACCCCTCACCGACGAAGTCGCCGAGATCGCAGAGACCAACGGCTCCGAAATCAGCGGCTCCGAAGAAGAGGCCCCCGTCGTCGATACCACTGCTCCAGAACTAGAAGGTGAAGTGGACGCCGAAGGGGAAGAGGGCGAAGAAGCAACCGCTCGCAGCAACATGCAATATCGTCGCCAGAAACGGGGCGGGAAAGGTGTCCGCGACATCCGTACCTCAGCCCGCAACGGCAAAGTCGTCGATATTCTCCCCACCGTCGAGGGTGACGAAATTCTGATGATCACCGCCGGCGGAAAGATCCAGCGGGTCCGCAGTTCTGATATCAGTCAGGTCGGTCGAAACACGCAGGGCGTTCGTATCATGAGCCTCAGCGAAGGTGATAAGCTTGTGACGATGGCGCGGATTCCTGCCGAAATTATCGAAGAATCCGGTCCT
>SXPC01000234.1 GCA_005778225.1 Planctomyces sp. | reverse complement strand
TCGACGGTCGTTCGTCGAGCAACGATTGCCGCCAGTGCCTGACACGCTGAGAGGAGATCTTCGCGGTTGCACTTCGCCGCGCGATCATCCATTATCAACGTTGCCTGCTCGGCCTTTTTCGATTTGGCTTTCGCCATGACTTACTTCTCCGAGACGTGAGAGGCCTTTTTGTGTCGAGGCAAATAACCGGTCTGCTCACACGATGAACAGCCCGTCCCCTTGCATTTTCCGCACACCATTTCCGGCTTGTGGTAACTCATGAAGTTCTTCACGTTGCCGATCTTCACGTCGAGTTCTTGTAAGCGATTCTCGCCCAGGTAGGCAGACAGAAGCGGCTCTTCATTGACGGCCGACGCGAACTCGTTGTAGACGTTGTTCAATGCAGTCGACGCCTGAGCGAAAGGCTTGGTGAGCAATTTGATTTTTGAGTCGTCCATCGGTCCTGAGTGAACCGCTGGAATGTCGACTTCCGCTTCGTTCGTCTCTTCACCTGATGGCCACTCGCTCGGATCGAAGTTGATCCCACCGGGAATCTTTGGCTTCGTCTTCCCGATGTTGGCAGTGTCCATCGTCGATTCCGTGCCGTGCTTCGAGGTGAACTTCCTCTCTGCTGGCGTCTCACTGCAAGCGTTTGCAGTGAGCTTGCTTCTCACGTTGCCGACAAAGATGTCAGACACTCCCACACGTCGAGCGATTTCGCGGTTGGACCACTTCGACCACTCCGCATCGTTGAGAAGTGTTTCGACGGCTTTTCGTTTGTCGTCGTTCGTCCGTCTTTGTCCGTGCGAGGCGTTTGCTCCCATGGCAAACAGGATGGCGTCGCGCTGTGTACCGGTGTGGATGATCGCATCGAGATATTGTTCACCCCGCTTTTGTTGTGCGAAGTATCGCGTGAAGCCATCGGCCATCCAGTAATCGGAGCCGTCGAAGAACACGTCGACCGGTGGAAGGCCTGGCCCGTCTTCGAGTCCCAGGATCTCGGCATACTCATCGACCGCATCCTGATTGAGGTGGACACGGGCTTGCGTGCCACCGTCGAGGCGGATTGAGGCGAGCGGAAGTCGTTTCGAATCTTTACTCATCGGTTGTCCTTAACCTTGGGAAACTTTGTTTTTCAGGGTCGACAGATCGACTTTCTCTTTATGCAGCCGACGCAGGGCTTTGATCACGTTGGCGCAGGCCTCTTGATCCGCCCACACTTCACCTATCGACGTGAAGAAGTTATTCGTGGCATACTGAATCGCCGCGAACGCCTCTTTTGAATCCACGCATTTGCAGTGCTGCCTGAGGATTCCTCGCAGCTCATCAGCTGGCAGACGCTTGTCGCCATCCTGAGAAGGCTTGTTCTCGGGAGGTTTGTTTTCTGGCGGCTTCTGATTCTCTGGACGATCGGTTCGAGGCGGTGACTTTGGTGGTTGCTGACTCTTGCCCTTGTCGTCGTCGTCCGGCATCGCACCGCCGCCGTCATCGTCCACATCGGCTACAAGTCCGACCATTGAGCAGAGACCGTAGCGACGACCGTACGTGATCGCTGATCCCACCGACTGCGAATCACGTCCACCTGGAATGCCCAGCGTTGAGCGAAACCACTGGCCTGATTCATGGATCAGCTGAGTCGAGACGGACACCACACCGGTATCGAATGACGGCGCCTGCATGACTGCCAGTCCGTTTTCATGCAGAGCATCACGAACCGCATCGAAGCAAGCTGCCAGGTCAGCGTAGGTATAGTTGAAGCCTCGTTTTCCATCCTTGCCGGGGATGTTGGCAGTCTTGTCTTTGTGGACCGTCGCGATCTTCTTTTGTGCCTTCACGAACGCCGGGGCGATTTTGTCGATCTCCGCAGACTGCTCGGGTTTACCGTGTGTGATCTCAGTGGGATTCATGTGGCTTCCAGGTTGAATTGAAGATTGGAATACGGACGAAGGGATTCGAACCCAAGGCCTGCGGTTTAGGAAACCGCCGCTCTCTCCTGCTGAGCTACGTCCGTTGCGGGATCAGAATGGCTGCTCGTGGTCGATGTCCGGTTCGTCCTCTTCGTCGTCGACACCAATCGTCACGAGGGTGTTTTCCGTCATGTTGTCGCGGTGTTCTCGCATCGATTTCAGATACTGTTCTCGCTCATGGATCTCGCGCTCAGCCTTGGCGATGTTCTTTTCGAGTTCAGATTTCTGCTTCAAGAACCTGATGTCGGTGAGCATCTTGTTCTTGTGTTCTTCGACGGTCATTTCGACCCGCTCCTGCAGCAAGCTGATGGCATCAGCTGCTGATTCGTTTTCCGCGACAGTTGCCGTTGCTTCGACATCGCATCGCAGGTTGCTGAACTGCTCATGCGGATGGTTAAATGTTCGACCTGCTCGAACAGTGATTTGGGTAACGACCATCTGACCTCCTAGATATTGGCTTTGGCGATTGCAGCTGCGACCTGTGGACACACGCTGTTTCCACATCTAGCAACCTGTTCTGATTTGGTAGCGGGTTTCCCGTCGACTCCCGTTTCGATGTCGTAGTCAGTCGGGAAGCCTTGAGCGTTGAAGAGTTCGCGAGGCGTCAACATTCGCATGCCGATGTCGACGATTTGATAGGGCTCGTTGTTGACGATGACGATCCCCAAGGCGAGTCGATCTTTGGATGTGACTGTCGGCAAGGGATCACCAGGCGACCGAAAGCCAGAGTTTCCGTAATAGCTCATCAGGAATGCTTGAACCTGAGCATGATGTGTCCCCTGAGCGCAGATCGTTCGAAGTGGTTCCTCCACCGGAAACGACTGTTTCTCCCCGTGGTTGTTCTTAATCAGGCAGGCTGCGACCAGTTGGTTTTGGGTCCCTCGCTGGGTGATCGTCGGGAACGGCATCTCTGCCGATGCGCCAGTCTGACCGCCGAAATGTTTTGCAATGAATGCCGCGACAAGGGCGTGTTTAGACCCGCCAGCGACAACGGTCCCGAGTGGCTGATTGAGATCCAGCGCCCGCGGAGACTGGCCAGCACGCTCGCCGTATCCGGTCTGGACCAATGTGGGAGCGACGACCAGGTTGCAGTCCCCGTCTGATGCGGTAATCGTCCTCATCGGTTCGTCAGCTGCTCGCAGTGATCCGCCCTGCTGAAGGCTTGTCAGGAATGGAGTGACGAGAGCAGATTTGTTCTGAGATGTAAGGGACCCAATAGGTTTATCTGCTGGCGTCCCAACACCTTTTCCGAACATTCGAGAGACGAACGGAGTGACAACGCCAAATGAGTTCTTACCCGTGATTGTTGCCAGCGGTCGGCTCATCGGCTGGCCTCGAAAATGGCTGCCGCCGTGATTCACTGATACGATGAACGGCTCAGGATTTTCAATAATGTACCGCTTCACGCCTTCTGCGATTCGAGTCATCGTCTTGTTTGCCAATGGACGTTTACAGCCGATTGCTTTGGCTTCATCCTTACTAAGGAAGATGGACGGGCAGGGGATCGACCAATCGATAATGTCTGCAGCTGTTTTCCACGACTGAAGGTTCGAGTTCTTTTCAATTTGACGTGGACTTCCATGCGTCGCGTCTGGCCAGACAATTGGCTTTCCGTCTCGCCTGGCGATGACGTAGAGCCGTTTTCGTGTCGTTGGTGCACCGTAGTCGCAGGCCTTCAGTACTCGGTCTTCGACTGTGTACCCCAGTTCTCTCAGTTTCTCTTTCCAGAGTTCAAAAGTGACGCCGGCCTTGTCCTTGATCGGCATGTTGGTTGCTTCATCAACCGGTCCCCAGGTTCGGAACTCTTCCACGTTCTCGACAAAGATGATCCGGGGACGAACGGTTTCCGCCCATTTGATGACGACCCAGGCGAGACCGCGGATCTCTTTTCGAACCGGCTTGGATCCTCTCGCTTTGCTGAAGTGTGTGCAGTCTGGAGAGAACCAGGCGGCATCCACGTCGCGACCTTCGCAGACTTCAACGGGATCAACATCCCAGATGTTCTCGATGTAGTGGCGAGTCTGAGGATGGTTGTTTTGGTGCATTGCGATGGCGCGGGGATCATGGTTGATCGCAATGTCAACCTGATGCCCGGTGGCCCACTCCAGGCCAGTCGATGCACCGCCGCCACCGGCAAAACCGTCGACGACCAACGGTCGATCGGGAAGCGGGCGAGTGAAGGGCTCGTCTAGCCAGAAGTGTTGCTGAAGTACTTGCATGATTTGACCTGTTGATACGTGGCGACGCGGTTAATCCAATGCGGAACACGACTCTTCATTGCCAACTAGTTTCTGGCTTCAATGATCGGGATGTTTGCCTCTGTCGGAACGTAAATGATTTTTTGAATCTGACCGTTCTTCATGGCTTCGGCGAACGCACCAATGAATTCCTGAGTCCTGTACTCGGGAAAATCCTGCGATGCTTTACCGACGATCTGGATGGCTTCCGCTCGCAATCGTGCGGACTCAACTTCCGCCTTTGCCTGCTCGATCTCGATCTGCTTTTCTTGCTCTGCTCGCATGAGAGCAGCTTTGCCCTCCATGCCTTGTTGCCAAACGCGATACTGTGGCCAGGCAAACAGCCAGATCAGCACAAAGAATGCGATGGCGAGCATGACACAAACGATCGCGACGATTTCGGCGTTTCCGGTACGTTTCATAGAGTGGTCCTTGAATGCTTGAGTTGAGGAAAAAGCAGAGACCGGGAGTCAAACCCGGTTGCCAGCGTCCGCAAGTCCATGCAAAACACTGGTTGTTTCGAACTCTCTGCTAAGTGGGCAACGATGAGGAGGAACCCTAATCCGTGGGTCAGGCTAGTCATCGTGACACCCCGACACCGCTACCCCACACGTGTGTTTACTTCGTTTCGATGGCTGGTTTGTCAGTGGCAGGAATCGCTGCTGCTGGCTTCGTTGCCTGAGTTGTTGCCACAGGAGCAGGGGGCTCTTTGGGAGCTTTCTCGCCTGGATAAACTTCCCATTGCTCGGACGCAGTGATCTCGGTGTCCGCTTGGAATCGAGACATGTTCTTGAGCGTGATTTGCTCGCCAGTGTGCTTGTTGCGGAGAACGGTCGTTTGCCCGTCTTGTCGCTTGATACGTGACATTAAAATTCTTCCTTGATGACTGAGATTCAGAGGCAACCGCACGATGCGATTACCAGGAAAGGTCGGTGATGATTTGATGGAGCGTGGAGTACTCGAGCATGCGAGTGAACCCGTTCGACATGTGCTGCCAGTGTTCGACCATCGCCGGACTGAAGCCACGCAGCACAGCAAGGGACTGCAGATGATCTAATGCGAGTTGAATGTCTTCGTTGTTCATGTGGTTAGTGGTCCGGCTGTGAGAGTTGCGAAGCGTTTGAGGAACTGATATTTGGCCTCTGTCGGAGACCAGAAGGTGAAGCGATTCATCCATGGCTTGTCGACCTTGAGTTCAGGCAGATGTTCCCACCACGGATCGCCGACAGCTGGCGGACTCAGCAGTCGTTCTGCTTCGTATCGCAGCATGCCGTTGTCAGCGTGTTTGACATCGTCGGTCATGAGGGAACCGGGCAACTCGAACTTTCGACGGATCGCTTCTTGCCAGGCCGCGTCCAGAACCGCGAACCGCGGGTTGATATGCAGTTGCATCGGACGAATGACATCACCGATGTAGGCCTCAGGAGCGTCGTGAAGTAGGCCCTTCAATGCGTTTTCCGGATCACACAGAAGCGACACACAAACGCTATGCTGAGCGACCGAGTAGAATTGGTTGGTGTGGCCACCGAAACGACACATCTGGCTCAACGCATGTGCGATCGTTTCGATGTCGATCATCTCGTCAGTCGGGTTGGCGATGTCGATCAACTGACCGCCGTAAACATGAAATGTATTGACGTCGCTCACAGCGCGTACCTTCCTCGCAGTTAGTGAAAATGGTGTCGAAAACTACGCCGCTTTCAGGTCTGGTCTCTGGCGTAGTCGCTTAAGAATCGATGCATGCATCTGCGAGACTCGCGATTCCGAGAGGTCGAGATGTTTGCCAATCTCTTTCATCGTCAAGTCCTCGTAGTAGTAGAGAATCACGATCAATCGTTCGTTTCGATTGAGGTTCTGAGCGACTTTTGCAAGCAACTCTTTCCGCTTCAATCGTTCCTTTGGGTCTTCCTGGCCACCGTCCTCGCGCAAGTCATGAAGACTTGTGCTTCGTCCCGAGTCCGTCTCGTACTGTGGGCGGTAAAGTGATCCAACTTTGGGCGAGCTGGCTTCTGAGTGAAGCTTCGCAAACCCTGGCTCATCGATCTGCAGCTCGTCCATCAGTTCGACGTCTTCAGGTTGACGACCATGAAGCTCAAAGAAAGACTGGCGAGCCTTCTCTAACTTGGTTTGTTTCCCTCGAACCAGACGCGGAGTCCAGTCGAGCTTTCGGATTTCGTCGATCATCGCTCCCATCATTCGAGACTGAGCGAACGACATGAATTTCGTCCGTCGAGTGACATCGAATTTGGGAACGCATTCCTTGACTGCCAACAGGCCGATCATGATCAGGTCATCGAGATCAAACAGACTTGACGAGGCGAGTGTGGCGAGACGCTTTGACGCCTGCAGGCGAACATTCGCCTCATAGGTGACTGCAACCGCCCATGCTGTCTGTTCGTTCGGATTCTCCCGGTAGGCTTGCCAGGCTTCCGCTTGGTTCTCCTCCCATCGATTTGGCTCGACAGCCTGGACACTGGTCTCCGATCCATCCGCCGTCCTCTGGTGTCTTCTCCGCCATGTCGGCAAAGACTTCCCGGCCTTGGCAGGTGTCGCATCGGATGATGCAACAGGTTGTGATTTTTCGGGACATTTTTCACTCTCGTTCCTTGAAAGATCCATCAGGGCAGCGCTCGTCAATCCATTGATCAAGTGACATCCTGTCTTAACACACCGCCCTGATGGCGGGCCTATTGTTCGCCGTAGCCGGAGCCGGAGCCGTAGCCGGAGCCGTCGCCGGAGCCGGAGCCGTAGCCGGAGCCGTCGCCGGAGCCGTCGCCGTAGCCGTAGCCGGAGCCGTCGCCGTAGCCGTAGCCGTCGCCGTAGCCGGAGCCGGAGCCGTAGCCGGAGCCGTCGCCGGAGCCGTCGCCGTAGCCGTAGCCGGAGCCGTCGCCGTAGCCGTAGCCGTC
>SXPC01000233.1 GCA_005778225.1 Planctomyces sp. | reverse complement strand
GATCGGTCTTATTGGAGATCGTCCGCTCGCCACGAATCTGCTCAGGAGCCATGTAAAGATAGGTCCCGACCGTCAGCCCGGTCGCTGTCAGTTCGGCAGCGGCTGTCATATCGAGAGCCAGTCCGAAGTCGCCCAGCTTCAGACGATTGTCTTTCGTAAAAAACAGGTTGGCGGGCTTCAAGTCGCGGTGAATAATTCCCAGGTTGTGAGCATGCTGGAGGGCAGAACAAATCTGCCAGCCAATCTCGATGACGTCCTGCCAGGGGAGCCGACCTTCTTTGTTGAGCAAATCTTTCAGAGACCCGCCATCAACGATCTCCATCGTGTAATAAAGTCGTCCATTATGTCGTCCGCTGCCGAAATACTGCACGATATTGGGATGACTGAGTCGCTCGAGAACTTCGATTTCCCGCTGGAATCGAGCTGCGATTTCCGGATTGGTCGCGACGCTGGGAATGAGAATCTTCAGCGCAACGTCCTGGCCAGTCTTGGTATTTTTAGCACGATAGACGGTTCCGACCGTCCCTGTTCCAAGTGGCGCAATCAGTTCATAATCATCAATACGTTCTTTGGCCATCAGGTTAGAATCTCGAGTGTAGGAACGTCATTGGTGCATTTGTGCATCCACAGATTATTCCAGATTAGCGTACTTCCCTGAAACCGAACAGGAAGTTTTCGCGTTTCCTGTGCGTAGTCATTAAGATCGAAGCTGACTGCCTCTTTCGAAATCCTGGCCCTGTCAATCTGACCTGCGTTCAAACAGGTATTGGTGTTAAGTTGAACGTTCCTGAAAAATATGCCGGTATCAGCTCCCTGCTCGCTCTCTGGAAAGTGCCATTCGGGCCTCTCTTCGTTCAGCAATATGACACGATCTCCGAGGAACGCCTCGACAAGGGCCTGATCGTCATCATGCCAGGGATCGAGGGCAAAGGGGTTCTCAATCGCAGCGTTGCCATGGGACTGCTCGACGCGGGTGTTCCGGAAGCCATCACGATGCACGACTGGACCAGCGGCAAACGCGTCGGGCCCGTTAACCTGATCCGCACCAAACGTAACAAAGCTCAGGCACAAGTCCTCGTCGACAGGATCGTCAAATATCAGGACGAATACCCCGGCCGCCCGGTCACACTCATCGGCCACTCCGGCGGAGGTGGGATGACGATGATGACGCTGGAACTCTTGCCCGCAGGACGCCAAATTCGAACTGCGATTCTGTTGGCTCCGGCGGTTTCGCCGGGATACGACTTCGCACCGATCTGGGACAAAGTTTCCCATCACATTCATCACTTCTACTGCGTCACCGACATGTTCTTCCTGGGCATCGGGACGGCGGTCTTCGGCACAATGGACCGCAGATTTACGGTCTCTGCTGGCGCGATCGGATTTCGTCATCGAAATGACAAGCTGATTCAACACCCGTTTCGCATGGAGATGTTTAAATCCTGGAACCTCGCAGGACATTTCGGCTGCACGAATCGTGCGTTCGTGCGTCAGTATCTGGCTCCATTGATTCTGCAAGCCGAAGTGGAATCACCAGCTGTCAGCCAGATCGGGCGTAAAGCAGAGCTCTCAACGACTCCGAGTTGCTCGCTGTCATCGCCCAGTTAAGCGGCTCGACGAATCGTTTCTGTGATTTGAACGTTGGCTGCTTCGATTTCAGCCAGCGATGGCATGTTGCGTCCATACATCAACTTCGCGATCATCCCTCGGCGTACCCAGCGATAACTCAACGCACAAAAAGTAACGCTCACAGCCATTGCACAAACAGCTTTGAGAATGACTGGCAGCGTCACAAAATACAGAAGCGTCTGCATCCCGCCAACCAACGGATGATGCGCCAGATAGATCCACAAAGACATCTGCGAAAGATACGTCTCACGCGGTGTCAGTTCGCGTTGTGACTTCAATGCCCAGCCAATCGCGGCAGCAACTGTCAACACAGCCGTCATCGGGATTAGCGCTGAACTCGCAACATAGGAAGCATGATCCATTTCACCCGAAGAAAGATACTGGTGGCTGCTCGCGTAAGCAGGAACAAACATCGCCAGCGCCAGAATGCAGAAGACCCAGGGATGCGATAACCTTAGCTGAGAGGTCGTCATCCACCAGCCAGTCGCAAAGAATATCGCATAATAAGCCACGTGCGTCACGTGCGGTTCAAACCCATGTTTGAATCCCAAAGTCATTCGTGGTGACAGATAAAAGAAACCAACCGCCAATCCCATGAAGGTGATCGCCAGAAGAGTCGATTTCCAAACACGATGGCGTTGTGAAGGGAACCGTAAAACGCCTTCAATGTCTCGACGACTTCTCCACCATGTGACGACGCGCTGCTGGCTAACCATCGCCAGACATGCCAGTGCCGAGATGATGAAAAGAGCCACCAGATACCACAGATGTGCAAACCCGAAAAACATCTGCGAATCTGCGTCTGAAAACTTCAACGACTTCAATTTGACCGGCTCATATCGCCCTGTCACTACCCAGCCAATGGCCCACAGATACATATCAAACGGCAGGACAAGGATCGTCCCCGCCAGCAACGGCCCGCCCAGACGAAACAGGCGATGTTTCAAAAACTCGATCGGCGATTTCTTCGACCACAAATGAAACGCTGCAATCCCCGAGAGGACAAAGAACAGCGGCATGATGCTGCTCTGAATGAACCAGAAGCTGACGTTGATCAGCCAGGAGTTCGATGCCTCGTGCACCGGCCATGCCAGGCCGGGAAGCGGGATCGCAATGTATGCGATTGTCGCATGCAGCCAGACGACCAATAGCGTCGCGACAATCCGCAACCGCTCCAGTCCCGCCTGACGTCCTGAAGAAGACGCCGCGTTCTGGTCAGTCCGTGACCCGGTGTGAATTCGCGATCCCTGCGCACTCATAGGAGAGCATTTTTGCAGGAATCGCAAAATCCGGAAAGTCCGAACTCAAAGACCGGACGAGGGGCCCAAAATCAGCCTACTTGATGTCGATCTTAATCGTTTCCAGCGTCGAGACCGTCTTGCCGGCTGGCCCCTGATCGACCGTCGATTCCATCTTTAACGTCTGGCCCGGAACATCATCCGACATCCAGACCTTCGTGCTGGATTGAATACCAGCCATCTTGCTGGTTGATCGTGACACTTTGCAGGTCACTTTCTTATCACCAATCGTCAGCGTCTCATCGGGATCTTTTTCGCTGGTGTAATCCTGATCCTGGGACGCAGCCGGAGAGGGATGCTTAGTCACCATTTTGGTGTGAACAATTTCCTGAGGGGGCGTCGTGACAGCCTGACCGTTGAAACTCATCTTCGTACTGTATTTGAGGGTCAGGTTCGTGTCCGTCACTTTGACGAGTTCATACGTCAATTCGGTCTCGGTCTTGAACCCGGGAGCGTCAACGACATTTCTCTGTGTGACCGATGTCCCGGGCTTGAACTTCGCCCAGTTGCTGTAAAGCGGATTGGGGATTTCTTCGGCCTGCAGCACTCCCCCGGTGAATGCCAATACAAAACTGACCATGAGCAAACGAATCATCGAAGTTCTCCATCTTGAGGAAATGAAACGTCCGGCATTGATCCTGGCCCGTGATCACGCGACTTCCCTTGTGAACGTCTAGTTTTCCGAACGGGATCACGCTGCTCAGGCAAAATCGTCACTGCACGACGGCTGTTGCTCCCGTTGAACTTACCAGTTCCGTTCCTGGATTCGCAAAGGCCGTTTTCAGATATCCCAGACCAACCGATGTTCCCGTGCCGTCAGGCACCGCGACCGAGGTCAGCGTCCCCGCTTCTTTTTGAGACTGCGGATCGACGAGCGTCACCGGCGACTCCGTTCCTGCTCCTGAAATGACGACTCGTCGAAGAATCTTATTGACGTGACCCAGGGCATCGAGTCTCGCGATCGGCTCCTGTCCGAGATAACAGCCCTTTTTGAATGAGATTGCCAGTTCCGTGCGATCGACCTCCTGAGGCAGGTTCGCGTCTGAGATGTCTTTTCCAAACAGGGGAAAACCAGCCGCGATACGGTCTTGATCAAACTGATCGGCTGTCGAAAGTGTCAGTCCCTGCGATTCCAAGGCTCCCACGACGTTGCTTGCTGCGTCAACAGGAACCACCATCAGATAGCCAGGCTTCTGAAACCAGTCGAGACGCTGAATGAATACGGGAGTTCCTGCGATCTCCATCTGCGCATGTGCATAAGGGGCTAACTGCGGAGCGGCTCCAACGCCATGTCCCTGAGTCTGCGGCTCAAAGGAGGCAGACGTGGCAAAGTAACAGCTGACCTGTTCGCTCAGATCCGCCAGTTGAACGTCTTCTGTGATGATGTAACGGTCGAGGTGAGTCATCAGCGTTGTCGCCTGATCGGGCACCGTATCCAGATACAGTGTCTCTTCCGTTGCCGCGACGAAGACATGCCCGAGGACCCGCGCCTTGATGTTCGTGATGAACGCCTCGCATCCCTGCCCGGGGATCAACTTCTTGATCTCGTTCGTGCAGAAGCCGTGTAGAAGCGTCTGGCGGTCTTTGCCAGTCAGGGCAATACGAGTTCGTCTTGGAAGAGGATAAAGAAGCATGGCGTGCGCTATTCGATTCGATCTGAGAAAGACAGGGGGTTCACACCCCCCGCTCGCCTAAGACTAGAAACACTTAATGAACCCGCTGACCTGGTCGAGCGCCCGTGTCTGGTTTCAGAACGAAGACTTCCTTCCCTCCTTCGCCAGCAGCACAGATCATCCCTTCGCTCAGGCCGAATTTCATCTGGCGTGGCTTCAGGTTCGCAACACAGATGACGAGCTGGCCAACGAGATCTTCCGGTTTGTACGCTGACTTGATGCCTGCGAAGACGTTCTTTCGCACATCGCCTCCCAGGCTCAGCGTCAGTTGGAGAAGCTTGTTGGCCCCTTCGACATGATTGGCTTCCACAACCCGGGCAACCCGCAGATCGACTTTCATGAAGTCTTCAATCGTGCATTCTTCCGCCAGCGGCTCCTTCGACAGTGGCTCGCCACTATCGACCATGAAGATTTGTGTCTCTTCGCTGGGATTGGTGGCAGGGGCAGCTGCAGCGGCTGTTTGGGCGGGAATGTTATCTTGTTTCGAGCTTTCGATCATGGCTTCTACCTGTGCGAGTTCGAGGCGTTTCATCATGTGAGAGAAATTGTTGACGGTCGTTCCCGTCAGTGGTTTTTCGACCTGTGACCAAGACGTGATCGGATCCCCCAACAGTTCGGCTGTCTGCTGAGCCAGCTTAGGCAGAACCGGGGATAGATAAATGACCAACTGACGGAACAGATTGAGAGCAACCGAACAGACTGCGTTCAGTTCTTCTGCCTTGGCAGGATCCTTTTTGAGCGTCCAAGGCTGTTTGTCTTCGACGTACTTATTGGCCAGATCCGCCAACGCCATGATCTCTCTCATCGCCGCGGCAGTATCAGCGGCTTCGTAAAACTGCTTGAGAGCATCGCCCTTCGACTTGAACGTCTCAAACAACCCGCCATCGTCTGGATAGGTCTCGGCGAGCGTCTGCCCAGCGATAAACTTCGCGGTTCGAGACGCAATATTGACGACCTTACCGACGAGATCCGAATTGACCCGGTCGACGAAGTCCTGGAGATTCAAGTCAAGGTCTTCGTTGCGACCATTGAGCCGAGTCGCGAAATAGTAACGCAGGGCCTGTGGATCGAGAAACTTCGCGTAAGTGGACGCATTAATAAACGTCCCCTTTGTCTTCGCCATCTTCTCGCCATCGACTTTCAGAAAGCCGTGGATGTGCACTTTCGTCGGTAAAGTGAATCCAGCGGTCTTAAGCATCGCGGGCCAGAAGAGAGTATGGAAATAGGTGATGTCTTTCCCAATGAAGTGGTGGACTTCCGTCTTGTCTGATTTCCACCAGTCATTGATGTTCTCGCCGTGTTTGTCGCACCAATCTTGAGTGGAGCCGATGTAGCCGATCGGTGCATCAAACCAGACATACCAGTAGTTTCCCTTTGAGTCGGGAATCTCGAAACCGAAATACGGGGCAGGGCGGGAAACGTCCCATTCACGCAACGGCTCAGACAGGAAGTGCCCCTTCAGATAGTTTGCAACTTCTGTCTGAAGATGGTCGCCCGTTTGAGTCCATGTTTCCAGGAAGTCGTGAAGTTGTTCAATATCGACGAAGAGGTGATCCGCGGTCCGAACTTCAGGCGTCGCGCCCGACAGGGTACTCTTGGGATCAATCAAGTCAGCCGGCGTGTATGTGCTGCCGCAGTTATCGCAGCTGTCGCCGTCTTGAT